>NZ_CP015961.1:2104603-2405261 GCF_001659785.1 Dietzia timorensis
CGATAAGTACGACCGGACGGCCACTAGCACTCACGAGGGGACTCTCCTTGCGGTTGCGGTTGGTGATTCTTTTCGTCTTCGTTGCTTCTCATCATTGCGTCGGACGGGACTTCCGCGCCTGTCCGGCGAATTTCTCATTCCAGCCTAGTCGCCCGCGCGTCGGGGACATACACCGCCGGCACCGAGGTGGCTCAACTCACATGTTCAAGATATGGACCTCGCGTCCCACGGAACGAACCGTATGGGGTCGGAGGAAGTCGCCGCCTGTAGGCCACGGACCTCACTGGCAGATAGACTTGGTCGACGCGCAGAACACCAGCTAGGCGCCTGCGAAAGTCCCCGATTCAACACTCGCACGAGGAGCACAAGTGTCCTACCTACTCAAGGTCGTCGAGGCGAGTACCCACAGCGACGCATTCCGGCGAATCGTCTTTACCGGAAAAGGGATCGGGCCCCTTCTCAAGGCGTCCGACGGCGACGCCTACGTGAAGTTGTTCTTTTTCCCCGAAGGTGTCAAGCCACCTAAGGACGCTGACATGAAGAAGCTGCGCAAGTCGCTCGCCCCCAAAGATCGTCCGCAGTCGCGCAGCTACACGATTGCCGCCGTCAACAAGAAGGACAAGACCCTCACGATCGATTTCACGCGTCACTCCAACGGTGGTGTCGGCTCGGCGTGGGCCGAGACTGCGGCACCCGGTTCGTGGGTTTATGCGTTCGGCCCACGAGGCAAGTACTCCCCGGATCCGAAGGCCGACGCGATCATCATCCTCGCCGACAATCCGGGGATTCCGGCCGCAAGGCGCGTCATCGAACGTGCGAAGCACCCAAAACGTCTTCGCGTGATCTTCGATACGACCCTCTCCCACGAGGAGCTGGACCTGCCGGAGAAGGTCGGTTCGGTCACGCTCATCGACTCCACCAGAGGCAAGACGACCCTTCGAGACGAGGTCGAAAGGCTCACACTGCCCCGGGGTGACGTCGAGGTTTTCGCGCGCGGAGAGAAGTACGTAACCAAGAAACTCCTCGGTCAGTACTTTCGCGAGCTGGGACTGCCATCGAAGCGGGTATCGATCTCGGGCTATTGGGGCGCACCGAAAAGCGATAAGAAGCGTTAGCCTCTACCGGTGTAGGAGGTCGACTCGGCCGGCCCGTGGGGAGATAGGCCAGGGGTGATCCCCTGGCGAATAAACGCGGACTCGACCTCGTCGGCGGTCACCGAGACGCCGCAGCGCTTGTTGACGAAATCGATCGTCGTCGCGTGTTCTTCCCGCGAGAAGTCGGCTAGCGCGTCCGAGACGACGAACGGCTTGATGTCGTTCATGAAGGCATCTACTGCGGTGGCCTGACATCCCATGTGCGCGTACACACCGGTGATCACGAGCTGATCTAGGCCCGCCTCACTCATGAGGTGCAGGAGATCGGTGCGAGCGAAAGCAGAATAGCGCCACTTCGTGATGACGATGTCCTCTTCGCGAGGGCGGAGGCGGTCGACGACCTCGGTGTCGACACCGTCGGACATCCCGTTGCCCCAGAACTCGCGAAGTAGGCCGCGGCGATAGGGATGCTGATCGCCCGGCTGAACCGAATAGATGACAGGGACATTGTTCGCTCGGGCCGTCTCGACGACCGAGGCCATCGAATCGATCGCAGTGGACATCGGTTCTGCGCACTCGTCATAGGCGCGGATGAAGTAGTTCTGCATGTCGTGGACGAGGACCGCACAGGTTTCGGGCTCAATGCCCCAGTTCACGCGTCGTTCTTGCGTGGGCTCTGGTATCTCGTACGGCGCGATGGCCGGAATCGCCATGGGTGTTCCCTTTCCGCAGGCCATAGACCGCTTTTCGAAGGTCTATGCGAAGGCTAACCTTAATTACGTTGGGCAACCTTACCTCTGCGCCGCGCCGCCGTCCACGACCAGGTCTTGCATCGTCATATGTTGTGCAGACTCACTCAACAGGAAAGATACGACGCCGGCGAGGTCAGACGGATCGGCAATGCGCCCCAGCGGTATACCGGTTTTGAAGTCGGCGGGGACGCCTGCGATGACGTCTTCCTCCCCCGACGGATCGGCCCAACCATCGGTCACCATCGGAGTGCGCGTCGTACCCGGCGCAACGACGTTGCATCTGACGCCGAACTCCGCGGCCTCCAGTCCCAGGGACTTGGTGAAGTGCGCGGCCGCTGCCTTCGATGCGGCATAGGCCGCCATGCTCGCACGCGGCACAACCGCGGAATTGGAGGCGACCGTGACGATCCCGCGGCCATTTCGCGGATCGCCGGGGAGTTGACGCCGCATGAGCGCCAACGCAGCCTTGCTCACGAGAAACACGCCGAAGGCATTGACCGAGAACAGCGCATTCCAATCGTCCGCCGGGGTCTCGAGGACACGGCTCGAACGAAGCACGCCCGCGACGTTGACAGCGCCGTGCAGAGTCGCCCCGCGTTCACTACACACCTGATCCACGAACGTGAAAACAGAATCGACATCATTCTCGTCATCGACCCGCATCCTTCGCGTCAAGACCTGACCTGAAGAGGCGCGTGGCTCTTCTCGGTCGGTCGCGACCACGAGGTAACCCGCCGCGTCGAGGGCCTCGACGACCGCCGATCCGATCCCACCGGACGCGCCGGTCACCACAACCACCTTGTTGGGTTGATCCTCGGCTGCGCCGGTGGTTCCGGCTGCCTCCCTGCTCTCAGCTCCCATGCGCCCTCTTCCCTCTACTGCGGGATTGCTGCGCATCCCGCGACTTCTCCGATCGGCAGGCACAATGGTGCCACGAAAGGAAGGGATGCCGCCGTGCCGCATGACACTGACCGTGATGACCCAGCCTGCGAGAGCGAAAGTGCTGACGCGGGCGCGCGCAGCCGTCCCGGCAGAGTCGATGTCGACATAGTCGGCTCGGGGCCCAATGGGCTGTCCGCGGCAATTTCCCTGGCCAGGCAGGGGTTCTCGGTCCGCGTCCTCGAGGCCTCGGACACTCCCGGCGGCGGCAGTCGGACGGTGCCATTGGCGAGCCAGGGGCCCCACGCCGATCTCCTCAGCGACCCCTGTGCTGCGGTGCACCCGCTGGCGCTGGCCTCGCCGTTTTTCCGTTCGCTCGACTTGGAAAGGCACGGGCTCACGTTTCTCCACGCACCGTTCGCGCTCGGCCACCCCCTCCCCTCGCGGGGGACCTCCGTCGCGCTGCGCCGCGATCTTTCCACGGTCGATGCCGAATCGTTCGGATCGGAGGCGGAGGCGTCGGCCTGGCGGCGAATCATCGGGACGGCATCACGGTATTCCGACGACTTGGCCGCGCTTCTCCTCGGGGATGGACGGCGTCCGACGTCAGGAGCAGATTTTGCTCTTGCCGACACCACTGGGCAGGCCGTGCGCTCGGTGGTGCGCGGGGCTCGTGGCTTCGCTTCCGCGCTTGCCCGTTCGTACGGGGAGATCGCGCTGCGCCCGGGTTCGGCGGTATCGGCAGTGCTCGCGGGGCTCGCGGTACATGCGATCGCGCCGCCTGCACGCCCGGTGTCGATGGCGTCCGGTGTGCTGTTGGGGGCGACCCTGCACGGCCACGGCTGGCCGATCGTGAACGGCGGCTCGGGCGCGATCGTCGCCGCGATGCGTGCCGAGCTCGAGTCTTACGGCGGCCAGGTGGAATGCGGTCGGCGGATCGACTCACTGGATCACCTCGATGGTCGCGCCATCGTGCTCGCGGTCGGTGCGCTTGAGGCGAGGCGTATCCTCGGCGCTTCGGCGGGACTTCGAGCCCGCCTGCTGAGGCCTTCGCCCGGTGGGGCTGCCGCTCGCGTCGACTTCGTTCTACACGGCGACGTGCCGTGGACCGACGAACGGCTCGGCCACGCGGGAACGGTGCACCTCACCGGCGACTATCGTCATGTCGACACTGCGGAAAAGGCGGCCCGCTCAGGCGAGGTGCCGGACTCCCCCGCCATACTCGCCAGCCAGCCATGGACTGCCGACCCCGCCCGTATTTCGCCAGATGGGCGCCGAGTGTTGTGGAGCTACGCCCACGTCCCGAACGGGAGCGAGGTGTCGGTGACCGAGCGGGTCACGCGCGTCATCGAGGCCTCCGCGCCGGGTTTCCGGGATGTCGTCGACGCGACTATCGAGCGCGGTCCGGCGGATCTGGAAAGATACAACGCCTCCTACCCCGGTGGGGATATCGCGTCGATCGCAGCCGATGTACCGGGCATGGCGTTTCGATTCGCCCGCTCCGCCGATCCGTACTCCGGAGGCGCACGGGGAGTGTGGATGGCCTCCGCGTCGACGCCCCCCGGGCCTGGTGTGCACGGGATGGCAGGCGCTCACGCGGCGCGCCGGGTTGCCGAATATCTTCACAGCGACCACTCCTCGCGGGGCTAGTCGCAGGCTACTGGAACGTCACCAGCCAGGGCTGCGGCTCCATGTCCATGGTCTGCTCGGGCGTGAACATCGGCGTGTCCTCGTCGTAGAAGTTCTTCCAGGCGAGATGAACATTATCGGGGAGGTCCTTCTTCATCGCGTCCCAAGTCAAGATCTTGTCTTCCGGCGGTCCGTGCCCGTCTGCGTGGATTACATACGCCAACTCGTCCCGGGTGGTATCCATGCGCTCGCGATCGCGGATCATCTGCAGCTGGAACTGGTGCACCACGAACATCTTCTGCGGCAGTCCTTTGTCCTCGGTGAGATCGGCGAGCCACTCGCTCACCCGGTTGACCTCGTCCACGCCGACGTGGCCGACCTCTTGAGCGGGAAGCATGCCGTCCTCGAGGCGCCATTCCGGATCGAGTGCCAACCCGACCCCGGGCTCCGAGAGAAGATCCTCGTATAGCTTTGCCTGTTCGAGGAAGTCGGCGCGCCCCGGCTGCAAATCGATGAGCGCATAACCTCCGGCGTCGGTAATCGCATCAACCGTCGCCCGAACCTCTTCGACGGGCCGCGCGATCGTGTACTTACCGTCAGGCCCCGGCGACCCGGACGCGATCGTCGTGATCACTTCGAATGTCGGGATGATTCCTTGCTGCGAGAACGGCTGATACTCGGCCGCAAGATCCTTCACGCGCTGCACGCTCGCCGCATCGTCCTGTTCGCCCAGGATGCCCAGCGCGGGCACGCCCGGAGAACCGTACGCCGCCACGAATCTGTGTCCCGGGAACACGAGCTGCCCACCCCCGGGTAGCTCGGTCTCGGTGCGCGCCTTGTCCACTTTATCTGCGAATTCCTCGTCGTCGCCCCAGCCCTCACCCAGCGCGACGACAGAACCTTCGCGTTTGACGGCGGAGACCGAGTCCCCGTTGACGCGCGGGTCCGGCCCCGGCAAATGAACGAACTCGGCGCCGCTCGACTTGCCCGTCAGAGTGCCGGAAAGAGAGGTGTCCCCACTGGAGAGCAACGTCGGTGAGTCATCGCCCGGCTCGGCCCTCGCGAGCGGGGACAACGTATCCTCGCTCGCCTCGGCCGGCCCGTCGGCAGGTTCGTGATCGACCAGCGAGTACAGCACCGGAGACGCCGGATCAGTCGCTGCCAGCACGTCATCGAGCCGATCCGGCTTCACCTCTCTGGTGTCACTGAACTCGACTCCGATCTGCTTTTCCAGTTCCGCCCGATCCGGCGGCGCGTCGATCACGTCCCACTCACCATCTGGTATGTCGGCGTCACCAACTCGCAACACCTTGCCAACGCCGAGTCGCTCGAGTTCGCCGCCGATATCGCTTTCGCCGGGTTCGGATACCACGAACATCGGGCTTCGCAGCGCGACGGCGGAACTACCCGCGAGCGCCTCTGCGGCGTCGTCATCCGTGGACACGACGGCGATGGGGCTCGATTCAAGTACCTCCGAGGAGACGTCGACTCCGGAACCGTCGCTCTCGCGCACGACCTGAAGATCGGAGAAATCGTCCTGCAGCGACACCGCAGAGCTGTCACCCGAGTCTGCCGAGCAGCCGGCCACGACGAGGACGGCTGCGAGCAGCGCCGTGAACGTATTGAGCACGGGGCGCTTCACCAGTGGGGCTCCTATTCGGTCGCGGTTTCCATCCCCGGGAAGGGAGGTTGCGTGTTGAGTGTAAAGGCCCCCGTGGGGACCTCACAGGAACGGCTCGCCGTGCACGGGCACTCAATTGACGCCGCGCGCTGAGACTTTCAAGGCCCTTCCACACACAAAAGTCCCCGCAAACATCGTTGGCGATGTCGGCGGGGACTTGGTCTCCGGGGTGCGGGCGCTTACCGCAGCGGAGTGTGTGGACTCTTAGGCGGTCTCGGTGATGGGCCGGTCGACCCAGCTCATCATGTCGCGGAGCTCCTTGCCGGTCTTCTCGATCGGGTGCTCGGCGAACTTGGCACGCAGGCCCTCGAGCTCGGTATTGCCGTTCTCGACGTTTGCGACGAGGCGCTTGACGAAGGTGCCGTTCTGGATGTCCGCGAGGACCTCCTTCATGCGTTCCTTGGTGCCTGCGTCGATCACGCGCGGGCCGGAGAGGTAGCCGCCGAACTCGGCGGTGTCGGACACCGAGTAGTTCATACGGGCGATGCCGCCCTCGTACATGAGGTCGACGATGAGCTTGAGCTCGTGGAGAACCTCGAAGTAGGCCATTTCCGGGGCGTAGCCGGCTTCCACCATGACCTCGAAGCCGGTCTTGACGAGCTCCTCGGTGCCGCCGCAGAGCACTGCCTGCTCACCGAACAGGTCGGTCTCGGTCTCCTCGCGGAAGGTCGTCTTGATGACGCCTGCGCGCGTGCCACCGATTCCCTTTGCGTAGGAGAGGGCGAGGGCCTGGCCCTCACCCTTCGGGTCCTGCTCTACTGCGATGAGACAGGGCACGCCCTTGCCGTCGACGAACTGACGGCGCACGAGGTGTCCGGGACCCTTGGGAGCCACCATGCCGATGGTGATGTTCTCCGCCGGCTTGATGAGGTCGAAGTGGATGTTCAGGCCGTGACCGAAGAAAATCGCGTCGCCGTCCTTGAGGTTCGGCTCGATGTCCTCGGTGAAGATCTTCGCCTGGGAGGTGTCCGGGGCGAGCAGCATGATCACGTCGGCCCACTCGGCGGCTTCCGCGTTGTTCATCACCTTGAGGCCGGCCTCTTCGGCCTTCTCGCGGGACTTCGAACCCTCGCGAAGGCCGATAACGACGTCCACGCCCGAGTCGCGAAGCGACAGCGAGTGGGCGTGGCCCTGCGAGCCGTAACCGATGACCGCAACCTTACGGCCCTGGATCAGGGCGAGATCGGCGTCATCGTCGTAGAACGTTTCAATAGCCATGGATGGATGTCTCCTAGATGTTTTCGGTTGGAAGAACGCTTATCGGGTAAAGATACCCTTCTCCGAATCAGCGGGTGGTCGCGATGGCCTTGGGACCGCGCCCCAGCGCCACCATGCCCGACTGCACGATCTCTCGGATTCCGTACTCGTCGAGCATGCGCAAGATCGCGGCAAGCTTTTCGGGGGTGCCCGTCGCCTCGAGTACGACCGACTCCGGCGACACGTCGACGACGCGCGCACGGAAGAGCTCGGCGACCTCGATGATCTGGCTGCGCGTGGCGGCGTCCGCCCGCACCTTCACTAGTACCAGCTCGCGCGCGACGGAGGACGTGGGCTCCTGCTCGACGATCTTGATCACGTTGATCAGCTTGTTGAGCTGCTTGGTGATCTGTTCCAGACGGATCTCGTCGACGGCCACGACGATCGTCATCCGCGAGAGGCCATCGGTTTCGGTGGGGCCGACGGCCAGCGAGGTGATGTTGAAGCCTCGCCGCGAGAACAGGCTCGACACGCGGGCGAGCACGCCGGGCTTATCTTCCACGAGGACGCTGAGGGTGTGGTTCTTGGTCATCACTTATCTCCTGCATTCTCGCGGGACTCGGCAGTAACCGCGGCGTCCACCTCGTTCATCTGTTCGTGGATATCTGCAGGCTCGTCCGCGGCCGAGTCCTCATCGTCGAAGAGCGGGCGGATATCGTGCGCCGCCATGATCTCCGAGTTCGACGTACCGGCAGCCACCATCGGCCACACCTGCGCATCCGCGCCGACCACGAACTCGATCACGACGGGCCGGTCGTTGATCTCGCGTGCCTTCTTGATCGCGTCGTCGACCTCTTCGGCCTTCTCCACGCGGATCGACTCACAGCCGAGCGCCTCGGATAGCTTGACGAAGTCCGGGATCCGCAGCGAGTGCGTCGAGAGGTCAGTCTGCGAATAGCGCTTCTCGTAGAACAGCGTCTGCCACTGGCGCACCATTCCGAGATTGCCGTTGTTGATCAACGCGACCTTGATCGGGATGTTCTCGATCGCGCAGGTGGCGAGCTCCTGGTTGGTCATCTGGAAGCAGCCATCGCCGTCGATCGACCACACCTCGGAGTCGGGCATACCCATCTTTGCGCCCATGGCCGCCGGAACCGAATAGCCCATGGTGCCGAGACCGCCCGAGTTCAGCCAGGTGCGCGGCTTCTCGTACTTGACGAACTGCGCGGCCCACATCTGGTGCTGTCCGACACCGGCGCAGTAGATCGCGTCTGGGCCGGCGAGCGCGCCGAGCCGTTCGATGACGTACTCCGGAGAAAGCGAGCCGTCACTCTGGCGCCCGTAGCCGAGCGGGTAGGTGTTGCGGAGCCGGTCGAGCTCCGCGATCCACTCGCTCAGGTCCGGCGCAGGTTGGCCACTGCGGAACTCGCGAATCGCCTCGGACAGTTCGGAGATGACCTCACGGCAATCGCCGACGATCGGGACGTCCGCCTCGCGGTTCTTGCCGATCTCGGCGGGATCGATATCCGCATGGATGACCTTGGCGTGCTGCGCGAAGGAATCGAGCTTGCCGGTAACACGGTCATCGAACCGCGCGCCCAGCGCGATGAGCAGGTCGGATTCCTGCAGCGCCCCCACGGCGGACACCGAACCGTGCATGCCGGGCATGCCATAGTGCAGCGTGTGCGAGTCCGGGAACGCCCCGCGGGCCATCAGCGTCGTGACAACGGGGATACCGGTGAGCTCGGCGAGCTCGATGAGCTCCGCCGACGCGTCCGCCTTGATGGCGCCGCCACCAACGTAGAGCACGGGTTTCGACGCGGCCGAGATCATGCGCGCTGCCTCACGGATCTGCTTCCCGTGCGGCTTGGTGACGGGACGGTAACCGGGCAGGCGCATCTCCGGGGGCCACGAGAAGACCATCTCGTTCTGGAGCACGTCCTTGGGGATATCGACGAGAACCGGTCCGGGGCGTCCAGAAGAGGCGATGTGGAACGCCTCGGCGAGGATTCGCGGGACGTCCTCGCCCTTGGAAACCAGGAAGTTGTGCTTGGTCACCGGCATCGTGATGCCCGAGATATCCGCCTCCTGGAAGGCATCGGTACCGATGAGGCTCTGACCGACCTGACCGGTGATCGCGACGACCGGAACCGAGTCCATCGCCGCGTCCGCGAGCGGGGTCACGAGGTTCGTGGCACCCGGCCCCGAGGTCGCCATGCACACGCCGACGCGACCCGTCGCCTGTGCGTACCCGGTGGCGGCGTGCCCTGCGCCCTGCTCGTGGCGTACGAGCACGTGGCGGACTTTCTCGGAATCGTAGAGCGGGTCGTATGCCGGGAGGATGGCGCCTCCGGGAATACCGAAGACGACGTCCGCGCCGATCTCTTCGAGGGAACGTACGATCGCCTGGGCGCCCGTCATCCGTTCTGGCGCGCTGCGCCTACTCGTCTCACGCTTTGCGCCGGCGCCGGGCGTTGAACCCGGAGTCGGCTGTGCCGCTGGTGCGCTCACTTTTGTCAATCCTTGGTGTGCTCGATGCTGATGTGAAAGTCACGCTTCTACGCTGGCCGCAACTGATGTGCCATTCACGAGTCGATTATTCCGGCGTGCCCCGCATCCTCCGACACCGGGTCGCGGTCGAATCGAACCCGGGGCAACAAAAAACCCTCGTCACAGCGGTTGCTGTGCGAGGGCGCGTCGACTGTGAACTGAACTCTTGGCGAAGCTCAGGCGCCGACGCGCGAGCTAAGTACGAGTCCAATCAGTGTGGTCATGGCGTCAACCATATTCCCGCGCGCCACGTTGCGTCAACTTGTGGGCGAGCATGTCCACATTGCGAGACGCCGAGTCCGACGTCATACATGGGGGTCCGAGGGGCGAAGCACGGCGCACCGCGTCGACCTGGGACACTGGTGGGCATGAGCGAGAAACCGCCGTCACGATTCCGCCCCCCAGAGGTCGAAGCCGAGCCGAAGGACCGCAGGCTCTTTCGGGTCACGCCGCTCGCCTACATCGCGCTGGGCATCTTCGCGATCGCCCTGATCGCCCCGATTTACTATGCCCCGCGCTGGGGTTGGGTGTTCCTCATCCTGCCCATCGGCTACGCGTGGTGGGTCGCCCGTAGTTGGACCAAGGTGGATGACGACGGAGTGCAGATCAGCACCTGGCGTTCGCGCACGCACGTCCCCTGGGAGCGCATCAAAGGCCTCAATTTCCCGAAGCGTGGCAGCGCCCAGTTGGTCACGACCTCGGACGAGTTCATCCGCATGAGCGCGGTCGGTTTCAACGACCTCCCCCGCCTCGCCGAGGTGAGCCGAGGCCGGATTCCCGACCCGTTCTACGCCCCGGTGGACCGCGAGGACAGCGCGGACAGCGAAAACTAGCGGCGGTTCCTACGGGCGCTCCCCGTGGGATCCGTCCCATTCGTCGCCGTGGTGTTCGCGGGCGTCTTCCCAGGCATCTTCCGCAGACATTTCCTTCTGCGCGACCACCGCGGTTTCTTCTTCGCCCGACTTATCCGAGGAAGATCCGTTGGCGGGCGCCCCGGCATCGACGTCATCACGCGCACCGGAGTCATCCTCATCTGTGTTGCCGCCCTCGCCTAGGGCGCGCGCCACGAGCGGCGGCAACGCGAAACGGTTCGGCTCGCGCACATAACCCCGCCTGTCGTAATAGGCTGCGACGGCATAACCGAAGATGGCGGCGAGGACAAGCCAGATCCCGAGGACCACCGAGGCGTGGCCGAGCCCCGAGGACCACGGGTCGTCGGTGAACAACATCGCACGAGTGGCGCGCACCGCCGCGTGCATGGGCTCCACCTGGCCGATCGGCTCGAACCAGCGAGGCAGCATTTCGCTCGGAATTGCACCGCCCGATGTGGGGATGCCGAACACGACGAATACCAACAGGTTGATGAGCAGCCCGGCATTGCCGAAGATCGCGATCGTGGCATGCGAGGCGAATCCGACGGACAAGATACACAGCGTCGAGAACAGCACCAGATTCCAGAACGGGAACGCGGACACACCTATCCAATGCGCTATCCCCGCTATGAGCACGCTGATGATGGGGCTGATGATGATGGTGACCACCCACTTGCGGATGAGCACGAGCCTGCGTGGATGAGTGCCGAGCGGCGCAAGGTGCACGAAGGGGCCGATATCCAGCGGGATGTAGCCGAGGCGCGAGTCGATCATCTGGGACACGACCATCGCGCCGGTGAAGCCGGCGAGGATCATCACCAGCGCGACGAACAGCGGGAAGCTGGGATTGGTCACGCCGCCGTCGAGCGCATGGTAAGTGAGTTGGTTGATCGACACGGGATCGGCGAGCGCGGCGGCCGCGGTCGGAGACAGTTCGCTCTGTTCGGCCTCGGCCAGCAGCCGACCATTATCGAGAACCTGCTCGCCCACCTGCTTCGGCACAGAGTCGACCAGCACCCCGGCAAGGGTGTTCATGACCTGTGAGGACGTCACCGACGATCTGGGCGCCGAATAGACGTTGATGTCGGCGCGCTCCCCCGCACGGTCCGCGCCCTCGCCACCTGCGGTGGACGTGACGAGGTCACCGATGCGCTCGGAAAGGTCGGCCGGGAACTCGACCATGCCGTAGAACTCGGCGTCATCCATCCCCTTCTCGGCCGTCTCCTTGTCGACAACGCGCATATAAACTTCCGAGAAGTCGTTCTGGTCCATCATCCCGCCGACGATCTGATCCCCGACCTCGAGACGCTGGGGACCCGCCGGGGTGTCGATGGTCGCGCCCTCGTCGGAATTGACGATGGCGACTGGCACGTGATTGAGGTGGTTCTGCGGGTTCGCCGTTCCCTCAAAGTACATGAAGGCGATGACGGCGAACAGTCCGATCACGGCAACCATCGCGCCTGTCGTGTGCCTGAAGAACTGCGCGACCACTCCGCCGGGCGTTTGCCCGGGGTGTTGCCTTTCCGGTGCAGAAGTCATGGCTGCCAGTTTCGCACAATTAGTCACTGCAGACGCGTACTACGGTGCCTTGAGACGCCTCGAGCGCCCGACGTCATGGCCGAACATCGAGAATGGGCCGAGCACCATTCGGCGTTCCCACGAAGTGAAAGATAGCGTCCAGATCGTGCGACCCGGGCGAAATTGGGGTTCGCAGACCGCAGTCCTAGAATGGAATCCGCGCTGGGATTTCCGCCCGCTCGGGTCCCGGTTTTTCACTTAAAGCAGGTTCAGGAGCGCTATTAATGCCACCACTTCGGTCACGAACGTCCACCGCCGGCCGCAACGCCGCCGGCGCACGCGCGCTGTGGCGCGCGACCGGTATGCAGGACAGCGATTTCGGGAAGCCGATTATCGCTATCGCCAACTCGTATACGCAGTTCGTACCCGGACACGTGCACCTCAAGAACGTCGGCGACATCGTCGCCGAGAAGGTCAAAGAAGCCGGTGGTGTGCCGCGAGAGTTCAACACGATCGCGGTTGACGACGGCATCGCCATGGGGCATTCGGGCATGCTCTATTCCCTGCCGAGCCGAGAGATCATCGCCGATTCTGTCGAGTACATGGTCAACGCACACACCGCCGACGCCCTCGTGTGCATCTCGAATTGCGACAAGATCACGCCCGGCATGCTCAACGCGGCGATGCGGCTCAATATCCCGGTCGTGTTCGTCTCCGGTGGACCGATGGAGTCCGGGTCCGCCGTGGTCGTCGACGGCATCGCGCGTTCGGGATCGGACCTGATCACCGCGATTTCCGCGTCCGCGAACGATAACGTCACCGACGAGCAACTGTCCACGATCGAGGAATCGGCGTGCCCGACGTGTGGCTCGTGCTCGGGCATGTTCACGGCTAACTCGATGAACTGCCTGACCGAGGCCCTGGGCTTGTCTCTCCCCGGAAACGGATCGACCCTTGCGACCCACGTCGCGCGCCGCCAACTGTTCGAGAAGGCCGGCGAGAAAATCGTGGAGATCTCCAACCGCTACTACCAGGACGGCGACGAGTCAGTGCTCCCCCGGTCCGTTGCGAATAAGGCCGCCTTCCGCAACGCCATGACCCTGGACGTGGCCATGGGCGGTTCGACGAACACCGTGCTCCACATTCTCGCCGCAGCGCAGGAGGGTGAGATCGACTTCGACCTTTCCGACATCGAGGATGTCTCCCGCCATACCCCGTGTCTGTCCAAGGTCGCGCCCAACTCCGAGTACTACATGGAACACGTGCACCGTGCCGGCGGCATTCCGCGGATCCTAGGCGAACTCGCTCGTGGTGGCCTGCTCGACATGAACACTCATTCCGTGCACTCCGATTCCATGGAGTCCTATCTCTCCGAATGGGACCTTCGCGCTGATAACCCCAGCGAGGAGGCACGCGAGCTGTTCTACGCGGCACCGGGAGGTGTTCGGACGACCGAGCCGTTCTCCACGGACAACCGTTGGGTCTCGCTCGACGTCGATGCCGAGAACGGCTGCATCCACTCGATGGAGCACCCGTGCACCGAGGAGGGCGGATTGGTCGTGCTTCGGGGCAATATCGCCCCGAACGGATCGGTGTTCAAGACCGCGGGCGTCGACGAGGAAAGCTTCCGGTTCACCGGCCCGGCGCGCGTGGTCGAGTCGCAGGAGGAGGCCGTGTCGGTCATTCTCAAGAAGGTCATCCAGCCCGGCGACGTGCTCGTCGTCCGCTACGAAGGTCCCGCGGGAGGACCGGGCATGCAGGAGATGCTTCACCCCACGGCGTTCCTCAAGGGCGCTGGCCTGGGTAAGAAGTGCGCGCTCATCACCGATGGCCGTTTCTCCGGCGGCTCGTCCGGGTTGTCCATCGGGCACATCGCGCCCGAAGCGGCGGCAGGCGGCCCTATTGGGCTGATTCAGGACGGCGACATCGTCACGATCGACGTGTACGAGCGCAGGATCCACGCCGAGATCTCCTCGGACGAGCTCGAGCGTCGCCGCGCCGAGATGGAGGCCAAGGACAAGCCGTGGCGCCCGGCCTCGCGCGAGCGCCACGTGTCGCAGGCGCTGCGTGCCTACGCGTGGATGGCGTCCTCGGCAGATAAGGGCGCAGTGCGCATCGTGCCGGACTAAACCGCGCTCGGTCCCCTCGACCTACGACAACGTGCCCACTACTTTTTCGGAAGTAGTGGGCACGTTGCTGTGTCCGTGCGATGCAGTTGGGACTAGGAAGACAGCGGGTTACTTCCGTTGAGCAGGTACCACACCACGATGACCGCCGCTACGGCGACGATGATCCCGAGGAAGCCCGACCACTTCGGCGCAGCCGCCCACTTGCGGCCGGCATCGAGACCCCAACGGCCGCCGCCGGCGAACAGGATCGTGAGCAGCGCGGCAGCGTAGAGAATGTGTAGCTCGAGGCCGCCGCCCGGCGCTCCGGACAAGTCGCTGCCGCCGAGGATCGTCGCACCTCCCGTGGAGGCCAGCGTGAGTGCGGCGCTCAGCCCGACGAGAGCGAGGAGGACGGTCGCCCCGATGGGCGTGACGATCCCGAGAAGGAGAATGACCGCGGCGACGAGACCGGCGATGCCGAATCCGTACGAAAGTGCCTGAGCCTGGTCGAATCCCGCGCTCGAGAACACCTCCGTCATGCCGTCGAACCCGGGACCACCGAATAGTCCGAAGACGATGCGCAGCGAGTGCAGCCCGAGCAGCGCGGCAACAACGACACGGAGAACGAACAGTCCGAAATCCGCGGTGCCTCGAACCGGCTTCGCGGCCGGCTCTGTCGCGGCGACGGGTGCAACCTGACCGTCAGCTCCGTCGTAGTCGTAACCTTGCGTGTTTTCGTCGAAGTCCGCGTAGTTGTATCCGGCCGTCGGGAACGCGGTGGTCTGGTTATGGGAATTGTCGGTGGTCATACCTGAGTGTCCTTCGCCGGTCGCACCGACAGACTGGGTCTGGGTCTCGTTCGCATTCTGGGACTGAGCGAATGCCTGTGTCCGCGCGTCGGGATCGGCTCTCTCTCCGGAATCCTTCGATTTCGATCCGATCAGCGCGCCCAGGCCGAGACCGCCTGCCCCCGCGGCACCGGCGGCCGCTGCCTTACCCGCGGTTCCGCCGGAACTGGACTCCTCGCCATCCTTCGGCGCCTGCGCCGAGGACTTCGGGGCAAACTCCTGGGTCTGCGCATCCGGCGATGCCTGCTTCGGCACCGAGGTCGACTCCGTCCGCGGAGCCTGCGGCATCTCCTCCACCGGAATCGCCGCGGTGGCCGAATCGTCCGGAGCCTGGGACCCACTCGCGCCCGTTGCCGCGGTTGCGCTGGCAGCAGCACCGCCTGCGGCTGCCCCACCGGCACCCGCTGCGGCCGACTTCTGTGTCGACATGGACGCGGTGGGGGACGTTTCGGGAGCCTGCGGAGCGGACGCCGAATCGCCATCAAGCGAGATCGGCTTCTCCGCGATAGGGGCGCCCCCATCCTTGCCTGTGGCTCCCGCTGCAGGGGCGGACGAGGCCGCGCCAGCACCCGTCGCAGCCTGCCTTTCGGAGTCCTTCCCCAGCGGCCATCGAGATTTGCTCTTGGGAGCGCCTACGGCCTGGGGTGCGGCACGCTCGCCCGGGTTGGGGGCGGCGTTCGATGCCTGCGCCGGGGATTTGCCCTGCGCGGAGGCCGACGCCGAGCTGCTGCCCGCCGCCGGCATCCGCGTCGTTTCGTTCTCCGCACCTGCCGCCTGGTTCGGATCCACGTTCGGATCCACGCGGCCGGGTTCGGAGTCGGGAGAATTCTTGCCTAAGCCGAATGGAAGTTTCACGCCTCCGAGATTATGCGGAATCTGCCGGGCGCGCGGGGACGTGAGGGCGTGTGGCCACTTATTGTCGCCAGTTCTTTATATTCACACGCGGCGCGGAGCCTTGGGACTGCGACGTCCGACGTCATTGGCGGGTGGTGGTCCGGCGTGGACCGTGCTGCCGCGGCACGTAAGCTGGGCGCATGCATGCGCAGTTCCCCCGCACCGAGCGTCAGCGACCAAGGGGCATGTCTTGCTCTGTTCGCTGGATGACGGCGACGGCAGCGCTCTCACTGGTGTCGATACTCTCGGCGGGTTGCGCGCAGTTCGACGATTCGCAGTCCGCGCCCTTTTCGCCGGTTGCCGGTCCGGGCGAGAACTTTGGCGAACCCCCGGCACCCAATACGCCCCCGGACCTGGAACAGCGCGAGCCCTCCCCGGGCCAAGGGGAAAGCCCAGATCTTCCACCCCAGACTCCCGATGAAAGGGAGGAGTGCGAGGATCCGGATCCCGCGGTGATTGCGACGTGTCTCGAACCGACGAGCGCCGTCGTCGGACTCCCGGACAGCGCCGAGGCGATTATTGCCGAGCGCGACACAGGGGAAATGTTTCTGGTGAGCGACGCCGAAGCACCGAAACCGTGGGCCCGCATCGCCCCGGACGAGGGTGCCGTGGTGTCGCTGGCTCTCTCGCCCAGTTATGCGCAGGATCGGCTCGTCTATGCGGTGGTCGTTTCCGGTGGAGAGACGAAGGTCGCTCGGATCGCGGAGGGAGACGAGGCGAAAATCGTGGCCGACGGACTACCAGGAAGCGAGAATGGCCGCGCCGGTATCGCCTTCGACGACGACGAGATGCTCGTCGGTGTCGGCCGCGAGGTTCTGGGTTTCCCCGAGTTTGAGGGGGTCGGTCAGGCGGGACCCCCGACCACGGTGGCGAGCACCGATTCGCCCATCAGTGACCTGTGTGCCGGTCCGGGGATTTTCCCGGGCGTGTACGCCACCACGGGCGGCACGGCCGGCGGCGACTTGATGCGAGTCGATGAGGGCGCGTCGATACGCGTGTGGTCGTGGCCGGATCAGCCGAGCGTGCACGGCTGCGCAGTGACCACTACCGGTCCCGCCGTAGCTATTCCCGATGCCGAGCGCGTGGACATGGTGGTCGTCGACCCGGCGAGCGGGACCGCCCCCGCTCCGCCTTCTGCCGTCGCCGAAGGCCAGTACGGCAGGCTTAGCGGAGTCGGCTTGATGGCGGGAAACGCACTGGTCGGGACCACTACGAACAAGGCGGGTGGTTCGCCCGTGCCGACCGACGACCGGGCGATCATCCTCCCGATCTCCGGGTCCAGCGCGGACGAGCGGACCTAGCGGGCGGCGCTCAGCTGGCCCCGCACGAGGCGAGAACGAGTTCCTTTACCCGAGCCGGGTCCGCCTGGCCGCGCGTGGCCTTCATGACCGCGCCGACGATCGCACCGGCCGCCTGGACCTTGCCGTCCTTGATCTTCGCGACCACATCCGGCTGGGCCTCCAGTGCCTCGTCGACGGCCTTCTGCAGCGCGGAGTCGTCGCGCACGACCTCGAGACCTCGGTCGGCGACGATCTGGTCCGGCTCGCCCTCACCGTCGAGTACGCCGTCGACGACCTGGCGGGCGAGCTTGTTGGTGAGCTTTCCTTCGCCGACGAGCTCGATGACACGTGCGACCTGAGTCGGAGTGATCTGTAGCCCGGACAGCTCGACCTCGCGAGCATTGGCCTGTTGAGACAGGTACGCGACCCACCACGAGCGCGCGTCGGCCGGCTTGGCTCCTTCGTCGACGGTCCCGATGATGAGATCGAGCGCGCCGGCGTTGACGAGGTCACGCATCTCTTCGGCCGAGACTCCCCATTCGGCCTGCACGCGTGCGCGGCGCACCCACGGTAGCTCCGGTAGCGTAGCCCGGATGGATTCGATGAGCTCCTCGCTGGGCTCGACCGGGGCAAGATCGGGCTCGGGGAAATAGCGGTAATCCTCAGCCGACTCCTTCGGCCGTCCGGCGGACGTCGTGCCGTCGTCCTCCTGGTAGTGCCGGGTTTCCAGCGCGATTTCGCCGCCAGCCTCGAGCACCGCGGCCTGCCTGCACATCTCGTAGCGCACGGCGGTTTCGACACTGCGCAGAGAGTTGACGTTCTTCGTCTCGGTGCGCGTACCGAACTCCGTGGTGCCCTTGGGCATGAGCGAAACGTTCGCGTCGCAGCGGATGGAGCCCTGATCCATGCGCGCGTCGGAGACGTCGAGGCTCTTGATCAGGTCGCGAAGTGCTGTGACGTAGGCGCGCGCGATCTCCGGCGCCCGCTCCCCCGCGCCGATGATCGGCTTGGTGACGATCTCGATGAGAGGCACGCCGGCACGGTTGAAGTCGAGCAGCGAGTGCGTGGCGCCATGGATGCGGCCGGAGGAGGAACCGATGTGAGTGGACTTCCCGGTGTCTTCTTCCATGTGGGCGCGTTCGATCTCCACGCGCCACGTGGTTCCGTCTTCGAGCTCGACGTCGAGAGCGCCGTCGAATGCGATGGGCTCGTCGTACTGCGAGATCTGGTAGTTCTTCGGCTGGTCCGGGTAGAAGTAGTTCTTCCGCGCGAATCGGCTCGACGGCGCGATCTGGCAGCCGAGCGCGAGGCCGATCTTGATGGCCCACTCGACGCCGAGTCGGTTGACGACCGGCAGAGCGCCCGGCAGCCCGATGCACACCGGGCAGACCTGCGAGTTGGGCTCGGCGCCGAAGGCGGTCGCGCAACCGCAGAACATCTTGGTCTCGGTGTGCAGCTCGACGTGCACTTCCATGCCCATGACCGGATCGAATTTCGCGATCACATCGTCGTAATCGAGCGGTTCGATATTGCTTGTGTCCACCGGTGCAGTCATGCCAGCGATCTTACCTTTCGTGATTTCCCGGTCAGCCGAAGAGGCTCGCGGCCTCGTCGTACATTTCCACCGGCACCGTCTTGAGCCGGCTGATCGCGTCCGCTATCGGCAGCGGCACGATGTCCTCCCCGCGAAGCGCGACGAACACGCCGTGCTTCCCGGAGTTCGCGAGGTGCGCGGCGTGCACCCCGTACCTCGTCGCGAGAACCCGGTCTCGTGACGTCGGAGTTCCGCCCCGCTGGGTGTGCCCGAGCACAGTGGTCCTCACGTCGCGGTCCAGCCGTTCCTTGATCTCCACGGCCATTGCGTTCGCCACCCCGGTGAACACCTGGTGCCCGAACTGGTCGATCTCGCCCTCATCGATCGTCATCGATGAGCCCTCGGCCGGTGTGGCGCCCTCGGCGACCACACAGATCCCGTAGTTCTCTCCCATCTGGAAGCGCCGCTTCATCACCTTGCAGACGTAATCGATATCGAAGGGAACCTCCGGGATCACGATCATGTGTGCCCCGGCAGCGAGTCCCGCATGCAGCGCGATCCAACCGGCATGCCGGCCCATCACCTCCACGAGCATCACCCGTTCGTGGGACTCGGCGGTGGTGTGGAGACGATCGATGGCGTCCGCGGCGACGGACACGGCGGTGTCGAATCCAAAGGTGTAGTCGGTCGCCGCGACGTCGTTGTCGATGGTCTTGGGCACCCCCACCACCGGTACTCCGTTGTCGTGGAGCCAGTTCGCGGCGGTCAGTGTCCCGTCGCCCCCGATCGCGATGAGCACGTCGATGGCGTGCCGCTCGAGCGTCCGCTTGATCTGGGGCAGCGAATCCCTCAGCGTGTCCGGGTTGAGGCGTCCCGTTCCGAGCACGGTCCCGCCACGCAGGAGCAAGCGGTCGATATCCTCGTCGTCGTACAACGACACGGCCGAGTCATCGACCAGACCGGACCACCCGTCCTCGAACCCGAGCACGGGCGTGTCGTATTCGGCGCGCGAGGTGCGGACGACGGCGCGGATCACCGCGTTGAGTCCCGGGCAATCGCCGCCGGCCGTGAGCATTCCTATTCGCACGAGGGTACTTCTCCTTCACGGCTGGGTCTGCGCGCGCTCGCCGATCGAGCGCCGCGGGCTTGCTCGCGCCACCCACACTAGCGATCGGTCTCGTCGCCGTGCCGAGCTACGAGTCCTGGGGCGCCGTGCCCGCCCGTTCGCCCTGCTCGCGACGACCGGGGGTGCGGAATGCGAGCGTGATCAGCGCGCCCACGAGGATGACCGCCGCGGGTAGGAAGAACGCGTCCGACAATCCATTGGCAAGCGCTGTGTGCGGATCCGCCCCCTCTGCGACATGACTCGTCATCCGGGTCTGGAGCACGGCCGCGATCGCCGCCGAACCGATGACGGCGCCGACCTGCCGTGTGGTGTTGTAGACCCCGGAACCCGCCCCGGCGATCTTCAGATCCAGGGTTCGCATCGTTGTCGATGACGTCGGAGCCCAGACGAATCCGTTGCCAATTCCCAACAAGATCATCGGCCCGATAATCTGCGGAACCGAGGTCGTCGGGGACATGACGATCGCAAGCCAGAATGCGGCGCCGGCCATCGAGCCGTAGCCGATCACAGTGAGCACGCGCGGATCGACGCGGTCGGCGAGCCGCCCGACGAACGGCGCGAGGATGCCGGAGGTGACCGCCATCGGCACGAGGACCAGGCCCGCCTTGATGGCGCTGAGCCCCATGACGAGCTGGAGGAACATCATGAGCGGAACCATCGTGCCGGCCACGACGAAGCCCATCGTCGAGATGGCGCCGTTGCCGACGGCGAAGTTCCGGTTCTGGAATAGCCGCAGCGGCACCAGTGGTTCGGTGCGCACCTTGCTCTGCCACCAGATGAACGTGGCCATGAGCGCGACGCCCGCGATGATCATCACCACGTATACGGCGCCCCAATCGCGTTCGGATCCCTGCTGGATGCCGAAGACGAACAGGAACATGCCGATGGCCGAGAGAACGATTCCCACGACGTCATACTTGTGAGTGGATGTGGGCAGCGAGGGCACCAGCCGCAAGACGGCGAGCACCGCGATGACGCCGATGGGCACGTTGATGAAGAAGATCCACTCCCACCCGACGGAGTCCACGAGCAGACCACCGGCGATCGGTCCGACCATCGTGGCGATGCCCGCTACGGCACCCCACACGCCCATCGCTGCGCCGCGGGACTCCTGGCGGAACACTCGCGTGATCACCGAAAGCGATTGCGGGCTGACCATCGCCGCGCCGAATCCCTGGACGACGCGCGCCACGATGAGCATGCCGATGCTTCCCGATAGACCGCACCACAGCGAGGCTCCGGTGAAGATGACCAGACCGATGATCGTCGCCTTTTTCGGGCCGATCTGGTCGCCGAGCCGGCCTGTAAACAGTAGAGGAACGGCGAACGCGAGGAGGTAGGCGCTGGTAACCCAAATGATCTCGTTGGGGCCGGCACCCAGGCTCTGCTCGAGCGATTCGGTGGCGACGGCGACGATGGTCTGGTCCAACAAGATCATGAAGAACCCGATGACCATGGCGCCCAGGGCGAGCCACGCCTGCCTATCGGGAAGTGGTGCGAAACTTTGACCCACGTGACATGCACTCCTTCGGGGTGACTGAGCGAGTAGTGCGCTGGGGTCGGGGCCCTCTTGCGAGGTCGGAAGGCTCCAGCGATATTCATGACTTGGGCCCGCATTCCGGCTTGCGGCGGAATGCGGGCCCGAGCGCGTCGGTTCCTCGCCTCTTGCACTCGGCAAAAGGCACGTTCGAAAGGCTACCCCTTCTGCGCAGCCTCGAACGCGGCGCCAACCTTGTAGAGGCGGTCATCAGCTTGCGGCGGAGCCATGATCTGCAGCCCCACCGGCAGCCCGGTATCGGGCGCAAGTCCCGCGGGTAGTGACATCCCGCAGTGGCCGGCGAGGTTGAGCGGAAGCGTGAACAGGTCGAACAGGTACATCGACAGTGGGTCGTCGATCTTCTCACCGAGCCCGAATGCCGTACTCGGGGTCGCGGGAGAAACGAGGACGTCGACCTTGTCGTACGCTGCGTCGAAGTCCCTTGCAATCAGCGTGCGAACCTTCTGCGCCGAGCCGTAGTACGCGTCGTAGTATCCCGCCGATAGCGCATAAGTGCCGATGATGATGCGGCGCTTGACCTCGGGCCCGAAGCCGGCGTCGCGAGTGGCTGCCATAACCTGCTCGGCCGAGTGCTCTCCGTCGTCGTCGACGCGAAGCCCGTAGCGCATCGCGTCGAAGCGGGCGAGGTTGGACGAGACCTCCGACGGGAGAATCAGGTAGTAGGCCGAGGTTGCGTGCTGGAAATTCGGGCACGAGACGTTGACGATCTCGGCCCCGAGTTCCTCGAGCCGGGTGAGGGCTGCGTTGAACTGTTCGCGCACTCCGGGCTGCGCGCCCGTACTCAGGTCGAATTCGTCGACGACGCCGATGCGGACTCCGGCGAGGTCGCCCCGCGCGCCTTCGCGGGCCGCGGCGACGACGCCGGGCACGGCCGCGTCGAGCGAGGTCGAGTCACGGGGGTCGTGTCCGCCGATCGCCTCGTGGAGCAGCGCGGTGTCGAGCACCGTGCGGCCGCACGGACCCCCCTGGTCCAAGGAAGATGCGCAGGCCACGAGCCCATAACGGGACACACCGCCGTAGGTCGGCTTCACACCGACCGTGCCGGTGAGAGCCGCCGGCTGGCGGATCGAACCGCCGGTGTCGGTGCCGATGGCCAGAGGCGCCTGGAACGACGCGAGCGCCGCGGCGGATCCACCGCCGGAGCCGCCCGGCGTCTTGGTGGTGTCGTGCGGGTTACGGGTCGGACCATAGGCGGAATTCTCGGTCGACGAGCCCATGGCGAATTCGTCCATGTTCGTCTTACCGAGGATCGGCATGCCCGCCTCGCGGAGCTTCTTCGTCACCGTCGAGTCATACGGCGAAATGTAGCCTTCGAGGATCTTCGAGCCGCACGTCGTCGGTGCGTCCGTGGTCGTGAATACGTCCTTGAGCGCGACGGGCACGCCCGCAAGAGGCCCGGCCGTACCCTCTGCGATCGACTTATCTGCGGCACGAGCGGCGTCGAGCGCCTGCTCCGCGCCGACATGGAGGAAGGCATTGATGTCGCCGTCGATCTCCGCGATGCGGTCGAGATGGGCGCGGGTGACCTCCTCCGAGGTCACCTCCTTCGCGGCGATCTTCTCGGCCAGTTCGGCGGCGCCGAGCCCGAGGAGCGAATCGCCGGCCACCGTGGTGTAGGTGCTGTCTGCCATGCGTGCTAGTCCTCCCCGAGAATCTGCGGAACCTGGAAACGCTGCTGGGCGCTCTTGGGCGCCTGGTCGAGGGCCTCGTCCGGGGTCAGCCCGGCGACACGCTCGTCCTCCCGATTCACATTCACGATCGGGGTGGGGTGGCTCATGGCGGGAATGTCGTCGCCTGCGACGTCACTCACCGTCGCGACGTGCTCGAGAATCTTCTCGAGCTGGCCTGCGAACTCGTCGAGTTCGCTATCGGTCAGACCCAAGCGCGAGAGCTTGGCGAGGTGGGCGACATCGTCGCGTGAGATCGCGGACACGTTGTGGTGGTCCTTCCCTCTTCTTTGGCTTATTTCCGTCGCGGCTCGGTGGCGCAGGCACATTCATGGGCGCAGGCGTAGCACCGGCGACGTCAGATCTGGTGTTTTCGTGTGCTCCTCAGCCTAGCCGGTCGACCTCCGAGCCGTCCCACGCGCTCGCGGTGTGAGAAACTTAACTGGCGAAAGTTCCTGCGATACGCCATGTGTCGTCCTTAGTTGGCAGAATGTGGGTCATGTCTTACCTGTTGCGCGTCACCGTCCCCGACCGTCCGGGTTCCCTCGGCGGCCTGGCGGTTGCGCTGGGCTCGGTGGACGCCAATATCGTCAGCCTCGATGTCGTCGAACATTTCGATGGCGCGGCGATCGACGATATCGTCGTCGACGTCCCAACCGGCGCCCTTCCCGATACGCTCATTACCGCAGCCGAGAGCCTCGACGGCGTGTCGGTCGTATCTCTGCGCCCGTTCGATGGACGCATCGGCGCGCACCAAGAGCTTCAGCTCATCGATTCGGTGAGCACGTCCGGACGCAAAGCGCTTGGCGTCCTGGCCCAGGAACTGCCGGGAGTGCTCGGTGTCAGTTGGGCGCTGGTCGTCGAGAATGACGACGCAGGTGCCCGCCTTCTCGCGCGGGGCGATTCTGCGCCGGGCGATGTGGACTCCCTCGGCGTTCCCATGCCGGTCGGCGAGCACGCCATCGAGGTTGATCCGACGACTGAGGGCCTGCCGGACTCGTGGACTGTCATGGACACGGCTCTGGCCTCCGCCGGCCTCGGCGGGCGGCTCGTCCTCGTCATCGGGCGCATCGGAGGACCGGACTTCCGCCCTGCCGAGCTCGCGCGTTTCGGGTACTTCGCCGGCATCGTCAGCTCGGTACTCCCCGCGTCCGCACGTTCCGCCGAGAAGTAGCTTCGCGGCCACGAGGCCAGCGCTGAGCTCATGGAAGCAGTGGCCACGGCGATTACGCGACCGCTGATGGTCCGCCGTCGATAAGCGACCGGAACCCTTCCTCATCGAGCACGCGAACACCTAACTGTTCTGCTTTGTCCGCCTTGGAGCCGGGCGAATCGCCGACCACCACGAAGTCGGTCTTCTTCGATACCGAACCGGACGCCTTTCCGCCGCGGGTGATGATCGCCTCCTTGGCGCCATCACGCGTGAACCCGGTGAGCGAACCGGTGACGACGATCGTGAGCCCCTCAAGTGTGCGCGGGGTCGACTCGTCTGGCTCGTCCTCCATGGACACCCCGTCGGCGGTCCACCGGTCGACAATTTCCCGATGCCAACCGACGTCGAACCAGTCGAGCACCGATTGGGCGATGGTCGCGCCCACTCCGTCTGTATCCGCGAGATCCTCTACATTTGCCGAGCGGATGGCGTCCATGGATCCGAATTTCGTCGCAAGCGCGCGTGCCGCCGTCGGCCCGACGTGCCGGATGGACAGAGAGACCAGAACTCTCCACAACGGATAGTCCTTCGCACCTTCGAGCTGCTCGAGAAGTTTTTTCCCCGTGGCGCCCAGCGTGCCGGACTTGGTGGTGTACAGGTCCGTACGTTCCAGGTCCGCGGCGGTGAGCGAGAACAGCGTGGATTCGTCGGTCAGCACGCCGCGAGTAAGGAGCTCACGGGCGCCCTTCTCCCCCAGCGTCTCGATATCGAGAGCGGAACGCGAGGCGAGATAGATCAACCTCTGCCGCAGCTGTGCGGGACAAAATTGCTGGTTCGGGCAGCGCCAATCGGCATCCCCGTCCTTTGCGGGCGCGAGCTCGCAACCGCACTCCGGGCACAGCGTCGAGAATCGGTATTCCCACTCGCTCCCGTCGCGCGTATCGGCGACCGGCCCTAGGACCTCGGGAATGACGTCCCCGGCCTTACGGATCACCACGTCGTCGCCGATGCGAACGCCTTTTCGGGCGACCTCCGTCTGGTTGTGCAGCGTTGCCATCGCCACTGTGGAACCGGCCACGAGGACGGGTTTCATCTTCGCAAAAGGAGTCACCCGCCCGGTGCGGCCGACACTCGCGGCGACGTCGAGCAGTTGTGTCGTCACTTCCTCCGGAGGGTACTTAAAGGCGATCGCCCAGCGCGGGGCGCGCGAGGTCGAGCCCAGGCGCCGCTGCACGCTGCGGTCGTCGATCTTCACCACGAGTCCGTCGATCTCGTGAACCGGGTCGTGGCGATGCTCGCCCCAATACTTCATCTGCTCGATCACGGCGTCGGCACCGGTAACCTGCCGGGTGTATTCGGAGGTCGGCAGCCCCCACTCGCCGAGCGCGGTGTACACGTCGTGGAGCGATTCGAACGTGGCTCCCTCGACGGCGCCGAGGCCGTGGCAGATCATCCCGAGGCGCCGCTTGGCGGTGACGGCCGGGTTCTTTTGCCGCAACGAACCCGCAGCACTGTTTCGAGGATTCGCGAATGGGTCCTTGCCCGCCTCCACGAGGGAACGATTGAGCTGCTCGAAATCCTCAAGCCGGAAGAACACCTCCCCGCGCACCTCGAGCAGCGCGGGTATCGGGCGAGACTTCGTGCCTCGCAGCTCGGTGGGGATGTCCTCGATCGTGCGCGCGTTCAGCGTGACATCCTCGCCGGTGGTGCCATCGCCGCGCGTCGCCGCGCGCTCGAGAACGCCGTCTCGGTACACCAGGTCGATCGCCACACCGTCGATCTTGAGCTCACACAGAAACGGCAGGTCCGCAGCCGAAGTTCCGGACTCCTGCGTTGCGTGATGCACCCAGTCGCGTAGCTCCTCTTCGCTGAAGGCGTTATCGAGGCTGAGCATCCGCTCGAGATGCTCCACCGACGAAAAATCGGTCTCGAAACCCCCGCCGACGACCTGGGTCGGCGAATCCGGAGTCCGCAGCTGGGGGTGCGCCTCCTCGAGCTCCTGCAACTCCCGCAGCATCGCGTCGAACTCGCCATCACTGATGATCGGCGCGTCCTTGACGTAGTAGCGGAACTGATGTCCGCGCACTTCCTCGGCCAGCTCCTGCCATCGCCCGCGCACCTTCGGCGGGATGTCCTCGCTTGTTGACGTCGCAGGCGCTGATTCTTCGTTGCGGTCCGGCTTTTCGCTCACGTCGTCCAAGGGTAGTAGCCGCGGCCGACACCGCGCCCCCACCGCGCCAATAACCCACCCACCCGGCGTGCGCACCCCACCACGTTCGGCCGTGTCCTACGGTGGAAGGGTCGCTTTGCCCACAAGGAGTTTCGATGCCCGCTGCCACGCCGCCGACCTCTGGTCCCGTCGACCGTTCCAAGCTGTTGTCCTTCGACCTGGAGACCACGGGGCCGAACCCGGCCACAGCGCTCGTGGTGACCTCCGCGCTGCTGCGCATCACCGGCGCCGAGGTCGAAGAACGCCAATGGCTCGCGGACCCGGGCGTCGACATCCCGGCCGAGGCAACCGCGGTCCACGGCATCTCCACCGAACACGCCCGCAGCAACGGCCAGAACCACGCGCAGGTCGTCGCCGAAACCATCGAGGGCATCCGGTCCGGTTGGGATGCCGGCTACACGCTCGTCGTGTTCAATGCGCCATTCGACCTGACGATACTGCACCGGCTCGACCCGACGTTCCAGGTCACCGGCCCAGTGCTCGACCCATACGTGATCGACCGCGCCATCGACCCATATCGCAAGGGAAAGCGGACGCTGACCGCGCTGTGCGAGCACTATGACATCGCTCTCGACGGCGCCCACGATGCGGCAGTCGACGCCCTCGCCGCCGCCCGGCTGGCGTGGAAGCTCGCAAACCACGAGCAGGTCCGAGCGGACACGTGGACCGAGTTCAACGACAAGCAGGCCGCCTGGCACGCCGAGCGTCAGGAGAGCTTCCGCGCCTATTTGGAACGCCAGGGGCGCCCGGCCACGGACGTGAATACGGCCTGGCCGATCGGCGGCTGAGCAGCGCACGTTCGGACAATTCGACGCGCCCAGCCCTCGGTACGCTCGAACTGAAAGAGCGGCGGAACCGCTGTTTTCCTCACCCACCACCGATCAAGGGGCAATGAGCATGTCGATCCAGTTCTATTCCTACATTTCCTTCCCCGGCAACGCCGCCGAGGCGATGTCGTACTATGCCGAGATCTTCGGCGGCACCGCGGAGATCATGAAGTATGGCGATAACCCGATGGAGGGGATGCCGTTCACTCCGCCCGCAGACGCCGTAGCCCACGCCCAGCTCGAGGGTCCGGTTCGGTTGGCCGGCGGCGACTCGATGGCCGAGAACCCGGATCCGCTGGACATCCACAACTATTCGTTCCTGCTGTACTTCGATTCGGTCGAGGAAGCGCAGGAAATGATCGAGAAGTTCACCTCCACCGGGGGCAAGGTCGAGATGCCGTTCGATCTCGCTCCGTGGGGCGATCATTACGGTCAGATCGTCGACAAGTTCGGCGTTCTCTGGGCGCTCAACGTTCCCGCCCAGCAGGGATAGCTCGCCGCTCGGAACCTACCGGGGACTCCTGCTCCTAACTGGCGACCCGGGGAAGCACCTCGGCAACGTGGCGCACAGCGGCGAGTGCGCGGGCTGCGTGCGCCGTGGTGCCGGCGATATCCTCGGCTCCCGCACCCAGTGACAGCGCGTTGACGGCGGCGGGATGTTCGATCGCAAGCCGGTCGATCAGTCGGACGAGTTGCGCCGCGACGGCCTCGGCCTCATCCGCGGTCCTGGGCGCTTCCTGCCGGAGGCCCTGCAGAAGGTGCGGTCTATGGATCTCGGCGCGTCCGCCGTCAGAGATGAACGTGCCGAGCACGTCGAGCAGTGCGAAGGCCTGCGGATCCGATTCTCCGTCCGCCCAGCCGTGCGTGCCCGAGTGTGCGGGTCGGCCGGACCACGGGAGCAGGTGCTCAGCGGGGACGACGATGCCGTCGAGTCGTGGTTCTCCGGCGGGCGGCTCGGTGAGCACGCCCCACCGAGGGGCGGGGCCTTCGTCTCCCCGGCATGGCACTGCGGCGAAAATGCCCTCGGTAGAGTCCGCTCGGAGGCCGGCGGCAAACCTGGACAGGGCCGTGGCGAGGCGCTCGGCGGGAACCGCGGCGACGGGGTCGAATTCGCTGGGAGCGGGCACGGCTCCTGCGGCGATGTG
Organism: Dietzia timorensis; assembly: GCF_001659785.1. Classification (NCBI taxonomy): domain Bacteria; kingdom Bacillati; phylum Actinomycetota; class Actinomycetes; order Mycobacteriales; family Dietziaceae; genus Dietzia; species Dietzia timorensis. Next base: position 2,133,146 of record NZ_CP015961.1, read on the forward strand.
CCAGAGCAGCGGCTCTTCGAGAACGAAGCGCACGGGCACACCCAGTCGGGAATAGATTCGGCCGGCGAGCGCACGCAGTCCCTCACGAAGGGATTCGGCCACGTCCTTGCGTGCGCCCGAATCCGACAGCGCGGGGCGTCCGCCGGGAAGTTCGAGCTTGGCGGCGAGCGTCCACGGACCGCACACCTCGACGCGCACCCCCCGAGAGGGAGACGCCGAGGCGCCGTCGACCACTGCGCCCCGGGCGAGTTCGAATTGTTCCTCCATCGCATCGAGGTCGCGATCGAGAAAGTCGGCGGCGCGTCGAGCCGCACGGCCACGTGTGTCGCTCAGCTTCCAGGCACGAGGCGAGGTGTCGACGGGGAGATCGACGAGAAACGCGGCCGTGCGCCCGATGGAGTCGGCGCCGATGCCGCGGTCGGCGAGAGCCGGAAGCACGGGAAGTTCCGGCGTCTCACCGAGCGCGATGCGTGCGGCCGCACGTACATCGGTGCCGCCGAAAGCCGCCGCCGAGGTGGCAAGTGTGTGCACCTGATTGCCCGTTCCCGCTATGCGCTCACCGCGACCGAGCGGGTGTCGCGGATCGTGGCCGAGCCGAGCACGCGGTCCCCGTGGTCGGCGTCGGGAAGGTAGATGACGGCGGCCTGTCCGGGCGCGACACCGCGCAGCGGCTCACCGAGGTCGAGATGGAACTCCTCGCCTTCTGCGCCGTCGACGCGGACGAGACGCGCGGGGACGACGTTGCCGTGGGCGCGGACCTGCACCTCGCAGTCGGTCTCCCTGATCGCGTCGTCCGCTAGCCAGTACGGCCTGTCGGCGACGAGTCCGTCGACGGTGAGATGTTCGGAGCCGCCGACCGTGACTGTCCCGGATTCCGCGTCGATCGACGTCACATACCGGGGTTTGCCATCTGGCGCAGGGCGTTCGAGGCCGAGGCCCTTACGCTGCCCGATGGTAAAGCCGTGCACCCCGTCGTGCGTACCCAACTCTTCGCCTGTAGAGGCGTCGACCATGGCGCCGGGGCGAAGTCCGATCTTCGCGCCCAGGAACGCCTGGGTGTCCCCGGAGGGGATAAAGCAGATGTCGTGGGAGTCGGGCTTGCTCGCCACGGTGAAGCCGGCGGCTTCGGCCTCGGCGCGCACATCCGGTTTGAGCGAATCGCCGAGCGGGAACATCGAGTGCTCGAGTTGCTCCGGGGTGAGCACACCCAACACGTACGACTGGTCCTTCGCCTCGTCGACCGCGCGCCGCAGTACCGTGCGCGTGGCGCCGTCCGCGTCGACCTCGCGTGCAAGGCGAGCGTAGTGCCCGGTCGCCACGGCGTCGTACCCCATCTCGATACCACGCTCGAGTAGTGCCTCGAACTTGATCTTCTCGTTGCACCGCAGGCACGGATTAGGCGTTTCCCCCGCCGCGTATGACGCGACGAAATCGTCGATGACGTCCTCGCGAAAACGTTCTGCGAAATCCCACACGTAGAACGGGATACCGAGCATGTCGGCAACGCGGCGCGCATCGCCGGCGTCCTCGCGCGAGCAACAGCCACGCGAACCCGTGCGCAGGGTCGCGGGGTTTGTCGACAGCGCCAGGTGCACCCCGATGACTTCGTGGCCGGCGGCCACGGCGCGGGCGGCGGCCACTGCCGAGTCCACACCGCCACTCATTGCCGCAAGTACCTTCATTGCCCGTGCACTCCCTGTTCCCTCGTCGTAGTCAGTTCTGCCGCGATCGCGTCGATTCCCTCCATTGTTGCGCGTGCTACCGCCCAGGGCGAAGTCGAGAGCGTGTGACGTCGGGCCGCCGCGCTTTCTCGGCGACGTCCGCGATCGCGGCGATCGTCGCATCGATGTCCGCGTCGGTGCTGGTCCAGCCCAGAGTGAAGCGCAACACCGACTTCGCATCGTCCACGTTGCGGCCGGTGGCGAGAGCCACATGACTGGCCTCGGCCACCCCTGCGGTACATGCGGAGCCGGTCGAGCAGGATATTCCGGCCTGGTCGAGAAGCATCAGCATCGACTCTCCCTCCCGCCCCGGAAAGAATATGTTCACGTTTCCAGGAAGTCGGCGATCGTATGCCCCGCGATCCTCCGGCCCGACGAGCTCGGCACCGGGCACGGCGCCGCGGATCCCGTCGATGAGACGGTCCCGCAGCTCGACCAGAATCTTCGCAGAATGCTCCATCTCCTCCGTCGCGTCGGTGAGCGCCGCCGCCAATGCCACCGCCCCGGGAACGTTGACGCTTCCTGAGCGAAGGTCTCGCTCCTGTCCGCCTCCGAATCCGAGCGGTTGCACGGGTGCATCCCTCCGAATCAAGAGAGCGCCGATCCCCATCGGCGCGCCGAACTTGTGCCCGGAGATGCTCATCGAGTCCGCGCCAGATGCGGCGAAGTCGATCGGGATGTGCCCGGCGGCCTGCACTGCATCGGCGTGAAAGTGTGTCGCGGTTCCGGCGAGGGCACGAGCGATTCCCGCTGTGTCGGTGATCGTTCCGATCTCGTTGTTCGCCACCATCGCCCCGAGGACGAGGAACTCCCCCGGGGTCGAAGCCACGCCGGCGGCGATCTCCTCGATCGAAGCGATCGACGGCACGCCCTCCGAGTCAACGTCGATCGTGCGTACCCGTCCGCCTTCCCTTGCGATTTGCTCGGCCGAGTCGAGCACGGAGTGGTGTTCGGCTGCAGAAACCGCGACCACTGCGCGTTTGCCCGCCGCCCGCACTGCTCTGGCGGCCCCAATGATCCCGATGTTGTCGGATTCGGTACCGCCCGAGGTGAAGACCACCTCGCTTGGTGATGCCCCGAGGCACTCGGCGACGACATCGCGGGCCTGCTCCAGCGCACTACGCGCCGCGCGGCCGTCGGCGTGCAGCGAGGAGGGGTTCTGCCCGGTCGACGTAGCGGCAAACGCGGCCATCGCCGAGGGACGCGGTGGTGTCGTTGCGGCGTGATCAAGGTAGTGGCGGATGCTCATGACCATTACGACATTAGTCCGCCCTTTCCGCGCAAACGCAACCGTCCGCTCAACCGTGGTCGCGCTCGCCGTCGTCGCCGAAGATGACCCTATGAGTAACGGCGGCGAGATCCTGTCGTCGGCCCGGGGCATTCACGCCGGAACGAAGCGGCGGATAAAGCCGAACGTGGACCGTCTTGCACCGACCCGAGAGCATATTCCACACCGAGCTCAGAACGGTGTCTTTACCGATGAATGCCGCGGCGGCCGTTCTCTCGCCCCTGGCGTTTCGGTACTCGATATGCACGGGAAGTACCGGGGCGCCGGAGTCGAGTGCCGCCTGGAAGATAGCCGGCCTGAAGCGGCCGTGCGCTTCCCCGCACCAGGTCGTGGCCTCCGGGAACGCAACCACATTGTGGCCGTCGCGCATCGTTTCCGCCGCGTCCGCCACGACCGTCGGCAGCGTCCGCAGGGACGTCCGGTCGATGAAGATGGTGCCCATGCGCGCGATGACGTCGCCGAGAAGCGGGATCGCAGCGAGATCGTCGCGCGCGATGAAGCGAACCGGTGCGATCGATGCGAGCACGAACACGTCCCACCACGTGTGGTGGTTCACGGCGATGAGTACACCTTCCTGACGAAGCGCCTCGGTCGCACGGACGGGCGCGTCAACGACCACCTCGACTCCGAACGAGCGCAGGAACCGGCGAGCGATTTTCGGCCCCATGGCCGACCTGCCCCGCTGCGGGAGAGCGACCGCTGCCGCCCCGGCACCGATGTAAAGCGGCAATCGCGCGAGACCCGCAAGCCGAGCGGCGATCGCGCTCCCCGATTCTCGGGACTCATCATGCACACGGGTCGTGCACGTTTTCCCGCACGCCGAATACGGGTACCACGCATGGGCCTGGCCCTTGATCTTGCGCGTGTTGTGCGAGAGTGCAGGCGTTGAGGGAGTTTCGGTGCGCTGCTCGGCGATCGTCATGGTGTTTATGCTGATCGTTTAACAGCAATTGAATGCAGCAACGACACGACGCCCAGATGACGCGTCGGCAGATTTTCGAGATCCTCGTCCATACGCAAGATATCTGCGGTTAACCCATGGTTCTCGAACACAAAAAAGATGCCCGGCCGGTGGCCGGGCATCTTCTCACTGCCTTCGCCCCAGCGGGGCGCGAAGTGATGGTGTTACTTACGCGCGTTGACAGCTTCGGTGAGCTGCGGGGCAACGTTGAACAGGTCGCCCACGATGCCGTAGTCGGCGATCTCGAAGATCGGGGCCTCTTCGTCCTTGTTGACGGCCACAATGGTCTTCGAGGTCTGCATGCCGGCGCGGTGCTGGATCGCACCGGAGATGCCGAGTGCAATGTACAGCTGCGGGGTAACAGTCTTACCGGTCTGGCCCACCTGGAACTGCGGCGGGTAGAAGCCGGAGTCGACGGCTGCACGCGATGCGCCGACGGCGGCACCGAGAGCGTCAGCCAAAGGCTCGACGACCTTGCCGAAGTTCTCCTCCGAACCGACACCGCGGCCACCGGAGACGACGATCTTCGCCTCGGTGAGCTCCGGGCGGTCGCCACCCTCGATCGGGCTTGCCGAGGTGATCTTCGCCGCGCCCTCGGGAGCGGGAACCTCGACGTTGACGATCTCGCCGGCGCCGGCGTTCTCCTGCGCCTCGACGGAGCCCGGGCGGAGGACGTAGACCGGGCAGTCGCCCGAAACCTCTGCCTCGACGGTGTAGGCGCCACCGAAGATCGAGTGAACGGCGTTGCCGCCATCCTTGATCTCCACGAGATCGGTGAGGAAGCCGGAGCCGGTGCGTGCAGCGACACGGCCGCCGACCTCGCGCCCCTCGAACGTTGCGGGAAGAATGACGCCGGCGGCGCCGTTCTCCGCGAGTCCTGCGAGCACGTCGACCTTAGGGTTCACCACGTAATCGGTGACGTTCGACCCCTCGGCGACGTAGATCTTCTCGGCGCCGGCGGCGGCGAGCGCATCCTTGAAGCCCTCTGCGGTGCCCTCGGCACCGAAGACGACGGCGGACGGCTCACCCAGGGTGCGAGCCGCGGTGAGCAGCTCCTTGGTCACATTCTTCAGTTCGCCGTCGACATGCTCGACGACAACAAGTACTTCTGCCATGAGTTCTATTCGCTCCTAGAGAAAAGTGATTGCGGCGGGTTTGCCTTGTGTCGTGACGACTAGATGATCTTCTGCGAGACCAAGTACTCGGCGATCTGCTTGCCGCCCTCACCCTCGTCTTCGACCTTCTCGCCGGCCTTACGCGGGGGCTTCGGCGTAGCGGAAACGACCTTGGTGGAGGAGTTGTCGATACCGACCTGGCCGGCCTCGATGTTCGTGTCGCCGAGCGCCATCTCGTTCATCGGCTTCTTCTTCGCCGCCATGATGCCCTTGAAGGACGGGAAACGCGGCTCGCCGACCTTCTCGTTCACCGAGATCACGGCCGGGAGGGCGGACTCGACCTCGTACACGCCGTCATCGGTTTCGCGCTTGCCCTTCACGGTCTCGCCCTCGACGGTGACCTCCGAAAGGTGCGTGAGCTGCGGCAGACCGAGGTACTCGGCGATGATCGCCGGGACCGCACCCGCGCGGCCGTCCGAGGCCTCGTTGCCGGCGATAACCAGCTCGGTGCCCTCGAGGCCGGACAGAACGTTGGCGATCGCCCACGAGGTCTGGACCACGTCCGAACCCGCAATGGCGTCGTCGGAGAGCAGGACGGCTTCGTCCGCTCCCATGGCGAGCGCCTTCTGGAGCGCGTCCTTGGCGCCGGCGGGGCCGACGGTCAGAACGGTCACCTTGCCGTCGCCTGCCGCGTCCTTGACGTTCAGGGCGGTCTCCACGGCCTGCGAGCTGATCTCATCGATGATCGCGGTGGTGTTCTCGCGATCGATGGTGTTGTCACCATCGGTGAGCTCACGCTCCGTGTAGTCCGGAACCTGCTTGATAAGTACGACAATATTTGTCATTGGTCTGCTTCGACCTCCTGCGAGTTTCGAATGAAAACTGCCCTTTACATGGCGCCTGTCGCAGCCTAATACAACGCCGGCGGCACCGGTGAACACCTACTAGCCGAGCGCGGCAAGATGGCATCGCGGTTGAGATTAACTTCTCAACCGGTCACTTTACCTGCAGCGCGCCCGAGACGACCAGGTGTGCGTCATCCCTTGCCCTAGCGGCTACCCTTACCTTACCCGCCAGTAGGGTTTCGCCCAAGACCCCGGGTAACCCGAGTCGCGATTGTCACGGCGCTCCGGTTCGCCTTCTCCGCAAGTAGATTGCCGTTGTCTAAACTGGGGATTCCTGCGGGTTCGGCACCTATCGGACCCGCGCGACGTCTCACCTCGCAGGCCACGCCAACCAATGTATGCACAAGGAGAACATCGGGTGCGCAGTTCCACACGCCGCAACACGCGCGCCGTAGCGGCCTTGTCCGCGACCGCCGCCGTCGCACTCGCTGCGTGCAGTCCTGTGTCCTCGTCGCTCGATGCCCATCCGGGTCAATCCGACGACTGGTCCTCGACGTATGCGGACGTGCACAACTCGTCGGCCTCGTCAGGCGAATCACCCCAGGATCCAACGTTGAAGTGGTCGCGCGACATCGGCGCTCCCCTGCCGGGACCGGCAACCTTCAGCCCCCTTGAAGAGCTCCAGCAGGCATCGCTTTCGGACTCGGGATGCAATGTCTTCTCGCTCGAGATCGAGGACGGGCGAAAGTCGTGGTGTAACCGCCAGGCCATCGGAGGCCCTCGCATCTCCGGGCAGATCAACAAGTTCGGCGATTCGTACTGGCCGATCCTCTCGGGTGCCGCAGCGATTTCCGGAGAAGGCGAATTCCGCTACGGCACGACTCCACCGGGCACGGCAACCACTGCGCGGCAGCTCAGCGGGCAGCTCGTTCTCACCGTGTCGATGTTCGGCCAGGCGCGGATCTACGGCACGCAGCACGGCACCCCTCGCGGCGCTCCGTTCGAACTTGCCGGGCCCGTACCGAACGTGGCACCCGACTATGGCTTGTCTTGGTGCGAGACCGGCAGCCGTGGCTGCCCGGCGCCCGCTCCCGCCGCCGTCACTGCCGATGGTTCGGTGTTCTACCTGACTGTGTGGGCTCCGGGCGCGGATGCACCTGAGCTCGTCGCCGTGCGCGTGGATTCGCGCGAACGCGCGAATCCGGAGAAGTATGTTCCCGCCACCGATCCGCACGCGATGATCGGGATGACAGAACTGTGGCGGACACCGCTGCCCCACGGGCGCACCGGCGCGCCGGTCGTGCTCTCCGAGGACGAGGACATCGCGTATGTCACTTCCCCCGGGGGCGTCTCGGCGTTCTCGACCGAAGACGGCTCGGAGCGCTGGCACCACAAGACAGATGTAGAGACCGACTTCGCGCCTGCTGTGTCGCCCGACGGCACGATCGTCCTCGGCGGTCGCACAGGCGCCTTTTATCGGGGCGAGGACGACGAGACCTCCGACGAGATGACTCGCGAAGCGCTTGCCGGTTCCGCTGTGGTTGCGCTGCATGACGACGGGGATGGCGCCTCGGAGCTATGGCGAGATGAGCGAGCCGCATCCTTGTCGGCCCCGGTCTTGTCGTCGGACGGAAATGTCCTTCTCGCCTCTCGTGAGGGGCGCAGCGGTGTGGCGATTCGCGCTCTCGGCGGGGACGGCGAGGAACTGTGGTCGAAGCCGGTTCCCGGTGCGGAGGGTCCCGTCGCCGGACTTACGCTCGCCGACTCCGGCGCGCTCGCGCTGTCGCTTGCGGTCGGTCGGGTGTATTTTTTCGCCGACGACTAGTCGGTTGTATGACGCCGGGCTTCGCAGATGAACGCGACGCCGCGGTCCGCAAGTCGAGTCACCACCAGCGCCAGCGGCCTGCTCCCCTTGGGCGCAAGTTTCTTGCGCAGCACGTCCGGGTCCTTATCGACCCCGCGGACGAGTATCTCCAGAGACCCACAGTCGAGCGCCCTCAGCCTGGACCGTAGCTTTTTGACGTCCAGTGAGCTTTGCTCCAGCACCTCGAATCCGCTGTACCCGGCGGGAATCTGGGCGCCGGTGAGATGCGCGATACGCGGGTCGAGTTGGCGCAGCCCATGCCGATGAGCCCAGTGACGCACCAGGCCCGAACGAACGATGGCGCCATCGGGCTCTACGATGAAGCGGTCGGCGGGGGCGTGTGCGTCCGGTTCGGCCGCGTCGATCTGCGGGTCGAGGTCAGTGATGGTTTCGGTCCAAGCGGTGGCTCCGTGCTTTCCGGAGTGGAGGATCGTCGCACGCCGCCGGACGCCGTCAGATAGCGCCGTGGACCACAGGCAGGCCTCCCGCACTCCCCCGTCGAGGCTCGTTACCTCGACCTCTCCGGTGTGTCCGAGGGCGTCGAAGTCCAGCCCGGGCGCACACTTTATTGCGTAGCCGTACCCCTCGAGGGCGGCGAGCAGGTCTGGTAGCGGCGGCAAGAGTGCGGCCGGATCCGAAATGCGCCTTCCGGATGCTCGCCGCGCCGGATCGGCGAGAAACACCGCATTGGAGTGTGCGCGGATCGTGGCCGGGTCGAGCGCGTCCGACACCTCCACGGTCGCCTGGGGAACGTTCGCCCGGGCCATCGCCACGCGCACGGGATCGAGGTCGCTGCCACTCACGTTCTCCGACACTCGCACGAGCTCGGCCAGTTCCGTGCCGACCGAGCATGTCAGGTCGTGTACAACGCGACCGGCGAGGCGTTCGGCACGATGCCGCGCCACGCGCCAAGGCGTGGCCTGTTCGACGGCCTCCGTGGTGAACACCCAGTCCTCGCAGTCGCGGAGCTTGAGCGATGCCTTGGCCCTGGCCGTCGCCACTTCGATGACAGCCGTGAAGTGATCCGGATACTTCTCTCGAACCTTGGCCGCCGAGGCGACGCGGGCACGCCCGGAGAAGTCAAGGGTCTGCGTCCAGGAGACCGCTTGCTCTCCGTGTGGCGAGAGGATAAACGCCACGTCGTCGTCATACATGTGGAAGAAAGTTCTACAGGGCGGCGCGGCGGTGGCGTCCCGGACGAGAACGACGCGCGAAGAAGCGGCCATCATCGGCCTGCTCGACAACGATGTTCTGCGCGAAGGTGCGGGTGAGATTCTCGCTTGTGATGACGTCCTCGATGAGGCCGGACGCAGTCACTTCACCTTCTGCAAGGAGCATCGCATGTGTGAAGCCCTGCGGAATTTCCTCAACGTGGTGGGTGACCAGCACAACGGCGGGGGCATCCGGGTCGAGAGCGAGATCAGCGAGCCGCGAGACGAGTTCCTCGCGGCCACCGAGGTCGAGGCCGGCGCCGGGCTCGTCGAGGAGTAGCATCTCCGGGTCGGTCATCAGCGCACGGGAGATGAGCACTCGCTTACGCTCGCCCTCGGACAGAGTGCCCCAGGTGCGCTCGGAAAGATGCTCCGCGCCCATCGCCTCGAGCGTGTCGGCGGCGCGCTCGTGGTCGATTCCGTCGTACTTCTCCCGCCAGCGGCCGAGTACCGAGTATCCGGCCGAGATCACGATATCGGCGACTTTCTCGTCGCCCGGGATTCGCTGTGCGAGCGCGACGGAGGACAGTCCGATACGTGTGCGAAGTTCCATCACCTCGGTCTTGCCCATGAGCTCGCCGAGGATGCGGCACGAACCGGAGGAGGGAAATTCGTTCGCCGCCGCCATGCGCATGAGCGAGGTCTTTCCTGCCCCGTTCGGGCCGAGAATGACCCAGCGTTCGTCGAGCTCCACCTGCCAATCCAGGGGGCCAACGAGTGAATTGCCACCACGGCGCAACTGGGCACCGCGGAAGTCGATCACGAGGTCTTCGTTGATGACGTCGTAGTCGTCTCTCGAGGGGGAAGTCACAACCATCACACTACCCGTGGCAACCCGCGGTGGTGCGTCGCACCTAACGCGTGAATCCGCCTTCGGAGTTGACCACCTGGCCGGTTATCCACTCGGCCTCGGGAGTGAGTAGCCACGCGATGACGCGAGCAGCATCGTCGGGTTCACCGAAGCGGCCGAAAGGAAACATCCCTCGGGTCGCCTCTAGGTCCGCGGCAGTCATGTACCCGGTGTCCACGGGGCCGGGATTTACCGAATTCACGCGAATTCCCCGTCCGGCGAGCTCGTGGGAAATGGTGAGTGTCACACCGGCAATCGCTGCTTTAGACGCCGCGTACGCGATTTCCGCCGGCATCGGGCCCTGGTCTTGGCCCGAGGTCATGAACACGATGGACGCCTTGTCTCCGGTGCGGTGGTGCTCGGCGAAGGATTTCGCTAGGAGGAGCGATGCACGGGTGTTCACCGCCCAGTGGGAGTCGAGCCACTCCGCGCTCATCTCCGCGAGCATTCCGTCGGATCCCGATTGCGCGTGGTTGCACACCAACCCGGAAAGCCGTCCGAATTCCTCGGCCGCGGCTCCGATGACCTGCGACGGCGCGTCAGGGTCGCTGAAGTCCGCGTGCATACCCACGACTCGTGCGCCTTCGGCGCAATGTTCGCGAATGCCGTCCAGCACCGCGTCGACGTCGTCTGCGCCCCAAGGTTGTTGGGCGTCGTGCGGCGAATAGTGCTGGCAGAAGACCTCAGCGCCGTAGGCGGCAAGACGGCAGGCGGTGGCGAAACCGATTCCGGCTCGCCGGCTCACCCCTGTGACGACGACAGCGTGCCCGCGCAGTGGGTACCGGTCGCGGGCCAGCGGGCTGGGCACGTCCGACGTCATTCCCCGGTGTGTTTCTAGTACAGCGCCGTGGCGAGATTCCGTCGGGCAGCGAGCGCGTCCGGATCGTTGGCGGGCAACGTATCGAGCAGTTCGAGCAGTCGCGTCCGGAGAAGGTTCTTCTCGTCGCCCGCGCTGGTGCGGATCGCGGCGATCACGCCCTCGAAGGCGCCGGCGTAATTGCCGGCCATGATCTGAATGTCGGCCTTCGACAGAACCTCGCGGATCTGGTCGCTCTGACCCTCGGCCGCCGGGTCGTTCTCGTCGGCGACGCGACGGGAAACCTGGACGAAGCGGAGCGCCTCGATCAGACTGTGGTCGCCGGAGCGGGAATCCACGAGAGCCTGGAAGCGCTCCTCCGCCGCGGCGAGGTCGCCCTCGGCGAGAGCGTTCTCCGCCGCATCGCGTTCCGGGTCGGACGGCTCCTCGGGTTCGCCCTCCACGGGCTGCTCCCCTGCACCCTCGAGTTTGCCGGCGGTCACCTCGAGCACCTTGTCGATCACCAGCCGCAGCTGGTCCTCCGGCTGCTCACCCTCGAATTCGGTGAGCGGACGCCCACCTGCGACGGCGATGACCATGGGAACGCCCTGCGCGCGAAACGCCTGGGCGATTCCCGGGGCCTGATCGACGTCGGCGTAGGCGTGCACCCAGGAACCACCGTCGGCGGCGGCCATCTGCTGCAGAGTCGCGGTCATCGCCGTCGGTGCCCTCGAGGAGCCGAGTTCGACGAGTACCGGCACCTTCATGGACCGCATGAGCACTTCTGCCTCGAAGTTCTGCTCGGTCACCTGCACGCTCGTCGCGTTCGACGCCTGCGCGCCTCCCGTCGGCGTCCCGGCCTGCTGCCCGGCGCCGCGCTGCTGCGCGTCGGCACGGTCCTTGAGCCCCGACAGGTCCACGGCCCCCGACAACGAGGCGGCGAGACGTGCATCTGACGGCGATGGATTGTTTCCTGATCGGCTACCTGGTCGAGTCACGTTTCCGATTCTCCCATTTTCTCAACGGTGAGCGACGCCGGCCGGCTAGTTCTGCCGGGGAACGCGGATGATCAGCGCGTCGCCCTGACCGCCGCCGCCACACAGCGCCGCCGCACCGGTTCCACCACCGCGGCGAGCGAGCTCGAGTGCGAGCGTGAGGACGACGCGGTTGCCCGAGACACCGATGGGGTGGCCGAGCGCGATTGCGCCGCCGTTGGGGTTGACGATCGACGGATCGAGGCCGAGTTCCTTCGTCGAATGGATACCGACGGACGCGAACGCCTCGTTGAGCTCGACGACGTCGAGCTCGGACACGGAGACGCCGGACTTTTCCGCGGCATCGTTGATTGCTGCGGCGGGCTGGTGCTGCAACGTGGAGTCCGGTCCGCCGACGGTGCCGTACTGAACGACCTCGGCGAGAATCGGCCAACCGTTGTCGCGGGCGTTCTTCGCCGAGGTGACGACCGTGGCCGAAGCACCATCGGAGATCTGGGACGACGAACCCGCGGTGATGGTTCCGTCCTTCGCGAAGGCCGGACGCAGCTTACCCAGGGACTCGGCGGTGGTGTCTGCGCGCACACCTTCGTCGCGGTCGACGATGGTGTCTCCCTTGCGCCCGGAGATCGTGACCGGCACGACCTCGTCGGCGAAGAGATTCTTCTCCCATGCCGCCGCGGCACGCTGGTGGGACTGCGCCGAGAATTCGTCCTGGGCGGCACGGTCGATGCCGAGCGTGGCATTGCGCTGCTCGGTGAGCGCGCCCATCGGCTGGTCGGTGGGAACGTCCTCCAGGCCGTCGAACGCCATGTGGTCGAGCACCTCGACCGAACCGTACTTGTAGCCGCCGCGCGAATTCGGCAGCAGGTGGGGAGCTTTCGACATCGACTCCTGCCCACCGGCGACGACTACCTTGGCCTCGCCTGCACGGATCGACTGAGAGGCGAGAGCAATAGCCGAGAGACCCGATAGGCACATCTTATTGATCGTCAGCGCGTGCGCGCTCGGAGAGATTCCGGCGCCCAGCATCGACTGGCGCGCGGGCATCTGACCGACGCCGGCTCCGAGCACCTGACCCATGATCACGTAGTCGACGGCATCCGCCGAAACGCCGCCCTTTTCCAACGCTCCCTTAATTGCAATGGCGCCGAGCTGGGGCGCGCTCAACGACGACAACGCCCCTTGCAAGCGACCGAAGGGTGTACGGGCTCCGGACACGATCACGATCGCATCGTCGGCAATATCGTTTGAATTGATGGCAGTCACGGTCGGGCTCCTCGGTAAGTGGCCTGTGGTGCGCCCCGAGTACTGGCAATGCCGTCCCCCGGGTGCGCTTCGGATCTCAACGTACTTCTCCTACACAACAACACCAATTATAGACGCCTTCAACTGTACGAAAACGATCCACTTTGGGGTGTAACGAGCACAGTTAAGAGTTACAGTTAATACATGTCAACTGATCCAGCAGCTTTGTCCCGCATCCCTTCAGGCCTCGTCACCGCCGTCGACCACGTCGGCATCGCGGTGTCCGACTTCGACGCCGCCACCACGTGGTATCGAGACGCCCTCGGGTTCGACAATGTTCACGAGGAGATCAACGAAGAGCAGGGGGTTCGCGAAGCGATGCTCGCGCCGGCGGGAGCCCCGGATGGGTCCGCGATGGTCCAGATCCTCGCTCCGCTCTCGGACACTTCGACGATCGCCAAGTTCATCGACAAGAATGGTCCAGGGCTGCAGCAGATGGCGGTTCGAGTCACCGATATCGACGCGGTCATGGCGCACCTCGCCGCACACGACATCCGAGTTCTCTACCCCGAACCGAAAAAGGGAACCGCACACTCGCGCATCAACTTCGTCCACCCGAAGGATGCGGGCGGCGTACTTCTCGAGCTAGTCGAACCCGCTGGCACACACTAGTTTCCCGGTTGCGTGGCGCCTGTCGTAGCGCCACCGACCGTCCACTCTGGTTTATCCTTGGGGCATGTCCGCCGACCACGAAATCGCACTCCGCCATAATCTGGCGACCGTTCGCCGAGGGTACGAACCTGCCGCCGTCGTGGCGGCCATTTCGCGCCTCGAGGCCGAGACGAGCCTCCTGCAGGCGGACCGGAACCAGGCGATCGAGCATCGACATCAGATTGCCGGAGAGTTGAAGGCGGCGCACGCGGAAATCGAAGAACTCCGTGGCGAGGTTCGCAGACTGGGTAAGGCGCCGGTCACCAGCGAGGACATGTCCCAGCGGCTTCGTTCGATGCTGTCGCTCGCCGAACAAGAAGCCGCCGAGATTCGGGCTAAGGCCGACGAGGATGCATCGCTTTTGCGCAGCGAAGCTGAGGATTACGCGTGGCAGGCACGTCAGGACGCGGACGAGCGAGTTCGCCAGTCGCGCATGCAGGCTGAGCAGCTCGCCGCCGAACGAACGCGCATCCTCGACGCGGCGCATCAGGAATCGGCGCACACGATCGCGGCGACCGAGCACGACATCAACGCTCGCACTATCGCGGCCGAACAGGAGCGAAAGCGCGCGGACGAGGAAGCCTCGCTTCGCCGCGCCGCCGAAGACGAGGACTACCGCATCGCCTCCGACGCCCGCCGCATGGCCACGAACAAGGAGATCGAGTCCGAACGCATCGCCGCCGCCGCCGCCGCCGAGGCCGTTCGCCGCGCGGCGAAGGACGATGCCGCCCTGTGGCGCGAGGAGGCGACCAGGGACTCGGAGACCTGGCGTGAGGAGGCCACTACTCAGGCGGCGCAGTGGCGCAAGGAGGCAACGGCCGATGCGAAGGACATTCGTTCGTCCGCTCGCCGAGACGCCGACGCTCTTACATCCGCGGCGCATGCTCGCGTCGCCGAGCTCGCAGCGGTACGCGATTCTCTCGTCGGCGACATCGCCAAAACACGCGCGCAGCTGGAGTCGTTTTCGCTTACCCGAAGCAGGTATGACGGCGATCTTGCCGAACTTGCCAAGCCAGTCCCTTCTCCGTGGCAGAAGGAACAAGAGTCAGCGTCTGGCGAGATAGGCCAGCAGCCCGCCGTCACCGATGGGCAAACCACCCAGCCGGCGCCGGCACCCGGGTATCCATCCAAGCGAGCCGGTGCCGCGGCGCAGAGCACCGGGGACAGCCGCCGCTAGCTCCACTTCCGGGTGACGCTTCGGCGGGCCCTGGCCTCCCAGCATCCGGAGTGCCAATGCCTTCTCCAGTCACCGGACTCGTCGTCTTCGGGCCACGCGACAACATGCGCAATCCCTTTGGCGACTTCTTGATCGCAGCCGGGGCAACGATATGCCTTGTTTGCCCGTGCTGGAGGAATATTCACGACGGTGTAGAACGAACCGGTGTCTCCGAGTGGTCCTGTTTCGCGCCGGTTCAAACCGCGAGGCATCGGTCCCTCGGTGGTACCGCTGGGTGTTCGCCTGTTCTTGCGTGCCATTGCGCAACCCGTCCTAGATCCTAGAAAAGACGCATTTCCTTGCTCTCGGTTCCCCGTAGCGCGTCATAGTCGAGCGTCACGCAACGGATTCCTCGATCCACCGCGAGGGTACGGGCTTGCGGTTTGATGACCTGTGCCGCGTAAACGCCTTCGACGGGTGCTAGATGTGGGTCGCGGTTGAGGAGTTCTAGGTAGCGGGTGAGCTGTTCGACGCCGTCGATTTCTCCACGTCGTTTGATCTCGACGGCGACGGTGCCACCGTCTGCGTCGCGGCACAGGATGTCGACCGGCCCGATGGCTGTCATGTATTCACGCCGTATCAGCGTATACCCGTCACCTAGTGTGCCGATGTGTTCGGCGAGGAGCTCCTGGAGGTGCGCCTCCACGCCGTCCTTGATCAGGCCGGGGTCTTCGCCGAGTTCGTGTGCCGTGTCGAGTTCAACGGAGAAGATCGCGATGCGAAGCTGCTCGCCTGCCTTGTTCTCTACGATCCATGCCGATTGGGCGTCGTCTGGGAAGGACGCGAGATCCTCGCTCTGCTCCCCTTCTCCCGCGAGGTCGAATTCCTTGAGCACACACGGCGGGCTCATCCAGTTGAGCGGCTTATATGCGCGGTCGTCCGCATGTACGCTCACTGACCCGTCGGACTTGACCAACAGTAGACGTGGAGCTCTTGGCAGGTGTGCTGTGAGCCGCCCGACGTAGTCAACCTGGCATTCGGCGATTACAAGTCGCAAGGACTACCTCTTCAATAAAAACGAGCACGCCGCCTTTTGACCGATTGGATCGAACAAGCTTCGACCCACGATCGCATGGCGGCGTGCGTTTGCGTATCCAGTCCGAAGTCGCCTGAGACTTTACGTCCCCTTCGGTCGTCTGCTTCGAATGACACGACCAGTTCCCCTGGTTCGAGAACGGCGAGTTCTCCGGATGTCTGTGGTTTTCGAGATGCGTCTAGTTGGATGCTGGCGCGGTCGAGCTCGACGTCGAATCGCGGCCGAAGGCTAAATAGCTTGACCAATTGCCCCGAATCCTCAGTGAACCGCATGATCCCGTGGCTCCATTGGCCCGGTTGGCCTTCTCTTCCGCACATTCGGAAAACAATAGGCATTCCTGAGCCGCGGAATACGAAGAACCGGTAGATGGCGGCTATGGCGATGAGCAGGGCAAGCACGATGAGGACCGCAACGAGCAATTTCCAGACCATCCCGTTCCCCCTCATCGCGCAACAGTTTAGCGATTAGAACATAAATTACTTGCCCTGGCAGCGAATACAAAAACGCCGTGGGGCTGGTCCCTTTCGGAACCGGCCCCACGGGGGTACCCAGACGAGCTCGGAGAGGTGTCTAGGCGTTTGCCTTCTCGACTGCGAGGAGGCGCGACTGCGCTTCTGCCTTCTTCAGTGCGTCCGAACCGGATTCCTTGAGATCAGACTCCGCAGCGGCCTTGTCGATATCCTCTGCCCAGTCCGCACCTTCGCCGAGGATTTGGACCTTACTTCCCGTCACCGAGATGAATCCGCCGCGCACGGAGGCGACCCGCTTGGAGCCGTCGGTGTACACGGACACGGTCCCTCCCGCGTCGAGCTGACCGAGGAGCGGTTCGTGGCCCGGCTGGATACCGATCTCGCCTTCGGTGGTCTTCGCGACGATCATCTCGGCCTTACCTGACCAGAACTCGCGTTCCACCGTGACGATGGCGATTTCTAGCTCTGCCATGGATCCTTCTCCTCTTAGTAGCCGAGCTTCTTGGCCTCGGCCTCGACGTCATCAAGACCGCCGACACCGTTGAAGGCCTGCTCGGGAAGGTGGTCGAGATCGCCCTTGCAGAGCTTGTCGAACGCCTCGATCGTGTCGTTGATCGGTACGACCGAGCCCTCGATGCCGGTGAACTTAACCGCGACGAGGAAGTTCTGGCCGAGGAACCGCTCAATGCGACGTGCACGCTGGACGGTGACCTTGTCCTCTTCGGACAGCTCGTCCATACCGAGGATGGCGATGATGTCCTGGAGCTCCTTGTACTTCTGGAGAATCCGGATGACTTCCTGCGCCACGCGGTAGTGCTCGTCCCCGACAATGGCCGGCTCGAGGATTCGCGACGTCGACGACAGCGGATCAACTGCGGGGTAGATGCCCTTCGACGCGATCGAACGCGAAAGCTCGGTCGTGGCGTCGAGGTGCGCGAACGTCGTCGCCGGCGCCGGGTCGGTGTAGTCGTCGGCAGGGACGTAGATCGCCTGCAGCGACGTAATGGAACGGCCCTTCGTCGAGGTAATGCGCTCCTGCAGCTGACCCATCTCGTCGGCCAGCGTCGGCTGGTAACCCACTGCCGAAGGCATACGTCCGAGAAGCGTCGACACCTCGGAGCCGGCCTGCGTGAAGCGGAAGATGTTGTCGATGAACAGGAGGACGTCCTGATCCTGAACATCGCGGAAGTACTCCGCCATGGTCAGTGCCGACAGAGCGACGCGCATACGCGTCCCCGGCGGCTCATCCATCTGGCCGAAGACAAGGGCGGTGTCCTGGAGGACGCCCATCTCGTCCATCTCCAAGAGGAGGTCGGTTCCCTCACGGGTGCGCTCGCCGACGCCGGCGAACACCGAGGTGCCGGAGAACTCGCGAGCAATACGGGTAATCATCTCCTGGATGAGGACCGTCTTGCCCACACCTGCACCACCGAACAGGCCGATCTTGCCGCCCTTGACGTACGGGGTGAGGAGGTCGATGACCTTAATACCCGTTTCCAGGATCTCGGTCTTGCCTTCGAGCTGGTCGAAAGCCGGCGGCTGACGGTGGATTCCCCACTGCTCGCCGTCACGACCGGTTCCCGGTGCGTCGAGGCAATCGCCGAGTGCGTTAAAGACGTGGCCCTTGACCTCGTCGCCCACGGGCACCGAGATCGGCTTGCCGGTGTCGGTAACGGTCGCACCGCGGACGAGACCGTCGGTGGACTGCATCGAGATGCCGCGGACCATGTTGTCGCCGAGGTGCTGCGCGACCTCGAGGGTCACGGTCTTGGCGACGGACGGCAGTTCGATTTCAACGGTGAGTGCGTTGAACAGCTCGGGCATGGCGCCACGCGGGAACTCCACGTCGACGACGGCACCGAGCACACGGGACACGCGGCCGGTAAGGCCCGCTGTACCGTTCTGGTTTTGCTCCATTACGGGGGTGCTCATTGGTTAATCACTTCCTGCGCTAGCGGATAGCGCACCAGCGCCACCGACAATCTCGCTGATTTCCTGGGTAATCTGCGCCTGGCGAGCCTGGTTGGCTTCACGGCTGAGACCGTCGACCAGCTCGGTGGCGTTGTCCGTTGCAGACTTCATTGCGGTACGGCGGGCTGCCGACTCTGACGCTGCCGCTTCGAGAAGCGCCGCGAATGCTCGTGAGGCAAGGTAACGGGGAAGAATCGCGTTCAGCAGAGTCGTCGCATCCGGCTCGAAGTTGAGCTCCGGCTTGATCTCCGTGTCGGGATCGTCTTCCATGATCCCGTCTCCGAGGTGAAGCCGCTCTTCGTCGACGACCGTCCGAATCGGCGCCAGGCGTCGTGCCTGGGCCGTCTGAGTAAGCATCGACACGAACCTGGTGTACACGATGTGCACCTCGTCGACGCCGGCGTAAGTACCGGCACCGTCGCCGAGGAATTCAGAACCATCGACCTCTTCGCCTGCACCCGCCTGGAAGATGGCGGCGAGAAGCGAAAAGGCTCCTCGAACCTTTTCGTACTCCGGCTGCTCCGAGAAGCCCGACCACGAACCCGCGAGCTCGATCTCGCGGAACTGGTAGTAGCCGATCCCCTTACGTCCCATGACGTAGAGGTCAACTTCCTTGCCCTCCTGCTCGAGGAGCGCACGAAGCTCGGCGGTTTCCTGCAGAACCTTCTGGTTGTACCCGCCACACATGCCGCTGTCACTGGTCACAACCAGGATGGCTGCACGCTTCGGATCGGGATGCTCGTTAAGCATCTTGTGGTCAAGGGAGGAGGCCGAAGCGAGGTCTTGCAGAATCGCGGTGACCTGGTCCGAATACGGGCGTGCCTCTGCGACGCGTGCCTGCGCCTTCGGAATCCGGGACGTAGCGATCAGCTCGCGTGCCTTGGTGATCTTCTTGGTCGAGTTAACCGACTTGATCCGGCTACGTAGTTCGCGCAAGTTAGCCATTCGCTATGCCCTCCTCTCGTTGCTTCGACTGGTTGAGTCCATCATCTGAAACGAAGCCGCCCTACGAGGTCTTCTTCTTGACGACGAGCTGGTCGCGCTCGAGGTCTTCAGAATCGAGTGCGTCAGCGTTCTCCTCGACGACCCGGGAGCCGTCAGAAGCAACGAATCCCTGCTTGAAGGCCTTCGTCTTCGAGTTGAGGGTTTCCTTCGACTCGTCAGAAAGGACGGCACCGCCGTCGATCTGCTTGTAGACGTCCGAGGCGCTGTGGTGAAGATCAGAGATCAACTCGTCCTCGAAACGACGGACGTCCTCAACTGGGACGCTATCGTAGTGGCCCTCGCCCGCGAGGTAGATCGAAACGATCTGGTCCTCGACGGCCACCGGGGAGTTCTCGTTCTGCTTGAGAATCTCGACCAGCCGGGAACCGCGATCCAGCTGAGCCTTCGACGCAGCGTCGAGGTCGGAAGCGAAGGTGGCGAAGGACTCGAGGTCACGATAGGCAGCTAGATCGAGACGCAGCGAACCGGACACCTTCTTCATGCCCTTGGTCTGTGCAGCACCACCAACACGTGACACCGAGATACCGACGTTCACAGCCGGGCGAACGCCACGGTTGAACAGGTCGGACTCGAGGAAGACCTGACCGTCGGTAATGGAGATGACGTTGGTCGGGATAAACGCGGAGACGTCGTTTGCCTTCGTTTCAATGATCGGCAGACCCGTCATCGAACCGCCACCGAGCTCGTCCGAGAGCTTCGCACAGCGCTCGAGGAGCCGGGAGTGCAGGTAGAACACGTCGCCCGGGTATGCCTCGCGGCCCGGCGGGCGACGGAGCAGCAGGGAGATCGCGCGGTATGCCTCGGCCTGCTTGGAGAGGTCGTCGAACACGATCAGAACATGGTTACCTTCGTACATCCACTGCTGACCGATGGCCGAGCCGGTGAAGGGTGCGAGCCACTTCAGACCGGCGGAGTCGGAAGCCGGAGCCGCGACGATAGTCGTGTATTCCATAGCGCCGTGCTCTTCCAGGGTCGCCTTGACACCGGCGATGGTCGAGCCCTTCTGGCCCACGGCGACGTAGATGCAGCGAAGCTGCTTGGTCTTGTCGCCGGACTCCCAGTTGGCCTTCTGGTTGAGGATGGCGTCGATGCACAGTGCCGTCTTGCCGGTCTTGCGGTCACCAATGATCAGCTGACGCTGTCCACGACCGATCGGGGTCATTGCGTCGACTGCCTTGATACCGGTCTGCATCGGCTCTTCGACAGGTTGGCGCTCGAGCACCGAGGGTGCCTGCAACTCGAGCGCGCGGCGCTCGGTCGACTCGATATCACCAAGTCCGTCGATGGCCTCACCGAGCGGGTTGACCACTCGACCGAGGAAGTTCTCGCCAACGGGGACCGAAAGGACGTCGCCGGTACGGCGGACCTCTTGGCCCTCTTCGATCTCGTCGAAGCTACCAAGGATAACGGCACCGATTTCGCGGTCCTCGAGGTTGAGGGCAACGCCGAGGATTCCGCCGGGGAATTCCAGAATCTCGTTGGCCATCGCGGACGGCAGGCCGCTGATGTGGGCAATTCCGTCACCGGTATCCACGACGGTGCCGACCTCATCGCGAGAGGCGTCCTGGGACATGCTCTGGGTGTAATTTGCAATCGCGCTACGGATCTCGTCGGAGGAGATCGTCAACTCCGCCATGTGTTTCCTGCTCTCACTAAGTTCGTGGGCCGAAAGTTTCTTTCGGCTCATATGTTGTCAGGTGGGTGAGCATCGACCGTGAAAACGGCTGCCCAGCTAGTTCACGGCTGCGGCCCTCGGACCGCAGCAGATCAATCACGGAATGTTGCGTCGCATCGCAGACAAGCGACCCGACACGCTTCCGTCGATGACCTCGTCGCCCACCCGGATGACAAGACCACCCATAATTTTCGGATCGATATTCATATGAACGGTCATCGACCGTCCATAGATCTTTCCGAGCCGAGCCTTGAGGGACTCGACCTGTTCGCTCGAAAGTTCGTTGGCGCTTGTGACGTCGGCAACTGCCGTCCCCTGCAATTCTGCCGCCATTTGGGACAGCGCGTCCAGGTCGTCGGCAGGCCGATTTTCAGGTCGCGCGATAACTTGCGAGGCCAATGCCTCGGTAACCGCGAGAACCTTCCCGTACACGAGTTCACCAAGCAGTGCACGCTTAGCCTTGGTAGGCGCCTGCCGATCGGCAAGTGCTTGCTCCAGCTCCGGGTTGCCGGCGATGATCCGTCCGAGACGGAACAGCTCGTCTTCCACTGCCGGTAGCTGACCCTGCGCCGCAGCCGAAGCGAGCAGCGACAGGCGGCTGAGGTCAACGAGGCTGTCACGCAAGTCGCGGGGGTTCGACCACGTGTGGCCGACCGCATCCAACAGCACGTCCAGCGTGCTGTCGTCGATCTTCCAACCGAAGACCGAACGAGCTAGGTCCTGCCGGGTCGAAGCAGGAGCCGAGGAGTCCGCGACTGCGACTCGCAGCGCGCGATCTCCCTCGAGAACCTCAGCAACCTGGAACAGCTCTCCCCCGAGCTTGGCACCGGTGGCACCACCGTCGGACTTGGCGCCTAGCGTTCCTTGCAACTTCTCGCGGCACTTCGCGAGTGCATCACGGCTAGCTGCGTGCATTGTGCGTCACTTTCCTTACTTCTGGCCGGGCCCGGAAACCTGGTCAAGGTCTGCCAGGAAGCGGTCGATGGTGCCGGACTGCTTGACGTTGTCCGACAACTGCTCGCCCATCAACTTCTCTGCAAGGTCGACAGACTGCTTGCCGAGGTCGGAGCGAAGCTCGGTCACGATCTGCTGACGCTGTGCCTGCAGCTGCTGCTGACCGTTGGCAACGATGCGATCGCTTTCCTTCTGCGCGTCGGCCTTCATATCCGCGAGGATCTGCTGTCCTTGGAGACGAGCATCCTCTCGAATCTTGGCGGCCTCACCGCGGGCCTCTGCCAGCTGCTCGTTGTATTTGTCGAGCGCTTCCTTGGCCTCGCGCTGCGCCGCTTCGGCGCGCTCGATACCGCCTTCGATCTTCTCTGTGCGCTCTTCAAGCACCTTCTTCACCATCGGAAGCACAAACTTCCAGAAGACGAACAAAAGGATGGCGAACGCGATGAGAGACCAGACGATGTCGTAGAGGGCCGGCATCAAGATGTTCGGCTCTTCCTCCAGCGGAAGCGATTCTTCGCCTCCCGCTGCGAGTAATACGAAATCGGAGATCATCTAGTTGGTCCTATCCGGTACGTCGTTGGTCTTACTGGAAGATGAAGCCGGTGACGATGCCGATGAGGGCCAGGGCCTCGGTGAAGGCGATACCGAGGAACATCGTGGTGCGAATCTGGCCGGCCATCTCGGGCTGGCGAGCCATGCCCTCGATCGCCTTACCGACGACGATGCCGATACCGATGCCGGGGCCGATGGCGGCGAGGCCGTAGCCCACTGCGCCGAGGCCGGGCATCGTGGTCGTCGTGGCTTCCTGGGCGAGAGTGACGATATCCATCTGGATTCCATTCCCTTTCAATTGGCCGGAGCGGACTATCCGCTTGCCGGTCAGGTCTTGTGGTGGTTTGTGGTGGGCAGGTGGTCTATTGCTCGTGACGACCGGGAAGCGGAGCTGATCCGCCTCGACCGGAGATCACAAGGTCAGTGGCTGTCCGCGTGGATCGCTTGCTCGATGTACACGGCGGTCAGAAGCGCGAAGATGTACGCCTGCAGGAACACGATGAGGAGCTCGAACATCATGAATGCGACGCTGACCGCGAAGGTCACCAAGCTGACTGCGCTCCAACCGCTGAACTGCCAGAAGAAGAAGTTCGTGGCGGAGAAGAGCAGGACAAGCATGATGTGGCCGGCAAGCATGTTCGCCATGAGACGAATGGTGAGCGTTGCCGGACGAAGAACGAAGGTCGAGAAGAACTCGATCGGCACGACCAGGAAGTGCATCGGCAACGGCAGGTTGGGCACCACGATCGACTTACCGATGAAGCTGAAGAATCCGTACTTCTTGGCGCCTGCGTATACGAAGGCGATGTAAGCAACAACTGCCAGCACCAGCGGCATCCCGATTCTCGCGTTTGGCGAGATATTCAGGAACGGGATGATGGAAGGCAAGTTGCTCGCCAAGACGATGAAGAAGATGGTCGCGACAATCGGCAAGAAGCGGTAGCCCTCCTTCTTGCCGATGATCTCTTCGACGATGTTGATGCGAACGAAGTCGATCGCGATCTCGGCGACGTTCTGCACGCCACGCGGAACGATCTTCGCGCCACGCATAGCGAAGAAGAAGAACAAAGCCACCAGCACGGTCATCAGCAGGCGGATGAGCATGAGCCGATCTAGCTCAAACGGCGTTCCGCCAAATAAGACCGTCGCAGGGAAAAAGTCGTCCAACGTTGGGGCGTGAAATTCGCCCTTGAATGCCAGCGTTGTGGTGCTCAGCGTTCTCTCCCCTACTCGGGCCGCCTAATAGCTGCGGTGCGATTTGTCATTCCGTGCCGTGAGACGCCCAGTTGGCGCACACAGGCCAATGCCCGGGCTGCTTGAATCTATATAAAAGACGTGCAAGCGGCCCGTTTTGACACCGTAGAGAATCCTAACAAAGTCGATAACAGTTTGGATAACGACCCCCGGGATTTGGCCGGATTTTAGCGATTGAGTGCCACGAACCAGCACTATGCATGGTACTAGCCAGTAATATACGGCCAGCTTCGACGATGCGAGCGAAAAGGTTTCCTGCGCAGCTACTTCTGAAGAGTCACACACCACGAAACCGCATACCATCCCGGCCGCGTGGAGAGCTCCGTGCTCGAATAACCGCCCAATGCGTCAACGCAGCGTAGATGCAGCCCGGCCAGGATGTTTCGGAGGGTCTTACGGCTAAGGCTGGACCACCGGGTGGCTTACCGGAAAATATCTGGCTCCACGGCAGGCGCCTTAGCCTTCACGATAGTCCAGGTCTCAAGCGCCAAGACCACGATAAGGGAAAGCACCATGGTGATCACGAGCGCCGGTCGCGAATAGAAGTCGAAATCGCGGATGACGAAAACCACGCCGAGAACAATGAGCAACTTGAGGAGCCAAGTACCCATGAGGACCGCACCCATCGTCGTCGCCGGCGACTTCGCCGTCGCGAGTGTGGTGATCGCCGTCGTCAACACGAAAAAGCCGCCAATCGCGGCGCCGACCAAGGCTCCCCAGATGCCCGAGGTTCCGTCTCCCAGCATCCACACCACGACCGACAGCACGCTGAGCGCCAGCCAACCTGCGATGCCGACGTAGAGGGCTTTACGAAGGGCCACGGTATGCGCGCTGATGGCGAGTTCGCGGACCTCGCTCTCGGTCTGCGGCGCGCCATTTTGCTGCTCGCTCGACGGGTCCTGCGGGGCGGGCTCGTTAGTCATAGGGCTTCATTCTAATGTGGCGTCACTGCTTGTCGGCGGCCGGTTCAAAGATGAGCGCAGCCAGAGCGGTGTCGCGGTGAAGATGAGCACTACGAGGAACAGGATCCCGACGACCGGCAGGACGTACTTCGCCTCGAAAACGCTCAGCGATACCGCCCCGAACGCGAACAGGGCGACCCAGGCATAGATGACGATAGCGACGAGGGTCTGCGAGTGCCCAAGTTCGAGGAGCCTGTGGTGAAGATGCTTTCGGTCGGCGGAAAATGGGTGCTGACCGGCGCGCACACGACGAACGACCGCGAGGACGAGATCGAGGAGCGGAACGAATAGCGCCGCTCCGACGACTATGACCGGGGACAGCAGGACCAGCAGGTTCTGGGATCCGTACATCGATTGCGAGATTCGCCCCGAGACGTTGATGGACGCCGCAGCCAATATCAGGCCGATGAACATCGCGCCCGTGTCGCCCATGAAGATGCGGGCGGGATGGAAATTGTGGGGCAGGAAGCCGATGCAGGCGCCAGCTAGTACAGCAGTGATGAGCGCCGGCGGGTATGCCGACACTGCCCCGCCCTGCTGGAATAGAATCGCCACCGCGAACAGGCACAACGCCATGGCCACGATCGCGCCGATGCCGCCGGCCAGGCCATCGAGACCGTCGACGAAGTTGATCGCGTTGACGACGACGAGCGTGAACAACGCCGTGGCCACGCCGGCCTGCAACTGGTCGAGTACGAGGATGTTTCCGCCCCACGGCAGGTATACGAGGAACCACGTGACTCCACCGACGATGAGCACTCCGGCCGAGGCCATCTGCCCGACGAGTTTCGTCACGGCACCTAATTCGAGCGTGTCGTCGACGAACCCCAGGAGCACGATTACCGCCCCTGCTGCGACGACGACCTGCACATCCGACGTGAACGGCGGAAAGGCCCGGTTGAGCGCCGGCAGATTCGAGGCGAGGAACACAGCGACACAGAAGCCGGTGAAGATTCCGAGACCGCCGATTTGCGGTGTGGGGATGACGTGTACGTCCCGGCCCCGCGGATACTTCACTCCCCCGACCATGGGCGCGATCCCCTTCACCAGCCCGGTGACGAGGAAGGACACGAGCCCGGCGACAACCGCGATGAGAACGAGTTCGCGATACGGCACACCGGCGCCCCCGACGAAGCCGCCGGATTGCGCCAGCACGGTGGTGTCCAAGGGCATGAAAACCGCGTTTAACTCTGGAGGGACTGTGCGGGTACTTCGAGAGCCTCCGCGACGCGGTCGGTGGTGATCGCACCCTCGCGGACAATGCGCGGGGTGCCGTGGGTGAGGTCGACGATCGTCGAGGCCGTCCCGATGTCGGCGCCCCCGGATTCGAGGTACACCGCGACAGCCTCACCGAGCTGGGCCTTGGCTTCCGCGGCGTTCTGCGCCGGCGGCTGGCCGGACACGTTTGCGCTCGACACGGCCAGCGGTCCGGTCTCGCGCAGTAGCTCGATCGCCACCGGGTGCAGCGGCATCCGCAGCATTACGGTGCCCGCTGTGTGGCCGAGGTTCCAGGTGAGCGAGGGTGCCTGCGGCACGACGATCGACAGCCCGCCCGGCCAGAATGCGCGGATGAGCGTGCGCGCCTCCGCGCTCACGGAAGGCACGAGCCCGTCGATCGTGTCCCACGAGCCGACGAGCACGGGGACCGGCATGTCCGGGCCGCGGTGTTTCGCGGCGAGGAGCGCGTTGACCGCGTCTGGGTTGAACGGGTCCGCCGCGATCCCGTAGACGGTGTCCGTCGGCAAGACGGCGAGCCGCCCCGAGCGCAGCGTGTTGGCCGCCTGGGACAGGCCGACCTTTCGTCCGCTCTCCTCGCTGCAGTCATAGGTCAGACTCACCGCCCATGCTCCCTTCGCTGTTCGTGATTGAGTGGATCAGCGCCGTTCCAGCGCGTGTTCTCGGCGAAATCGCGTACGCGTACCGCCGTGACGAAACGGGGCCGACCGGCCAGGTCTCTATGCTGGTTTACCCTACCGAAGCCGCCGTGCCGACCGAGTATCTCGGTCACCGCGGCGCCGTTGGAGTCGTCGTGTTCGCATGCGAAGATCCCACCGTCCGCCAGTAGCCGCGCGGCCACGGGCACGAGACGTTCGATGACGTCGGTCCCCTCCGGCCCCGCAAACAGCGCGACCCCGGGCTCGTGGTCCGCGACCTCCGCCGGAAGGTCCGCGCCCGACGGGACGTAGGGCGGGTTGCTGAGCACGGCGCTCGCGCGGCCTGAGAGCTCGGGCAGCAGCGCGTCGTCGGTGGCATCGGCGGCGCACACGGTGACCGGGGTATCCCCCGCTTCCGCCCGTGTGGCGGCATTCCGACGCAACCACTCCAGGGCTAGCGAATCGGCTTCCACCGCGTACACCTGCGCGCTCGGCATCGCGTGGGCGACCTCGAGAGCGATGGTCCCGCTACCGGAACACAGGTCTATGACGACGGACGCGGCATCCTGCCCCGCCACCGGCGCCGGCATGGTTCTCAGCGCCCAGTCGATGAGGAGCTCGGTCTCCGGGCGTGGGATGAACACGCCCGGACCGACGGCCATGTCGAGGCGGCCGCTCACCGCGGTTCCCAGGATGTATTGCAGCGGCTCGTGGGATTCGGCGCGGTGACGGGCCCACGTGCGCGCCTGCTGCGCGCGCTCGGCGGGGACGTCCGCGAAGGCCAGGGCGGCACGCGAGGTGCCCAGCGCCTGCGAGAGTATCGTCGCAGCCTCCGCGGCCGCCGATTCGATCCCTCCCTGGGAAAGGCAGGAGGTGAGTTCGGCGAGAATGCTCGGTGCGTCCGGCGTCATACGTGTTGGTCCTGCGCTGAGGAACGAGGTGGCTTAGGCCTCTTGCATGCGCTCGGCGCGCTCGGATTCCCGCAGGGCGTCGACAAGGGCGCCCATCTCGCCGGCGAGAACCTGGTCGAGGTTGTTCGCCTTGTACCCGATGCGATGGTCGGCGATGCGGTTCTCGGGGAAGTTGTACGTGCGAATGCGCTCGGAGCGGTCCACGGTGCGGATCTGCGCGGCGCGCTCGTCCGCGGCCTCTGCAGCGGCGGCCTCCTCTTGCTGCTGCTGTAGGCGCGCGGCGAGCACCTCCATCGCGCGGGCCTTGTTCTGCAGCTGCGAGCGCTCGTTCTGACAGGTGACGACGATGCCGGTCGGTAGGTGGGTGAGGCGCACGGCCGAGTCGGTCGTGTTGACGCCCTGCCCACCCTTGCCGGAGGAACGGTAGACGTCGACGCGCAGGTCCGCGTCGTTGATCTCGATCTCCTCCGGCGCCTCGGCCTCCGGGAAAACCATGACCCCGGCGGCAGAGGTATGGATGCGACCCTGCGATTCGGTGACGGGCACACGCTGGACGCGGTGCACGCCACCCTCGAACTTGAGGTGCGCCCACACGCCGTCGCGCGAGGGCTCGCGCGCCTTGATGGAGAAGGTCGCGTCCTTGTAGCCGCCCATGTCGGACTCGGTGATGCCGAGCGTCTCGACCTTCCAGCCCTCCTTCTCGGCGTACTTGAGGTACATCCGAGCAAGGTCGGAGGCGAAAAGCGCGGACTCCTCGCCGCCGGCGCCCGGCTTGATCTCGAGCAGGATGTCGTCACCGTCGTGCGGGTCGCGCGGGGCGAGCAGGTCTGCGAGCTGCTCCTTGAGCTCGGCGACCTGCTCGCGCAGGCGCTCGGCCTCGTCCGCGAACGACTTGTCCTCGTGTGCGAGCTCCTCGGCGGCGGACAAATCGTCCTCGGCCGAGGTGAGCTCGTTGTGCACACCGACGACTGGGCCCAGCTCGGCGAAACGCTTGCCGACGCGACGGGCCTCGGCGGCGTTCTCATGGAGCGCGGGATCCGAGAGTTGCATCTCGAGGCCCTGGTACTCGGCGAGAACGTCGTCGATCGCTGAGGGTGACTTGCTGCTCACGTGTTCTTACTCCTCGTCCTGCGGCAGCGTCGGCGTGGTTTTCGACACCTGGAGCAGGAACTCGTAGTTGTTCTGAGTCTTGCGGAGCTGGCTCATGAGCAGATCGATGGCCTGCTGAGAGTCGAGCCCTGAGAGCACGCGACGCAGCTTGTGCATGATCTGCGCCTCTTCGTTGCTCATGAGCAATTCTTCCTTACGGGTGCCCGAGGGCCCGACATCGACCGCCGGGAACACGCGGCGCTCGGAGATCCGGCGGTCGAGCTTGAGCTCGGCATTGCCGGTGCCCTTGAACTCCTCGAAGATCACGGTGTCGCCCGCGGAACCGGTCTCCACCATCGCCGTGGCTATGATCGTGAGAGAGCCGCCGAACTCGATATTGCGGGCCGCACCGAGGAACCGCTTCGGCGGGTACAACGCGGTCGAGTCCACACCGCCGGAAAGGATGCGACCGGACGCCGGCGAGGAGTTGTTGTACGCGCGGCCGAGTCTGGTGATGGAGTCGAGCAGCACGACGACGTCCTGCCCTGCCTCCACCAGGCGCTTCGCCCGTTCGATGGCGAGCTCGGCCACCTGGGTGTGGTCTGACGGCGGACGATCGAACGTCGAGGCGATTACCTCGCCCTCGACCGAACGCTGCATATCCGTGACTTCCTCGGGGCGCTCGTCGACGAGCACGACCATGAGGTGGCATTCGGGGTTGTTGTGCGCGATCGCGTTCGCGATGTTCTGCAAGATCGTCGTCTTACCGGCCTTGGGCGGCGACACGATCAGCGCACGCTGGCCCTTGCCGATCGGCATGACCAGGTCGATCACACGCGTGGAGAGCTTCGTCTTCTCGGTCTCCAGGCGTAGGCGCTGGTTCGGGTAGAGCGGGGTGAGCTTGCCGAAGTCCGGGCGCGCCTTGGCTTCCTCGACCGTGCCGCCGTTGATGGAGTCGACGCGCACCAGCGGGTTGAACTTCTGGCGCTGATTGTTCTCCCCCTCGCGCGGCATGCGCACGGCACCGACGACCGCGTCACCGCGGCGCAGCCCGTTCTTGCGGACCATATTGATGGAGACGTAGACGTCGTTCTGCCCCGCCAGGTAGCCCGAGGTGCGCACGAACGCGTAATTATCGAGCACATCGAGAATGCCCGCGACGGGCTGCAGCACATCGCCTTCGCGAATCTCGCCCGAGTCGCCGTCGTTCCGATTGCGTCCGCGATCGCGGCGACGACGTCCACGGCGGCCACGACCGCCCTCGTCGTCCCGGTTATCGCGATTGTTGCCGCGGTTGTTGTTACCGCCGCCGTTGTTGTTGCCGCCGCCGTTGTTGTCGTCGGAATCGTTGCCGCGGTTGTTGTTACCGCCGCCGTTGTTATTTCCACCGCCGTTGTTGCGGTCGTTATTGTTGCGGTTCCGGTTGCGATTGCGGTTGCGGTTGCGGTTGTTGCCACGCCCCTGCTGATCGTCGCCGTCGTTGTGGCCGCCGTCGTGGTTTCCGCCGCCGTTGTCGCGATTGTTGTTGTCACGATTGTTGCGGTCGCCGCCGTCGTTGTGGCCGCCGCCGCCATTGTCGCGGTCGCCGCGATCCTTGCGGTTGCCGCGGCTCTTGTCGCGATCGCCGCCCTTGTCGCCGCTGCGGTCCTCGTCGTCGCGCTGCGTCGTGCCGTCCTGCGCCTTCGCGCTTCCCTGCTCCGCGCCTATGACAGCGGAGTCCAGCGTTTGCTGGTCGGGCGCACCTGCACCGCGCGAAACCCTGCGCGAGCGGCGGCCGCTTTCGGCGCCGTCCTGCGAATCGGCACGTCCGCCGTCATCGGAAGGGTTGTTCTTTGCGGCGGGAGCCGACGACGTCGGCGGGCCGGAGTTCCCGCGTGCCGAGTTGATCAAGGCGACGAGCTCGCCCTTGCGCTTACCCGAGAGGCTCTTGAGGCCGAGCTGCTGCGCGAGGGCCTTGAGCTCGGGAAGGCGCAAGGTGCTGATATCGGTTGATTTAGAGGTTTCCGCTGAAGTCACGGAGGTCCTTTCTTTACCGGGAAACGGGAATACCCGCCTGGTGCAGTGGCGATGCCACTCGGTAATCCGGTCGCTAGAGGACCGATAAGTCTGTGGAGGTGCATACCGACCGATGAACGTACGTAGGACCACACGCCGATAACGGCTGAATCGAACGTAGCTGTGGAATCGATTCCCGAACCGCTTCGCTCGCGCACTCTCGGGAACAAGCCACGACCGGAGGAAGCAGACGAACACGGATTTGAAGAATCCGCGTCAGATGTCGATATGCGTTCCTTATCGTACGCGAGATCGCGCCATTAGACTATTCCGCCCCCAGAGCGTGTCCACTCACCTACTAATGTAGGTGGGCACACGAAAGTTTCGCGCACAGGAAGGCGGGCCAGGTGAAGCTACGCAGCACGATGATGGCGTCCCCGCTCAACATCGCGCGAATCCTCTCGCACGGGGCCTCCCGCAATCACGCGTCGGTTGTCACTGAGGTCCACCCCGACGACACCCAGAACAGAGCGACGTTCGCCGAAGTAGGGCACCGCTGCGCTGCCCTCTCCGCCGCGCTGGAAAAGCTCGGGATCGGCGAGGGGGACGCCGTCGGGATGATGTTGTCCAACCGTTTCGAATCGTTCGAGCTGATGCTCGCCGTACCGGCGATGGGCGCGGTGATTCACCCCATCAACGTGCAGCTGAGCCAGTCGATGATCCTCGCGACCATCGGGGCTATCGACGAGTCCGTGCTGGTGACGGGCCCGGGCGCACTTGAATATCTCGCAAGGCACCACAAGCGTTTCCCCGCACTTCGCCACGTGATCCTCATCGGCGGCGACGTAGAGGACGTCGAGCCCGAGGGATGGGAAGGCGTGTCCGTGCACTCGTACGAGCAACTTCTCGACGGGATGCCTTCGCACCGCGAGTGGCCCGATATCGACGAAAATGCCCCGGCGGTCGTATGCCACACGTCCGGCACGACCGGGATGCCGAAGTCCGTGGTCTACTCGCATCGTGCGATCTACCTCCACGCGATGAGCATGGGCGCGGCAGATGGGATGGCGATCACGGCGCGGGACACGGTGTTGTCGATGGTGCCGTTGTTCCATGTGATGGGTTGGGGAATCCCTTACGCGACGATGATGTTCGGCAACGACCTTGTCCTGGCGCGATCGACCTCAGCAGAGACCGGTTCGCAGACGGCTGCGCTTGAACGTGGCGTCTCGGCGACCCAGCCCACGGTCATCGCCTGTACCCCGGTGCACTTCGCGGCTTTCCTTCGTGCGATCGACGAGCACAGGGACTTCCTCGACAACCTCGACCGCGTGATCCTTGGAGGCTCCTCGGTGCCCACTGCACTCTCCGACAAGATCTCCGCGGATTACGACTTCCACCTCATCCATGCGTGGGGCATGACCGAGACCGGCCCCCTGGGTACCGCCTCGAACACGCTTCACGGCGGGCATCCGATGTCCCAGGGCCGCTTCAACGCGCAGATGTTCGCGCGCGTCATCGATCTCAGCGGTACCCCGCTGCGCGGTCAAACCGGGTTCGGCGAGCTCGAGGTTGCGGGGCCCTATGTGACAGGCAGCTATTTCAATGCCGACCCGGAGCAGGACAAAAGCTTCGACGACGGCTGGTTTCGTACCGGGGACATCGCCCACGTCACCGACGACGGCTATCTCACCATCATCGATCGCCTGGCCGACGCGATCTTGTCCGGCGGCGAATGGATCTCCTCTGTCGAGCTCGAGAATGCGGTGATGGAGCTGCCCGAGGTTGCCGAGGCGGCCTGCATCGGGGTGCCGGACTCCTATTGGGGACAGCGCCCTTTGTGCGTGGTGACGATGCATCCGTGGGCAGATCCTGCCACCGCGGAAGGACTGTACGCCGAGCTCACATCGGTGCCGGAATGGAAACGGCCCGACCATTGGGCATTTCTCGCCGAAATCCCACGAACCAGCGTCGGGAAATTCGACAAGCGGACTCTGCGACGATGGTATGCGCAGGGACGCTTCGAGGTCAGCTCGACCAGCCGGAGCTAGCCTCGCCGGCAGATCGACGCCCTACTTTGCCCGCGCGCCCTCGGCGACCGGCAGGTCAAGCAGTTTCCAGCCGCGCGACTCGGCGTCCGAGCGAAGCGTAGCGGTGAGATCGCCGGTGTGTAGGCACAAAGTGGTGGGCCCCGCACCCGATACCGCAGCGGCGAAACCGCGACCACGCAGCAACGCAATCAGCTCGGTGGTCTGTTCCAGCGCCGGGGCACGGTAACCCTGGTGGAGGCGATCCTCGGTAGCGGCGAGAAGAAACTCGGGCCGGCTCAAAGCGACGGTGAGCAGCGCCGCGCGGCTCGCGTTGAAGGCCGCATCCGCGTGCGGCACCTTTGCCGGCAGCAGCCCTCGCGTCTCGGCGGTCGAGGACGAGAATTCCGGGACGAACACAGTAGTCCGCAGCTCTTCAGAGGTCGGCACTCGCACCGCGCGGTACCGCGGCGAATGCCCCGACTCGGCCTCGGTCCACGCTACAACTGCGCCGCCCAGCACCGCGGCGGCGGCATTATCCGGGTGGCCTTCGAATTCGCTGGAAAGCTGGACCAGCCGTTCGTCGTCGAGTGCGTTATCCGCCAGTGCGTTGGCCGCGACGAGTCCGCCCACAGCGGCTGACGCCGAGCTTCCGAGACCGCGAGAGTGCGGGATGGAATTCTCGCATTCGATCTCAAGCCCTCGCGCGCCGATGCCCGCTGCCCTGAGTCCGCCTTCGAGTGCCTTGTAGACCAGGTGCGAGGAATCGAGCGGGACCGTCGACTCCCCCTCTCCCGAGACGTGCAGAACGAGACCGCCCGAGGTGGTGCGGACGTGAATCGTGTCATACAGCCCGAGAGCCATCCCGAGAGTGTCGAACCCGGGGCCAAGGTTCGCCGTCGACGCGGGAACGGACACCGTGACCTCTCGTCCTGCGGGCAACACCTGTCCCCCGGACGCACCGAGGACCTCGGGGTAGGCCGCTTCTCCTGCCGGCATCGACACTCCTTTTCTCGCAGGCCCCTTCACCAGGCCGGCCCGAACACTTTGAACGCTCCGAACGAGGCTACTGGTCTTCACCTTCGAGACGGATGACGCTGACGATCTCGCGCACCGAATCCATCTCACTCAGCGCGGACACGGTCGCCGCGAGGTCGCGCTCCGCCGCGCGGTGGGTCAACACGACGAGCTCGGCACCCTGTTCGCTTTCGGTCTGGCGGACCTGTGCGATGGAAACCCCGTGGTTCGAGAATTCGGCGGCGACCTGGGAGAGCACGCCGGCGCGGTCGTGAACGCTCATCGACACGTGGTACCTGGTGACCACGTCATCGATGGTCGCCACGGGAAGCGCGCGATAGGTCGACTCGCCCGGCGCACGCCCGCCCATCACCTTGTTGCGGGCGGCAGCAACGAGGTCACCGAGCACCGCCGAGGCCGTCGGAGCACCGCCGGCGCCCTGGCCGTAGAACATCAGCCGCCCGGCGGCCTCGGCCTCCACGACCACGGCGTTGTAGGCACCGTCGACGGAGGCGAGTGGGTGGCCGAGCGGGATCAGCGCCGGGTACACGCGCGCAGACACCGCTTCGGTGCCATCGGATCGACGCACCTTCTCACACAGCGCGAGCAACTTGATGGTGCATTCCATGTGGCGCGCCGATTCGAATTGCGCAGGGGTGATCGCCGATATGCCCTCGCGGTAGACGTCCTTCGCCGTCACACGCGAATGGAAGGCGATCGAGGCGAGGATGGCGGCCTTCGCGGCGGCATCGTAGCCCTCGACGTCTGCCGTCGGATCGGCTTCGGCGTAGCCGAGGCGCGAGGCCTCCGCGAGGGTCTCGGAGTAGGCGGCCCCCGTCGAATCCATCTCCGACAGGATGAAGTTGGTGGTGCCGTTGACGATGCCGACGACCCGTTCGACCTGGTCCCCCGCCATCGAGCGACGAAGGGGCCCGAGCACCGGGATTGCTCCGGCGACCGCGGCTTCGAAGTACAGATCCGACTCGGTCGAATCCGCAGCCTCTGCCAGCTCGTCGGTGTATTCGGCCAACAGCGCCTTGTTCGCGGTGACGACTGCTTTCCCCGCGTTCAGAGCGCCGATGAGCAGCGGCTTCGCGATATCGATTCCGCCCATGACCTCGACGACCACGTCGACGTCCTCGCGCAGGGTGAGGCTCACCGGGTCATCGGTGAGAAGGGACGAATCGACGCCGCGATCCTTGCTGGTGTCGCGCACCGCGATTCCGCGGAGTTCCAATGGCGCGCCAATTCGTGCCGCCAGCTCGTCGCCGTTGGTCTCCATGTAACGGAGGACTTCCGTGCCCACCGTGCCCATACCGACCAGGGCCACACCGACAGGACGCTTGGCATCACTCATGGATTCTCCACCTCGTCAACTTCCAGACCGATGAGGTCATCAAAGGTCTCTCGTCGCAATACAAGCCGCGCCTTACCGTCGCGGACGGCGATAAGGGCGGGTCGGCCTACCAGGTTATAACGACTCGACATCGAATAGCAGTACGCGCCGGTAGCGGCCACCGCTACGAGATCGCCACGCCCGACGTCACTGGGCAGCCAGAGATCCCGAACCACGACGTCGCCGCTCTCACAGTGCTTCCCCACCAGCCGCGATACCACAGGCGGCGCCTCGGACGCGCGGCCCACCAGGCTTGCCGTGTACGACGCATCGTATAGCGCCGTGCGAACGTTGTCGCTCATTCCCCCGTCGACGGACAGGTAACGGCGCTGCTGCCCATCGGACAGCTCGACGTCCTTGACCGCCCCGATCTCGTACAGCGTGACCGTACCAGGGCCGGCAATGGCGCGGCCTGGCTCGACGACAACCGTCGGGAAGTCGATTCCGGCGTCGGCGCACTGCTTCTCTACGTTCTCCACGAGCATGTCTGCGAGCTCGGACACCGCCGGCGGATTGTCCGTCGGAACGTAGCTGATGCCCAACCCACCGCCGAGGTCGACGGTCGTGATGTTGCCCAGCGCATCGGCGCCGAACTCGTCGCGGATCTCCTCCATCAACCCGACTACGCGCCGCGCGGCGAGCTCGAAACCGTCGAACTCGAAAATCTGCGAGCCGATGTGGCTGTGCAGACCGGTGAGCGCGAGGTTCTTTGCCTCCAGCGTGGAACCGGCGGCGGCGAGCGCCTTTCCACCCGCCAGGGAGAACCCGAATTTCTGGTCCTCATGCGCCGTGGCGATGAACTCGTGGGTATGCGCCTCGACGCCAACCGTCACGCGCAGGAAAACCTCCTGGATGACGTCGTGCTCTCGTGCAATCTCGTCGAGGAGGGTGATCTCGTCGGGCGCGTCGAGCACGATGTGGCCGACGCCGCTGCGGACCGCGAGCTCCAGCTCGGCGCGCGACTTGTTGTTGCCGTGCATCGTGATGCGCTCGGGCGGGAAATCGGCGCGCAGGGCAATGGCGAGCTCGCCTCCGGAGGCGACGTCGAGGGAGAGCCCTTCGTCCTTGATCCACCGCGCGATCTCGGTGCACAGGAACGCCTTCGAGGCGTAGTGCACCCGCTCGCCTCCGCCGAAAGCCTCGGCGAGTTCACGGCATCGCGAACGGAAGTCGTCCTCGTCGACGACGAACAGCGGGGTGCCGTATTCCTTCGCCAGATCGTTGACGTCGAGGCCCGCGATCGTCACGGCGCCGCCGGCATCGCGTGCGGCGTTCTTCGGCCACACCCTGGCGTCGAGCGCCATGAGCGTGTCGGAGTCCTCAGGCCGCTCTCCGATCGAGGGCGCGTGCGGGTATTCGTGGCGCGGCCCCGCCGGGTGCGCGCTCACATCCGCTCCGGTGCGGAGACGCCGATGAGGCCAAGCCCGTTGGACAGCGTTTGGCGAGCCGCCTGGCACAGCGCAAGCCGCGCCGTGTGCAGCGGGCCGGGTTCCTCGTCGCCCTGCGGCAAGACGCGGACATGGTCGTAGAAACGGTGGTACGACGCAGCCAGCTCTTCGAGGAAACGGGAGATGCGGTGCGGCTCGCGCAGTTCGGACGCGGTCGCGACGACGCGCGGGAACTCGGCGATCGTGCGGATGAGCTTGCCCTCGTACTCGTCGGTGAGCAGCGAAGTGTCCGCGCCCTCGGTGGACACACCCAGTGCTTCGGCATTTCGAGCTAGCGAGCACAGCCGAGCGTGGGCGTACTGCACGTAGTACACGGGGTTGTCGCTCGTCGCAGAGGCCCACAGTTCGAGGTCGATGTCCATCGTGTTGTCGACCGACGACCGGATCAGCGCATACCTGGAGGCATCGACGCCGATGGCCTCGACCAGATCGTCGAGAGTGATTACCGTTCCGGCGCGCTTGGACATCCGGACCGGCTTGCCGTCGCGCACGAGGCTCACCATCTGCCCGATGAGCACCTCGATGGTGTTCGGGTCGTCCCCGAGGGCGGCTGCCGCTGCCTTGAGCCGTGCGATGTAGCCG
The DNA here is from genome assembly GCF_001659785.1 of Dietzia timorensis. Taxonomy (NCBI): domain Bacteria; kingdom Bacillati; phylum Actinomycetota; class Actinomycetes; order Mycobacteriales; family Dietziaceae; genus Dietzia; species Dietzia timorensis. The sequence continues at coordinate 2,170,182 of NZ_CP015961.1, forward strand.
TGGTGATCGGCGCCGAGCATGTAGATGGCCAGATCGAAGCCGCGGGAGCGCTTGTCCTGGAAGTACGCGATGTCGCCGGCGATATACGCCGCGTCGCCATCTGACTTGATGACGACACGGTCCTTGTCGTCGCCGAAGTCGGTCGAGCGTAGCCACCACGCGCCATCGGACTCGTAGAGGTTGCCGTTGCTCTTGAGCGTCTCGATCGCCTTGTCTACCTGCCCGGAGTCGAACATCGAATTCTCGTGGGTGTAGACGTCGAAGACAGTGCCGAATTCAGCGAGCGTCGACTTGATGTGGTCGAACATCAAATCGACACCCTTCGCTCGGAAGGTCTCGTTCTGCTCGGCGTCGTCGAGCTCAAGCGCGTTCGGGTAGGCCGCGAGCACCGACTGGGCGATCTCGTGGATGTACTCTCCGGCGTAGCCGTCCTCGGGCGCCTCTTCCCCCTTCGCCGAGGCGATGAGGGACCGGGTGAACCGGTCGATCTGCGCGCCGTGATCATTGAAATAGTATTCGCGGGTGACATCTGCGCCCTGCGCGGCGAGAATACGTCCGAGCGCGTCGCCGACAGCCGCCCAGCGGGTTCCGCCGAGGTGGATAGGCCCGGTCGGGTTCGCGGATACGAACTCGAGGTTGATTTTCTGCCCCGCCAAAGAATCGCCACGACCGAACGACTCTCCCTCCGTGAGGACGAGGTCGACGAGCTTGCCCTGTGAGCCCTTGTCTACGCGAACATTGATAAACCCGGGACCGGCGATCTCCGCCGAAGACACACCGTCGCCCTTCGCCAGCGCGGACGCGATCTCCTCGGCGAACTCTCGCGGGTTTGCGCCGATCTTCTTCGCCAACTGCAACGCGATATTGGTGGCGTAGTCACCGTGCTCGGGGTTTCGTGGTCGCTCGACAGTGACATCGTCCGGAACGACGGCGACATCTGCACCGCGCCCGGAAACGAGGTCCAGGACGGTTTGACGTATGACGAGGGAAAGTTCAGCTGGGGTCACGGTGTTACATCCTATTGGTTGTTCGACTGTTTTCGCTGCCCGGGTCGAACCCGCGCCAAGCGCAGATTCTTTTCGCCCGGCATCAAGCGAATTGCGTGACGGCCAAGTGGGTTTGCGCGGCGTGCGGTGCTACAGTTGCGTTGCGCCGATGGCCGGTCCCTGGCAACGATGTTGCGGATCGGCCACTGCTGTGCCCGCCCTCGTAGCTCAGGGGATAGAGCGTTGGTTTCCGGTACCAAAGGTCAGGGGTTCGAATCCCTTCGGGGGCACCATTTTCATTTCATCAGAGCTGGTGATCGTTGCTCTGAGTTCCTAGCGCGTCGCGTCGCCGGTGGTGAATTCGCCGAGCAGCCGCTTACGCGCAGTCGCTTGGCAGGACGATGCCCTCCGTGCTGCCGACCTTGCCGATGACCCGCTCGAACACTTTGCTCAAGGTGTCCAGTTCTTCGTCGTTGAGATCGTCGATGAACAGCGAACGCACCTGCTCGACGTGCTGGGGCGCCGATGCTTCTATCGCCTTCTGCCCTGCCGTGGTGAGCGCGATCATGGTTCCCCGACCGTCGGTCTCGCAGGCGGTCTTCGCAACGAGTCCACGCTTTTCCATTCGGCGCACCTGGTGGGACACTCGGCTCCTGTCCCAGCCGAGCTTGGTGCCCACTTCGCGTGCGCGAAGTCCGTCGGCTTCGGCCTCCGAGAGCGTCACCAATACGCTGTAATCCGCCAAGGACAGTCCCGCATCTCGCTCGAGCTGTCGATCGATTGCGAGATCCATGAGCTGCTGGAACTGAAGCGTCTTGCGCCAGAGGTTTTGCTCATCATCGTTGAGCCAACGGACATCGTTCATACCTTCATGTTAGGTAAAAACTGTTCAATAGTCCTATCAGGAAGAACTAGTTGCTACTCAAATCACGATTGGGTGGTCTTCTCATGAGTCTCAGCGTGTACTTTCAGGCGTCCAGGAGTTCACGACATGGAGTGTTGTGTCGCGTCGCCAATCGCGTCGAATCTCGCTTCGTCACAGGTGAGGATGATGACTTGGGACTTTTTCCCGGCCTCGGTGAGTACCGCCGCCATCGCCTGTCGGCGCTGTGGGTCGGTGAACCCCATTGTGTCGTCGAGAAATATGGGCACGGTGGCGTCCCCGACGAGTTCGGCACACACGAGTCGTGTGAGCAAGCCGAACTGTTCTTTCGCCCCGCCTGAAAGCTGATCGAAACCCACCGTCGCACCGTCGAGCTTTCGTTCTTTGACGACGAGATGCTCATCCAGCGACACATCGAAGTCTGCTCCGAAAACGAGCTTGCCGTACCGCACCAAGCGTTCGCGCAGCGGCGCGGAATACCGCGAAATCAACTGCTGCCTATGGGAATCAAGTGTGGTCAAGAGCAGGTCTGCCGCGTTTGCCCGGGCCTGCATCGAATCGCACCGTTGCTGAACCTCACGCAAGGCGATTTCGGCATTGTCCTTCTTGGTGGCGTAGCCCTGTTCGCTCTTGGCCTTGATGTCCGCATTGAGCTCGTTGTATTGACGAATGAGGTCGTCGAGCACCTGCTGATGGCGCTTGAGCGCTTGCCTCGTGGTTTCGAGATCGTGCAGTTGTGCTTCTCGCTTGGCTTCGTCCAGGTTTTCCGCGATCCCTTCGCCCTCACCAGCTAGATCGTCGACGGACTTCTTCGCGGCTTCGAATGCCGCTTCCAACGCGTGGTCGGTCACGGTATCGCGCGCGTCCTTCAGTGAAGCCTCGGACCTATCGTGGGCGTCCCGCAGCTCCGCGAGCGATTCGCGATACGACGCAGCTTTGCTACGCGCCTCGGCGTCTCGAATTCTCGCCTGGTTAACGATCCCAGCAGCACCGGCGAGCTCACTATCTGCCTGCTCACGTTCGATTTCCGCTTCGGCAAGCTGGGTTTTGGCTTTGCCGAGCACATCGTCATCGTCGCGTGAGTCGCTGTTCTCGATATCGTCGCTCAGCTCCGCCAGCTTTGCTTCAAGATCGGATATGCGTTCGCGATTTTCTTCGGCGGTGCTTTCTCCCAGCGCGGACTCTCGCTGCCCTGTGCTTTCGGCAATAGCGGTATTGAGACCGCCCAGCTTCTTGAGATCGTCTTCCGCGTCGTCTATCGAGTCATAGTCGCGGTCTGCCAGCAGCTCTTCGAATGCTTTTCTGGCGGCATCGAACCGTTCTTTTGCCTCGGCCGCGTTCTTCGGTGGCACCACCGACACCGTCACCTCGCCGATCTCCAGACGCACCGGATCCTCGGCATAAGCGGACCATCCCTTCGAAGCATCGATGGTGTAGCCATCGATTAACGCCTCTCCCCTGCCTTCGACGGAGACGAGCGAGGAACCGGCCTTCAATCCCGCATCGGCCTCGCGCATGGAAGAGCGAGCGGACCGAAGCCGCTCGATATAGGATTCGTCCGCCTTGATTAGCCGCTTCTGAGCGTTGAGCTCGTTGATGCGGTTGGTGAGCTCTTCTACCTTGTCGCGTCTCGTCTTCCGAGACGCAAGCTCCTTGCGCACCTCGACTTCTTCGATGCGCCGGCGTGCGTCCGACACCTTTGTCGTGCTCGCGCGTGCTTTCGCCTCGGCAGCCGCGTGCGCTTTCGTCGCGCTGCCGAGATCCGCCTTGGCCGATTCTTCCTCCCTCAGCGCTGAGTCGTGAGCTTCGGCCGTACGTTCAACGTGGGCTCGGCTCGAGTCCACGGACTCGGCGAGCTCGCGCCTCCGGTCCCGTGCATGTTCTGAGTTATCGAGCTGCGCCTGGGCTAGCTGCGAGCGCTGTGCGAATTCTTCGTGGGCGCGTTGCGCCTTGTCCAGGAGCGAGGCCTTCTCTTCCGCCACGACAAGCGCCTTTTTACGATCGTCGATCATGCGCTGCTTCTCGCTCCGTTTTGCGGCAGCGTCGGAGAGTTTGTCGATATCGGCTTCCAATGCCTCGGCTGCTGAGCGTGCGACCTCGAACTCCGCGGTGAGTTCTGCAACCTCGTCGTGGAGCTTTCGCAACTCTCCGATCGGAGCTCCATTCTTGCCGAGATACTGGTCGCGTTCTGCCTTGACCTGAAGAAACAGCGAATCATCGGCGGCAGACAAGGTGTCTCCGGCTTCGGAGTCTAAAGCTTGTTTCAGCGAGCTTATTTCGTCTACCGCGTTGAGCTGCGTCGACTCTTGATCCTGCCGGAGGCTGAGCTTCTCCCACAGCTTGATATTCGCGGAGTCCTCGAGCTTGGCCAAGACGTATTCGTGGGCCTCGTCGTCTCGCAGCGCAGACTTCACCTGAGAGAGGAACTCAAGGCTCGTCTCTGCCTTCGATAGATACGTCTTGCTGTACCGAATACGTTCTTTACCGATCGACATCTCAGCAGAAATCGAAATCGGGGAATCGGCTCCCACGCGAACCGATTCCTTGAGAGCGCGTGGCTTGGACTTGGATTTCGTATTGATAAGCAGACGAAACGCCTCGAACACGGACGTCTTGCCCGACTCGTTGCGTCCTTCGATAAGCGTGATTCCGGTTTCCCCGAACTCGATGGTCTCGCGCTCGATGGCCTTGTAGTTCTCGATGGTCAGCGAATGCAGAATCATGACTCAGCCTCCGCTCGGGACAAGCGATACAGCAGGCCAAGGGCGTCTTCGGCTGTACGTGCATCCGCGCCGCCGGCGATGGACATTTCGGTGAGGTCTTCGGCGGCATCGCGTGCATAACCGGAGAACAAGTCCGAGATGTCGTCGAACTCCGGTCGACGCACCAGCGTCGATGCCTTGCGCACACGCACATTGGCGAACAGTTCCGCGTAGTCCTCGACGAGCTGGTCTAGGTTGCGACCGAGTTCCAGGGATACGGTCCCGTTGAGGGTGAGCTTCACGATGGTCTTCTCTTTGTCCCCGGTTCCATCCAACCGGGACTTGAGCAATTCCAGGTCGCCCTCGGAATCGAGGTCGGCGTCGATGCGCATCATTTTCCACGAGCCCGTGCGAAACGCCTCCACCGAACAATCGTCACTGTCGATCTCGACGAGCAGCGCCTGCCCGGAGTCTTTTTCCCGGTCGTCGAAAGCAGTCACTTCCGGTGCGCCTGAATACCAGATGCGCCCGGTCGTACCGAGCTCGGTAACCGAGTGCCGGTCCCCCAGCGCGACGTAGTGGACCGCGCCCGAGGTGATGAGCCTTTCCATGCCGGCAATCGAGAACTGCCCATCGTCTTCGTCATCTTCGTCCGATCCGGAGAACACCAAGTCGGTACCTCCGTGGAGGGCGAGAATCCGAATTCCTTCGTCGCCGCTGGTCGAGAACTTCCCGCCAAGTTCCTCTAGGTCCGCCGGGAGCGGATATTTCGACACCACGGGCAGCCCGACGATCTCGACGCCCTCGCGCACCTGCACCGGCTCAATCGACTCGATGACGTGCACGTTCGACGGACGATAGTTCTTGAAAGTCTTTGACTCGTACACCGTGCCGGCCGAGAACAGGTCGTGGTTCCCCGGAAGGATATACACAGGGATTTGTGTCTCCCCGAGCACCGACAACGCGCGCATTACATACTGCGTGGCTACCGTATTGTCGTCGAACACGTCGCCGGCAGCCAGGATGAAGTCCACGCCCTCTTCCTCGGCACGAGCAACGATTGCACGCACGGAATCCATGCGGGCATCGTCGAAGCTGGAGTGCCTCTCCCCGAGGACGTGGCGCTTCATCCCGAGCTGCCAGTCGGCGGTGTGAACGAACTTCACTGTGGACATGGCGCCCACCTTAGTAACCGCCTCCGACATTGTGGCCCTCCTACTTCTCCGGCGGTTCGGGAACATCACCCAGCGAGTGGTACAGGTCCTCCAGATCCGACAAGATGGCCAGAGTCGCCAGCGTGTTTCCGTGCGCTACAGCGTTGGCGAACGCTCTCGCACTCGCCCCGTCGAGCAGATCGGATACGGAACCGGATGGCTCGGGTGGAGGCGGTAGCTGCGGGTCCGCGTCCCAAAAAGGTATGACGTCGGACGTGCCGCCCGCACCCGGGCGCGGCGTCCGCCGTCGTGCCCCACCGTTTCCGGCTCGCGGAGGATATCCGCGCATCCGGAAAAGGTCCTGCGGGCTCTTGTCGAGCCTTTCCACCAGAACGCAGGCCACGGCGATTGCATGTAGACAGGGGCCCGGCTGGTCGGGGCAGGAACACGAATGCCGCGTCTGTCCGTCGACTGCCGGAAGCAACACGGTGGCGAGTGCGTCGTCGATGCTTCCGGCGAGCGCCGCTGCCAATCCGACCTTGGTGAGCTCACCTTCGATCACGGGCACGTCGCCCGGGTCGGGCGGCGGAAAATCGAAGGTGACCTCGAACGGGCTCGGCTGGGACCCCTGTACGTGCGCCACCACCTTCTGCCAGCCAATTTGAACGTCCAGTACCCACCGATTGCGTGCTGCGGATCGACCGCTGGTGATCGCGCTGCGAGTTGCCCTGGCCTCTAGGTCGGCTATCCAGCGCCGGGACCACTGATGCTCACCGAAATCGCCGGTCTTGGTGGCGACGGGGACGCCGGAGCCTTCCTGCCCGCGGAACAAAGTACTCATCGCCGGGCCTTTCGTTGTGCCTTCAACGGGGGCTGCGGAGTAGTCGATTGCAGAAAGGCATCGCGTGCCGATTCCGAGTCCTCGCGCAACGCCACAAGATCCATGAGCGCATCATCGGACAGCGCCGTCACACCGAGCGATCCCACGGTTATCTCCTGGAGTCCCTGCTTGTGGTCGAGGACGTCGGCGATGCGTTCCTCAACCGTTCCGGGCGCAACAAGCGTGTACACGTTGACGTCGCGCTCTTGACCGATACGGTGCACACGGTCGGTGGCCTGGTCCTCGACCGCGGGGTTCCACCATCGATCGAGGTGGACGACATGGTTCGCCGCCGTGAGAGTGAGGCCTGTACCGCCGGCTCTGAGGGAGGCGAGAAAAATCGGCGGTCCATCCGGGTCCTGGAAGCGCTCGACCATCCGCGCACGTTCCTTCGCCGAAGAGGTGCCGGAGAGGAACGGGATTGGCTCCCCCGCTCGCCGCCCTAGAAACGGCAAGATCATCTCCCCGAAGGTGCGGTATTGCGTGAAGACGAGGACCTTTTCCCCTGCGTCGCCGGCAGTGGTGAGAATCTCGTCGAGGGCCTCGAGTTTCCCGGAGCGGTGCTCGCCGCCGCGGAGGAGCGCCGATCCGTCGGCCGCGTAGAGGGCCGGATGGTCGCATACCTGCTTGAGCGCTGTGAGGCCGGAGAGGATTGCGCCTTTTCGGCCACCGTCGGAGGCGTCTTTGACGTCTTCCATCATGTTCTTCACGACGGCGGTGTAGAGCGCTGCTTGCTCCGAGGTGAGGTACGAATCCACGCGGTGTTCGAGCTTCGCCGGAAGCTCGACGATCCCTGGATCCGACTTCGTTCTGCGCAGCAGGAATGGGGCGGCGAGGGCAACGAGTCGGCTCGCTGTGTCGGTGTCTGCGCTGGTCTCGATCGGAGTCGAGAACCGCGAGCGGAACACCTCCGCGGATCCGAACATTCCGGGGTTACAAAAGTCGAGGATCGCCCGCATGTCTTCGAGCCGGTTCTCTACAGGTGTACCGGTGAGCGCGACACGGTGTCGGGCGGGGAGGCGGCGTAGCGATTTAGCAGCTTGGGTGTCGACGTTTTTCACTGTCTGGGCTTCGTCGATGACGATGCGCTGGAAACTCACTGCTTCGAATGTGGCGAGATCCCTGACGATGGTGCCATACGTCGTCAGCACCACGTCGCTGTGCCTCATGGCTTCGCTCGCGGTGGTGGTGTCTGCGCGCTCCGGGCCGTGGTGAATCATCACCTCGAGGTCCGGCGCGAACTTCAGGGCCTCTAGTTGCCAGTTCCGTACGAGTGACAGCGGGGCCACGACCAGCGACGGCCTCGCGCGAGTGTCGCGAGAAAGCCGGTTGCGTTCAAGCGATTCGAGGGCGAGAACCTGCACCGTCTTTCCGAGCCCCATATCGTCCGCGAGGACGGCTCCGAGGCCCGCCGCGGCCATGCCAGCGAGCCACCGCACGCCATCGGCCTGGTAATCGCGCAACGTCGCCCGGAACGAGGACGGAATGTCGCCGAGAACGTCTTTCGGTTCCGGTATCTTCCACTCCAACGTGTCCGGCGCTGTGATGGCAACGCCTTCGGCCTCGGGGCTGAGCATGTTCGTTACGAACTCGCCGAGGGCGTGCTGCGTTCCGTCGCCGTCCGAATTCTTGTCCTCCTCCGCTCGCCCGCGCGCCTTTTCTAGGAATGCGGATGCCCGCCTGAGGGCTTCGCTGTCCGCGCGCACCCAGCGCCCCCGAAGCTGGACGAGGTCGCTCGACGCAGCGACCATTTTCTGCAGCTCGACCTCATCGACCGGTTCCCCGCCGACGAGCACCTCCCATCTGACCTCTCCGAGCTGCTGCACACCGAGCCTGGCCTCCGATTCGACCGCGGCGACGGTCGGTGTCGCGCGTACCTCGGTGCGCACCCGCGTCCAAGCACGGGGCAGGAGGACCTCGATACCGCGCTCCTGCAGCGCGGCGGCGCCCCGCTCGACGAGTTCGACGATCGACTCCGCCGGAACCAGGAAGTCCACGCCGCCGGGAGCGGTCTCCGCCTCGGCGAGAGCGGGAAACGCGATCTTGGCGGTGTCGAGTATGCCGACGAGCACCGGCGCGACGAGTTCGGGATCATCAAGCGCATCGAAGGGACGAATACCATCGGCACCGAGGCGCACCAGCACCTGGATGCGCCAGAGCTCCTCCGTGGGTTCGAGGACGCGGAACACCACGTGAATATTGGCGGCCCCAGCCTGTGTGGCGAAGTCGCGAGAACGGGCGACCATCGAGTGCGAGCCCGCGACGGCGTTGTCCGTGGTGTCGACGAGCGCCTTGATGAAGCTCGGCATCGAGGGGCGCATGGAAAGGCGTCTGCGGGTTTCTGCATCCGCGATCCAGTCGGCGAAGGCGGCGACCTCGTCGTGCTCCATCGTACTCAGAAGGCGGGAAACCGAGCCCAGCCACGAGAGTATCTCGGGGCTGCGGAGCAGCTCCCAACGCGCGACGAACTCGTCTTCGTAGGAGACGACCGGAACGACCTGGGCCTGGGAGACGAGTTCGCGGACGCCGGCAGCGATCTGCGCGAACGCGCGGAGGTCCGGGCCGGCCCACCGGTCGGCGTCCTCGGCCGTCGCGTGGTCGAGGAGTTCGAGCGCAGATTCAGCGCGCAAGTACTTTCCCGGAACCTTCGCAAGGCGCCATACTCCCTTGACCGGGCCGCGTGCCTCTACCTTGTGGACGAGCCGAATACCTTCGATGATCTCGACCACGCGGGCGGGCGCACTCGAACCGGAAATCGCTGACGGATCTGCTACCGGGGCCACGGAGTCGGGCCGGCGGAGTCCGGTCTCGCACCACACGGCGAGCGCCCCTTTACCGAATACCCCGCGTAGACGATAGGACGGCCGTGGCTTCACCACAGGCACGCACCGGAGAAATCCACAGGGCCGATTTCGTCCACAGAAGCGATATCGATGTCGCCTTCGCGCGAGCGGAAACGGAGAGTTGCCGAATAGTCAGTGATCATGGACTCCCCTTTCTCCCGCCGCGTGCACTCTTCACACCATAGTGCCGCTCGTCTCCGACATTCCGCGGCACCTGAGTTCGCCGCGATCGTGCGGAGCGGGCGAAGGCTCGCGGGTTCGGTGTCGTGGGCGGCGGTCGCGATCGTGGTCGCATTGTGCCTCGCGGTGGCCGCCGTGCTCCACGGCCCGGCGGAGGAGGCGGTGCCCGGCTCTCCGAGCATGTCCGACGTCATAAGTGCGATCGATTCGGTGTCCGAGGTCTTCGACCGGCCTGATGTCCCGGGGTATGGCAGGGACTGTCCGGGGCCGTGTTCTTTCGGTCGGGCGTGGTCGGATGCGACGGAGGCGCCGGGCGGCGGGAACGGGTGCTCGACGCGCGAGGACGTGTTGGCGCGCGATATCCGGGGCGCCGAGCGGGTGCCTGGTGAGCATTGCGCGCGAACGGGTGGCGTGTTGGTGGATCCGTATTCGGGAGAGGAGCTTGTGCTGGCGGGCACATATCAGTCGGTGCATATCGATCACGTGTACGCGCTGTCGGCGGCGTGGGACATGGGTGCTCACGCGTGGCCACAGGAAAAGCGCGAGCGTTTCGCGAACGATGTCGACGCGAATCTTCTGGCGGTCGCCGGGCACGCGAACATGGCCAAGGGCGATGCGTTGCCGAGCGGGTGGATGCCCGTGGAGCCGTGGCAGTGTTTCTATGCGTGGCGCGTCGCGGTAGCCGCCTCTACATATGACTTACCGCTCACCAGCGCGGACCTGAAGCAGCTGCGCGAGAGTGCGCGGAGCTGCCCAGACGGCTGATGAGCGGTAGGTGCGGAGCCTGCGGGGTTTCGCCCGGCCTAGCTGTGATGTCTAGGGAGGTTGGTCAGTCGGGTGACTGGGGGCTGGCCTCCTATAGCGGAATGTGCTCGGTGATGATTGTAGAAGTGCATCCACTCGGGCAGGGCTGCGTTGCGCTGTGCGGTTGACGAGTAGAACTGGGCGTAGGCCCAGCCGTCGGACAATGTGCGGTGGAAACGCTCGATCTTGCCGTTGGTCTGGGGCCGGTAGGGACGTGTGCGCTTGTGCTTGATACCCAGGTCAGCACATGCATCTCGCCAGGTGTGGGCGCGGTAACACGAGCCGTTGTCGGAAAGAACTCGTTCGACCACGACGCCTCGTTCGGCAAACCACGCACTCGCTCGGCGCAGGACCTCGATCGCGGTCTCGGCCTTCTCATCAGAGCAGATCTCGGCGTAGGCGACCCGGGAGTGGTCATCGATCACCGTGTGGACGTAGGCGGTGCCGATTCGGGGGCGGTAATCCTTCCCACGTTCGCCCGTTCGATGCGCTGTTGCTAGCGAATTCTGCTGGCCCTGCTTGCGACCGACGAACTTGTGTCCGCCGCCGTCGGGGATGTTGCCGAACTTGGTGACGTCGACGTGGATCATTGAGCCTGGATAGGGGTGCTCGTAACGGCGCAGCGGCTCCCCAGTGACGCGGTCGATGTAGGTGAGTCGGTTGATCCGGCATCGCGCCAGCACCGCATGTACGGTCGAGGCAGGCACGCCGAGCCGGCCAGCGATCTGGACCGGTCCGAGCCGCTTGCGCCAGCGCAGCGCCACGATCCGACGCACGACTGACTGCGGTGTCTTGTTCGGGCTACGGCGAGGACGCGAGCTGCGATCTGCCATTCCCGAGGCGCCTTCGGCCCGGTATCTATCAGCCCACTTTCTCGCTGTGCGCGGCGCGACCATGAACATTTTCGCTACCGCTGAATACGTCCAATGGTCCTCGACGACCAACTTCGCCAGCCGCAATCGTGTGCGTGGCGTCAAGACAGCGTTAGCGTGGGACATGAAGACCTCCGGGACGTGAAGCGGTGAACTAGACAGCTCCACTCCACTACCGGAGGTCTTCCCTTGTCACCCCAACTCACCGCCCAGCAGCGGTACAACCTCCCCGGACATCACACCTAGCGGAAGTTGCGGCGGTCGCCGCGGCGGTTATTGTTGCCGCGGAACCCGCCTTTGCCGCGATCGCCCCGATCTCCGCGGTCACCGCGATCGCCGCCGGAGCGGTGGGAGCCGGGACGCCCCGACGGCGGTCCGGCATCCGGCCGGATATCGATCGCCTGGCCGGACACGACGATGTCCTTCATCTGGTCGATGTCGCCCGAGGTGAGGTGTGAGGGAAGCTCGACGAGGGTGTGGTCGAAACGGATCTGGATCCGCCCGATGTCCGAGCCCTTGAGTCCCGCCTCATTGGCGAGGGCGCCCATGATCGAGCCGGGCTTGACCCCCGAACGCTTGCCGACGGCGATGCGGTACATCGAGAAATTGCCACCGGAATCGCGGCGGTTATCGCGGCGCGGTCCCCGGTCGCCTCGGTCGTCGAAGTCGCGGCGCGGTCCCCGGTCGCCGCGATCGCCCCGATCGTTGCGACGCTGCTTCGGCTGCTCCTTCATAAGGAACTCGTCGGAGTTGCGCGACTGGGTCGCGAGCGCGGCGGCGATGTCCTCCATGGGCACGGAGTGCTCGGAGGCATACTGCTCGACGAGGCGGCGGAAAAGCGCGAGGTTCGAGTCCTGCAGCGACTCGGTGATCGACTCGGCGAACTTCGTCATGCGCATCTCGTTGACGTCGTCGACCGAGGGGAGCTGAATCTCCTGCAGCGACTGGCGGGTGGCGCGCTCGATCTGCGAGAGCAGGCGGCGCTCACGGGGCGTGACGAACAGCAGGGCGTGGCCGCTGCGCCCCGCGCGACCGGTACGCCCGATCCGGTGGACGTAGGACTCGACGTCGTGCGGGATGTCGTAGTTGACGACGTGGCTGATGCGGGGCACGTCGAGTCCACGGGCGGCGACGTCGGTCGCGACGAGGATATCGATGCGGCCGTCCTTGAGCTGGTCGATCGTGCGCTCGCGGAGGTTCTGCGGGATATCACCGTTAATCGGCGCGGCCGAGAAGCCGCGGGCGCGCAGACGCTCGGCGAGCTCCTCGGTCGCCTGCTTCGTGCGCACGAACATGATCATCGCGTCGAAGTCCTCGACCTCGAGCACGCGGGTGAGTGCATCGAGCTTGTCGCGGTGCTGGACGATGACGTAGCGCTGCTCAATCGTCGACGCGGTGGCGGTCTTCGACTTGACCTTCACCTCCGCCGGATCGGTGAGGTACTGCTGAGAGATGCGGCGGATCCCGTTGGGCATGGTCGCCGAGAACAGCGCTACCTGGGTGGCCTCCGGGGTGTCCTCGAGGACGCGTTCGACGTCCTCCTGGAAGCCCATCGTGAGCATCTCGTCGGCCTCGTCGAGCACGAGGTGGCGTAGGCCCGAAAGGTCGAGGGTGCCCTTTTCGAGGTGATCGATCACGCGGCCCGGTGTGCCGACGATGATCTGTGCGCCGCGGCGCAGCCCCGACAGTTGGATGCCGTAGGCCTGGCCGCCGTAGATCGGCAGGATATTGACGCCGTTGAGCTTGGAGGAATAGGTGACGAAGGCCTCGGCGACCTGGAGCGCGAGCTCACGGGTCGGCGCCAAGACCAGTGCCTGCGGGGCACGCAGGTCGTGATCGATGAGCGAGAGGATCGGCAGTGCGAACGCGGCCGTCTTACCGGTGCCGGTCTGCGCGAGGCCCACGACGTCACGCCCCGAAAGGATCAGCGGGATCGTCGCTTCCTGAATCGCCGACGGCGACTCGTAACCGACCGAGGTGACGGCGTCGAGAACCTTGGGATGCAGGTCCATCTCCGCAAAGGTAGGGCCTTCGCTCTTCTTCTCCTCAGGCGCCGCCTCCGCGGCGGCGTTCGTCGAGTCGTTTGTGGCCGAATCGGCCTGGTCATTCTCCATGGAGGTCTCCGTTTCCGCGCCTCACTAACTGGAGGAGTGGATCACTGGCCGCACAATCGGCCGTATTGTTTCGTCAGGTTCTCGGCCGGATAGTCGGCCACGAGCGAATCGCCGGCCTCGGTACCGGAATCCGTGATTGGGTGGGCGTCGATCGTCCTCGAGCACGAAAAAGTGCTCATCAAAGACTTGAGTCTACGCCGCGACGCCCCGATTCTCTCGGCACGTTTGATGGGTCGTCTGATTCGTTCACCTCATCAGCGGTGACCCGATCGGCTGGCCGCACTGTAGGCAGGCCGAGCCATGCGATACCAACGATAACGCAAATCGCGCCCGCAGCCGCAAACGCCCAGTCATAACCCACTTTATCGACGATCAATCCCGCGGCAATCGGACCGGAAATCGTTCCCGCGTCCTGGACCATCTGGTAGCTGGCCATCACCTTTCCGCCGGATCGTTCCTTACCGATGACGTCGGCCACCACTGCTTGCTGGGCCGGGTTGAGAATTCCGCCGCCCATGCCCGCGATAACCGAGAGGGCGATGAACATCCACTCGTTGTGGACGAGTCCAAGCGTCCCGACGGTGACACCGGTGATGAGGAAGCCCACCACGATGAGCGGCTTGCGGCCGAGCGTATCCGCCAGGCGTCCGGCGAACAGTACGACCGTCGCGGTGCCGACGGCGAAGCACGCGAGCGAGATACCGGCAATGCGCGCGCCGTTGTCGAAGGCCTGCGCGGCGAACAGCGGAACGATGGCCACGCGCATGCCGAACGAACACCAGCCGTTGGCGAAAGCACCGGCCAGCGCGCCGACGTACCGGGCCTGCCGGATCGCCTCGGAGAAGAGCATCGGCGGCTGGGCGTCGTCCCCGGGCTGCCGGCGTCGTCCCTCGCGGAGGAAGATCGCCACCACTGCCGTCGCGATCAGGAGTGCGCCGGCATAGATGAAGAACGGAATCCGCATCCCGAGGGCCCCGAGGAGCCCGCCGAGTACCGGTCCGGCGATATTTCCGATGAGGAAGGCGGAAGCGTAGTAGCTCGACACCCTACCCCGCGCCTCGACCGGGGCGAGGCGGACGAGTAGGGCCGCTGCCGAGATCGTGAACATCGTCGAACCGAGTCCGCCGAGCCCACGGAAGATGAGCATCTGCCAATAGTCCTGCGCCAGTCCCGTCGCCAGGGTGGACAGTGCGACGATCACGAGACCGGTGAGATAGACCTTGCGCTCACCCAACCGGTCGATGAGGGTGCCACCGACGGGTGCGAAAATCAGTCGGCAGAACGCGAATGCGCTAACCACCACCGAGGCCGCGGTGACCGACACGTTGAACGATTGGGCGAACTGCGGAAGCACCGGAGCGACAAGCCCGAAACCGAGCGCGACCAGCAGCGCTCCTGCAATGAGCACCCAGAGATCTGCGGGGATTCTCGGTTCGCCACCGTGTGCGCCACCCGCGGGCGCCGATTTTCTACCCAAGGCCATCATGCAGTGCGGAGGATCCGTTCCAGTACTTGAACGCCGAATTCCAGAGCGCTCACGGGGACGCGCTCATCGACTGCGTGGAAGTGCCCGAAGACGTCGAAGTCATCCGGCACGCGTAGCGGAACGAAACCGTAGCCGTCGATGCCGAGTGTGGCCAAATGCTTGTTGTCGGTACTCGCGGGAAGCAGATACGGCACGACGACACCGTTCGGGTCGTAGTCGGCGATCGCGTCTCGGACGCGGTCGACGAGCGGGTCGTCGGCGGGCGCCGCGATAGGCGGAGTCCAACGCCACTGCACCTCCACGTCGTCACCGAGAAGCTCTTCGAGCGCCGGCCGGTACGTCTCCTCGCTTCCCGGGAGTACGCGACCATCGATGGCGCCGGTAGCTTCCGTGGGGATCACGTTGACCTTGTAGCCGGCGTCAGCCACCGTCACCGAGGCCGTGTTCGATAGCGATGCGCGGACCATCGCCTCCATGTGGCCGAGCTTGCCGAGGTTCCCCTGCAAGTCCGCCAATGACGTCGGAGTTCCGAGGATCTCCCCCACCTGCCGAGCCATTTCGGCCACAGATTCGGTGGGTTCGAGCGGGAAGTCGTGCTCGGCGACTCGGGCCATCGCACTCACCAGGCGGGCGACGGCGTTGTCGTCGGTAGGCATGGATGCGTGACCCGCGGTGCCCTTGGCGAGGAGTTCGGCCCACGCCACCCCCTTTTCGGCCGTGGCGATCGGGTAGAGCCGCTTGTCGCCAAGGGGAACTGAGAATCCGCCGACCTCGCTGATGGCGTGCGTTGCCCCCTCGAAAAGGTCCGGACGATTCTCGGCAAGCCACTTGGCGCCGTAGAAGCCCGCGTGCTCCTCGTCGGCGAAGAAGGCGAGTATCAGCGGACGCCGGGGCGTGATCCCGCCCCGGCGCATCGCCCGGACAGAGGCGAGGATCATGCCGAGCATGTCCTTCATGTCCACGGCCCCGCGCCCGTAGAGCCAACCATCGTGGATCTCTCCGGAGAACGGCGGCACCGACCAGTCGTCGGCGGCGGCCGGCACGACGTCGACGTGCCCATGGACCACCAGTGCGCCGGCATCAGGGTCGGCCCCGTCGACGCGTGCGACCAGCGATCCGCGGCCGGGCACGGATTCGACGAGCTCACTGGAGATGCCGACCTCGTCGAGGTATTCGGCGATGCGGCGGCACACGCGCGTCTCGCCATCTCCGATCGTGTCGAGGTTGCCCGTGTTCGTCGAGTCGATCCGGATGAGATCGGCGGTGATGTCCACGGCCTCGGCGATCATGGCGGCGGTATCGACTCCGCCCTCGTGCGCCTCGTTGCTCTTCGCCATTATCCGAAACACTTCCCTTCACCTCGGTACGTCGCCCACGTGTCGACCACGGCGGGCGTCCCGTCCACCGAATCTACTACCACGAACTCGGCGAAACGTTCCGCGAGCTCTCCGGCCTTTCCGTGGCGCAGCCACGCCCTCCCACCGATGGGCATCGGCGCGTCGATCGGGGTCTGCACCTCTCCAGCGCCTTCGCGGGAAGTGAAGGAGAATCCGGGGCGAACGGGCACAGGGAGCCGGTCGGCTCCGGGGGCGCCCGAGGCGATGTAGCCGCCGTAGAGCAGGGTCGACATCCCGGGCGCTGGAGAACGCACGGCGTCGAGGCCGAAGAACAGCGCCGGGCGCGGCGTAAAGGACTTGTAGTGGTCGAAGATTCCCGGGACGAAGAGGCCGGACCCGACTGTCACCTCCGTCACCGCCGGCGCGGATGCGGAGGCCTCGACGGAGCCGGTGCCCCCGGAGTTGAGGATCTCGGGCGCGCGTCCGGTAACCCGTTCGATCGCATTCGCAACCTCTTCGCGCAGCGGCGCGAGTCGACGCATCGACAACGCCTTGACCGGCCCGATACCGAACACGTTGTCCTGCACGCCCGCGACCTGCGCCTCGTAGAACATCGCCCCGACGACATCGTGCCCCCGGTCGGCGAGCGCACGGGCCAGCGCCTCGACCTCGTCCGCGGACCGCAAGGGCGAGCGGCGGGTGCCCAGATGGATGGGACCGAGGCGCAGGCTGCAGTCCACGTCGATACACATGCGCAGCCCGTGTGCGCCGGCCGCTTCGGCGATCTCGGCATGGGCGACGTCATCCACCATGAGCGTGATCGCGGCTTTCGCCTCCGGATCGTCGCCGAGGTGTGCGAGGGCCTGCCGGTCGGTCGTGGGATAGCCGAGCAGCACGTCCCGACACCCGCGCTCGACGAGCCACAGTGCCTCGCGTAGCGAGAACGCCATGACGCCGCGGATCTCGTCCCCTCCGGACAGGTCCTCCCCCAGCGCCAGCTCCAGAACCTTGCGCACCCGCACGGATTTCGAGGCGATGCGGACACGGGTGCCGCCCGCACGTCGCACGGTGTAGTCGAGGTTCGCCCTCAGGCTCGGAAGGTGGAGCGCCGCGAGCGGCGCCGGGAGGTCCGCGGTGGCGAGCTCGACGTCGTCCATCGCGGCATCGAGCGCGCGCATCGACATCGTCCCCCGCGAGTTCTGCCGGGACTTTCCGAACGCCATGAAGATTCCGTCCTCCCCGAAGAGTGAATCCCTCCGCCGCATACACCGCGGCGCGAGAGGTCTGCCTGGGAGCGAATCTACCTGCCTGGGCTATTCGGCAGCCGGACGTGCGCTGTCGACCACGGCCTTGATGCCGATTTCCATGCTTCGGGTGAACGAATCATCGTCCCGGTCGATCAACCACCGCAGCACGGCTCCGTCGAGTATCGCCCCGGTTGCGCGAACGATCGCCGGAAAATCGTCCCAATCCATCTGGGACGATTCCCCTGCGCGCCGCAACACCATCTCGACCAGCTCGTCGTATCCGCGGTACTGGTCGAGCGCGAGGTTGTCCTTCTCCGGTGGCCGGAGCCGGATCGAATACGCGGCGATCTCGTAGGTGAGCAGCTGCCTGTCCGGGGAGGAGCTGATCACCCTCCACTGCAGATTCAATGCCTCGTGCACGAGTTCTTCCAGCGCAGCGGGCCCGGTCTCCCCCGAGCTCAGATCCAGGTTGAGGAAGGCGCGCGTTGCGGCGGCGAGTTCCTCGTTGGCAGCACCGATGACGTTGTCGACCAGCTCGTCCTTGTCCACGAAGCAGTAGTGGACAACGCCAAGCGACACGCCCGCCCGCTCGGCGACCGCACGAATGGTGAGTGCGCCGAGCCCCTGTTCTTCTGTGATCCGTATGGCCGCGTCGAGCAACTGTGCTCGGCGTTTGTCGGCGGGGAGACGTTTTGACACGTAGCCACTATAAAACGCCGGTCGACGCCGCCGTGGCGCTTTGCATATGAGTGCCCGGACCGGGATTACGAACAATTCGAACAAGCGACCAATTGCCCGCCGTTTCTGACCACGGATCGCCCCTTCGGTGATTTATAGTTGCGCCCATGACTGAAGCGACGTGGCGCAATTGGGGACGCACCGTGGAGTCGACTCCCACCGAGTCCGTCTTTCCGACCACTACGGCCGAGATCGCCCGCATCGTCCAGCGCGCTGCGGACTCGGGAACCTCCCTCAAGACCGTCGGCGCCGGCCATTCGTTCTCCGCCTGCGCCGCGACGGAAGGAATCCAGCTCAGCCTCGATAACCTCGCCGGCGTCAAGGCGGTCACGCCGGTGTATGGACCGGACGGGGAGCCGGCGGGCGCCGACGTCACACTGTGGGCGGGCACCCGCCTTCGCGATGCCGGCCCACTGCTCTGGGAGCTCGGCCTCGCGCAGGAGAATCTCGGCGACATCGATGAGCAGTCCATCGCGGGATCGATCTCCACCGGCACCCACGGAACGGGCGCGGGATTCGGCAGCATCCACACCACGGTCACGGCGCTACAGATCGTTACCGGCACCGGCGAGATACTGGACTGCGATGCGCAGCAGAATCCGGAGCTCTTCGCCGCCGCGAGAGTCTCCCTCGGCGCGCTCGGCGTTTTGTCCTGCGTGACTGTGCGCTGCGTTCCCGCGTTCGCCCTGGAGTCGACCGAGCGCCCCAGCACGCTCGACGAGGTCACCGGCGACCTCGAGGGATTCCTGCGCGACGGGGACCACGTCGAGTTCTTCTGGTTTCCCCACACCGACCTCATCGAGGTAAAGCAGAACACACGCATACCGGCGAGTTCCGAGCTGCGCCCGAAGAGCGCCTTCGCCCTCAAGCGCGGCGAGTTGCTGACGAACAACGCCTTCGGAATGTTGTGCCGCACCGTCGCCCGACGCCCGGGCCTGACCAAGCACGCCAACGCGATCTCGGGCAGGCTCATGGGCAAGTCCACGTATTCGGACAGGTCCTACAAGGTGTTCAGCTCGACCCGCAACGTGCGCTTTCGGGAGATCGAGTACGGCGTGCCCATCGCCGATGCGGCCGAGGTCCTCGCCGAGCTGCGCTCGTTCTTCGATGCCGCCGAGTTCCCGACCCCCTTCCCGATCGAGGTGCGCGCGGTGCGCGCAGATGATGCGCCGCTATCCTCGGCCCACGGCCGCGACTCGGTGTACTTCAGCGTGCACCAGTACGTGGGCATGGACGCCGAGCCCATCTTCGACCACGTCGAGTCCGTCTTCCGTGCCGCAGGCGGACGCCCGCACTGGGGCAAGATGCACAGCCTTACCGTCGACGAGCTCTCTCGCCTGTACCCGCGGTACGACGATTTCGTCGCCGTCCGCGATTCGGTCGATCCGGAGCGTGTATTCCGCAACGAATACACCGAGAAGGTGCTTCCCGCTTAGTAAGTCACCCCGGGGTATGACGCCGGAGGTAATTGTCGCAATTGCCTCCACATCCCGCCGACCCAGTAATATCGGCAGGGCCCGCGCGTGATCATTCGAGAACGCCCAGCGATGAGCGTGCGCCCGCCTGTTGGGCGCACAAGGACGGTGAACAATGGCTTGGCCACGTAAGAATTCCGATCGGTCCGCAGATGCCCCGTCCGGCAGTGACGGAGAGCTCTCGGCCTACCGCGAACTGGAGTTGGCCAATCCGGAGGGCCGTGTGCGCCTCGCCGAGCGTTGGCTGCGCCGCGCCCTGGACAGGGCCGTAGATGTGCAGACCGCGCCTGCGCAGGCATATGTACGCCGCCTGCGCAACTCCCACCCGGACGAGTCACCGGCGCAGGTTGCCGAGCGCCTGGACAAGAACCTCGTGCGCGCGGTGGGCACGGCGGGCACGGCCGCCGGCGCGACGGCCACCGTCCCCGGTATCGGCACGCTCGCCTCGTTCGGCGCTATCGGCGCCGACGCCGTCGCTTTCCTCGAGGCGGTCACCTTCCACACGATCGCCAAGGCCACCGTCTACGGAGTCGACGTCTCGCGCCGCGACCAGCGCGAGCTCCTCGTGTCGATCATCCTGCTGGGCTCGACCGGCAACGCGATCGTCGAGCGCGCGGCCCACGGACGCAAGGGCAAATCCGTCGCGCGCAAGGCCACTGAGCTCCCCGAGCTCGGGCGAATCAACTCGATCGTGTTCAACAAACTCGTTCGCGGGTTCGTCTTCAAGCGGCTCAAGGGGTCGTTCGCGAAGATCCTTCCCGCCGGCATCGGCGCTGTGCTCGGCGGCTGGGGCAACGTGAAGGCCGGAAAGCTCATGGTCTCCCGCTCAAAGGAAGCCTTCGGCGTTCCACCGACGACGTGGCCTTCCACCCCCGAATTGGAAACGGCCAAGAAGTAGCGGCACCTCCGACGTCATATGTGGGTCGTGCCGTTCCGGAGAAGCCGGGGCGTCGTCCGTGGGTAGCCCCGCGGGACCCGATGCATTTGGTTCGAACATGTTCGGCGCCCTCTGCTCGAGGGCGCCGAACGTGTATGCGGGGCGAATCCCCGTGCTCTTACCGCACTCGGGATCGTTACTGAAACATGTTCTCGCGAGGACGCGAAGGCAGTACCGCGCGGCGCGCCGAGTGCCTGAAACCGCGGCGGGTTCCCGGCGCGCCGACTAGCCTTGAGCACGGATGTGCCGAATACCCGGAAAACGGGTAGAACGAAGGATGTCGGAGGTTCGCCCCTGCCCGCATGGCACTACCGTGCGCCGGGGGCGAAACATTGGGCCCGGCGCCCTCTCCACCAGCAACAATAGAAACGTGGCTGTATTTAGGCGCGGTGGGACCCACCGAGCGCGAATAGGTAGAAAAACAAGGAAGGCAGTTTTCGGTCGTGAGCGTACAAGACTCGCAGTTCGGACAAAACCAATGGCTCGTGGACGAGATGTACGAGCGATTCCGTAGCGACCCGGATTCTGTCGACGCCAGCTGGCACGAGTATTTCGAGAAGAACGGCGCCCCCTCCGCCCCGAGCGTCTCGGGCGGGGACGAGAAGGCGCCGGCCGCGGAGAAGAAGCCCACTCAGGCCGAGAAGAAGCCCGCCGCGAAGAAGGCGCCGTCCGCGAAGTCGGACAAGCCCGCGACGAAGGCCGCCTCGTCTCAGCCCCCGGCTTCGGACGATGCCGAGTCGAAGGCTTCGCAGAAGAACGAGCGCCCACGCAGCGACGCGGACCGAGCCAAGCGCAGCTCTTCGGCGATGCTGCCGGACGTGCCCGACTTCCAGCCGCCGGCCGAGCCGGAGAACAAGGTCCTTCGCGGCGCCGCGAACGCGATCGTGAAGAACATGACCAAGTCGCTGGAAATCCCGACGGCGACGTCGGTCCGCGCAGTTCCGGCGAAGTTGATGATCGACAACCGTGTCGTGATCAACAACCACCTCAAGCGCACGCACGGCGGAAAGATCTCCTTCACGCACCTCATCGGCTACGCGATGGTGCAGGCCGTCAAGGCCCACCCGTCGATGAACAATCACTTCGCCGAGGTCGACGGCAAGCCGAACATGGTGACCCCGTCGGGCATCAATCTCGGACTGGCGATCGACCTGGTGAACAAGGACGGTTCGCGCACTCTCGTCGTCGCGGCCATCAAGAACACCGAGCGGATGAACTTCCGCGAGTTCCTCGATGCGTACGAGGACATTGTCAAGCGCGCACGCGTGGGCAAGCTGGGCATGGACGACTTCTCCGGCGTGACGATCTCGCTCACCAACCCGGGCGGTATCGGCACGGTGCACTCGATGCCCCGCCTGACCGCTAATCAGGGCACGATTCTCGGCGTCGGCGCGATGGAGTACCCGGCCGAATTCCAGGGCGCTTCGGAGGAGAAGCTCGCCGATCAAGGCATCGGCAAGATCACCACTCTCACCTCGACGTACGACCACCGGATCATCCAGGGCGCCGAATCGGGGGAGTTCCTTCGCGAGATCCACCGTCTGCTTCTCGACGATTCGTTCTACGACGTCATCTTCTCGGCTCTACGCATCCCGTACGAGCCGGTCCGTTGGCGCCGCGACATCACCGATCCGCGCGTGGACAAGGACGCCCGCGTCCTCGAGCTCATCGCCGCGTACCGCAATCGCGGCCACCTCATGGCGGATGTCGACCCGCTCGACGGCATGCACGCCTTCAACCGCCGCGAGGTGCATCCAGACCTCGACGTCAACACCCACGAGCTCACGCTGTGGGACCTCGACCGCAAGTTCTCCGTCGGCGGCTTCGTCGGCAAGGACAAGATGAAGCTCCGGGACGTGCTCTCGGTGCTGCGCGCGGCGTACTGCCGCAAGATCGGTATCGAGTACACCCACATCATCGAGAACGAGCAGAGGATGTGGCTGCAGGAGCGCCTGGAGGGAGTCAACGACAAACCCACCAACGCCGAGCAGAAGTACATCCTGAGCCAGGTCAACGCCGCCGAGGCTTTCGAGACCTTCCTGCAGACCAAGTACGTCGGCCAGAAGCGCTTCTCGCTAGAGGGCGCCGAATCCGTCATCCCGATGATGGACGCGGTCATCGACCAGGCCGCCGATTACAGCCTCGACGAGGTCGTCATCGGAATGCCGCACCGCGGCCGACTCAACGTTCTCGCCAACATCGTCGGCAAGCCCTACGGCGCGATCTTCACCGAGTTCGAGGGCAACATGGATCCGTCCGCTGCCCACGGTTCGGGCGACGTCAAGTACCACCTCGGTGCGAGCGGAACGCACTACCAGATGTTCGGCGACAACGAGATCACGGTCTCGCTTACCGCGAACCCCTCGCATCTCGAGGCCGTCGACCCGGTTCTCGAGGGCATCGTCCGCGCCAAGCAGGACGAGCTCCCGGCGGAACAGGCCGCGAACTTCCCGATCGTGCCGCTCATGTTGCACGGCGATGCTGCGTTCGCCGGGCAGGGTGTGGTCCCGGAGACGCTCAACCTCGCGCTCCTCGACGGCTACACCACCGGCGGCACTGTGCACATCGTGGTGAACAACCAGATCGGCTTCACCACCGCTCCCGAGTCGGGGCGTTCCAGCCAGTACGCGACCGATATCGCCAAGGGCTTCGGCGTGCCGATCTTCCACGTCAACGGCGACGATCCGGAGGCCTGCGTCCGCGTGGCGAAGCTCGCCATGGACTTCCGTCAGGAGTTCCACAAGGACGTCGTCATCGACCTGATCTGTTTCCGCCGCCGTGGGCACAACGAGGCCGACGATCCGTCGATGACCCAGCCGAAGATGTACGAGATCATCGACAACAAGCTGGGCGTCCGCGAGGTCTACACCCGCGATCTCGTCGGTCGTGGCGATATCACGGAAGCCGAGGCCGACACGGCGCTGCGCGACTTCCAGGGCCAGCTCGAGCAGGTGTTCAAGGAAGTCCGTGAGCTGGAGAAGCATGCGGTCAAGCCGTCGCGCTCGATCGAAGCGGAGCAGCCGCTGCCGTCGAGTCTCGTCACCGCCGTCGACGAGGACCTGATCCACGAGATCGGCGACGCCTTCGGCGTTCTGCCGGAGAGCTTCACCATCCACCAGCGCGTCAAGCCGGTATACGAGCATCGCCAGAAGATGGCCTACAACGGCGGTATCGACTGGGCGTTCGCCGAACTCCTCGCGATCGGCACGCTCGTGCAGGAGGGGCGCACGGTCCGCCTCGCCGGCCAGGACTCGCGCCGCGGCACGTTCACCCAGCGCCACGCTGTCGTCGTGGACAAGGAAGACTCGTCGGTCTACTCCCCGCTCGCCCACCTTCCCAGCGGCGAGGGCTCGTTCAACGTCTACAACTCGGCGCTCACCGAATATGCGGGGCTCGGCTTCGAGTACGGCTACTCCGTGGGCAACCCCGAGGCGCTGGTGCTGTGGGAGGCGCAGTTCGGCGACTTCGTCAACGGTGCGCAGACGATCATCGACGAGTACATCTCCTCCGGCGAGGCCAAGTGGGGACAGAAGTCTGCGGTCACGCTGCTACTTCCGCACGGCCACGAGGGCATGGGCCCGGACCACACCTCGGCCCGCCTCGAGCGATTCCTGCAGCTGTGCGCCGAGGGATCGATGACCGTCGCACAGCCCTCGACGCCGGCGAACTACTTCCACCTGCTTCGCCGGCACGCGAAGGGCATCGCCCGCCCGCTCATCGTCGCGACCCCGAAGTCGATGCTGCGTAACAAGAAGGCCGTCTCGCCGGTCGAGGACTTCACCTCGGGCAAGTTCCGCTCCGTCCTCGACGACCCGACCTTCACGGCGGGCTCGGGCAAGGATCCCGAGAAGGTCACCACCATGCTGTTGGTATCCGGAAAGCTCTACTACGAGCTCGCCGCCCGGCAGGAGAAGGAGGACCGCGACGATATCGCCGTCGTCCGTCTCGAGCAGCTGCATCCGGTGCCCTACCGCCGGCTCACCGACGCCCTCAAGCACTACCCGAACCTCAAGCAGGTCCGCTGGGTCCAGGAGGAGCCTGCCAACCAGGGCGCGTGGCCGTTCCTCGCGCTCGAGCTGCCCGAGGTAGTCGAGGGCTGGCCGCCGATGAAGCTCGTCTCCCGCCGCGCCATGGCCGCCACCTCCACCGGCCTGTCGAAGGTGCACGCCGTCGAGCAGAAGCAACTCGTCGACGAGGCGTTCGAATAGCCCGAGCCCCGGGGACTCAGGTCCCGCGGACGAGATCCGCCCCTCTCGCAGCAGCGCGCTGCGAGAGGGGCGGATCTTTTCTATGTATGACGGCGGGCCCGCGACGCCCCCGCTGACCTGATCAGGCTGCGGTGTAACTCGTCATCGATAGCGAGCCCCACGTGTAGCCCTTGTCGAAGGATTCGGCCCTGCGGCCGAGAGCCGCCGTCCACGCTGCGGCGTGGACGACCGGAAGGAAGTGATCTGGCGTCGGCACGGCACGGGCGAAATCGGGGTGCTCGAGAATCTCGAGAATATCTTCGGGCCTGTGCACGAGCAGTTCCTCGACTGCGTCGTCGAACCGATGCGCCCACGCTTCGCCGGTGTCCCCGACTGCCGGGTTGACCATCCGCAGGTTATGTACCACGTTTCCGCTACCGAGAAGGAGCACGTTGTCATCGGCGAGCTCTGCCACCTTCGTGCCCAGGTTGAAGTGATACTCCGGCGACTTCGTGGCATTGAGCGATAGCTGCGCCACCGGGACGTCGGCCTCCGGCAGCACGTGCGTGAGAACCGACCATGCCCCGTGGTCGAGGCCCCACGAATCCTCGTCGGCTCCAACCCACTGCGGTCGAGCCAGCTGTTCCACCTGGGAGACGAGCTCGGGTGCACCGTCTGCCGGGTATCGGAACTCCGACAGCTCCTGCGGGAACCCGAAGAAGTCGTGAATCGTGCGCGGCTTCGACATTGCCGTCACCGCCGTCGCCCCGATAAACCAATGCGCGGAGACCGTGAGCACGGCGCGCGGACGCTGCGGAAGCGACCTGCCGAGCTTCTTCCATTCCTGCGTCCACGCGTTATCTTCGATGGCGTTATTGGGCGCCCCGTGACCGATGAAGACCGCGGGCTGACGGCCCGAGACGGTCACGCTATTGTCGGACATGATGATCCTTCCTTCACGCGAAGTGACAACATCCATTTAGTTGATACATCAACATTAACTCATTCGGGGCCACACCGGTAGTGCCTTGCACCGCTTTCATTCCCGTTCCACCATCCGGCGCCGATGGTGGAATAAGATCGCTGCGTAGTCTTCGATCCCTTACTTAACTCCACCATCACCGCCGAGGAGCGTTGCCCGTGTCTCCCTCTTCATTCGGATTCGACAAGATCGTCCCGAATCTGGGCACCAACCCGTTCGGCTCCTCCAAGCAGGGCACGGCGCCCGGCGGCCCCAATGTTCCCGCCGAACGCGCTGTCGTCGATTGCGCGGTATATGTCGACGGGGCGCGCGTGCCCGGGCAGCGGAATCACCGCACCGCTCTCGAATATGTGCGCAGCCGCGGTGAGGGATTCGTATGGATCGGACTTTTCGAGCCGGACGCACGGCAGATGGCGGGAATCGCGGAGATCTTCGGGCTCCACGAGCTCGTTTCCGAGGACGCCACGGCCGGTGGGCAGCGCCCCAAACTCGAGCGTTACGACGACACTTTGGTGCTCAACCTGCGCACCGTCGACTACCGTGAGCACGACTCGGTCAAGAGCGCAAAGGAGATCGTAGCAACCGGCGATATTCTCATCGTCGCCTCGCACGAGTTCGTTCTGACCGTTCGGCACGGCGACTTCGGTGGTCTTGCTCACCTGCGGAGCCACATGGAAGAGCGCCCTGAGCTCCTGACGCTTGGCCCTTCTGCGGTGATGCATGCGGTCGCCGACCACATCGTCGATGCATACATCATGGTCGCCGATGCGGTCGAGGTCGATGTGGAGGAGCTCGAATCGGTGGTGTTCTCGCCGAACGAGAACCTGGAGATCGAACACATCTATCTCCTCAAGCGCGAAGCACTCGAGCTCAAGCACACCATCACGCCCCTGGGCACGCCCCTTCGGCGGCTCACGCAGGACGAGTTCGAGGTGGTGGCCCCCGAGATCCGGCACTACTTCCGCGACGTGCTCGATCACCATACTCTCGTCGCCGAAGATGTCACCGGATACGACGAGCGCCTGACATCGCTGGTCAATGCTGCGATCGCCCGGGCGGGAAACAAACAGAATCAGGACATGCGGCGTATCTCGGCATGGGTCGCGATCGCCGCCGTCCCCACGATGATTGCCGGCATCTACGGCATGAACTTCGACAACATGCCGGACCTGCACTTCAAGTACGGCTACTACGCCGTCCTGGCCTTCATGCTCGCGATCTGCGTTTTTCTGTACTGGCTCTTTCGTCGCAACAAGTGGCTCTGACTAACCAGCATCCAGGGACGACTCGAAACCGTTGTCGTTGAGCCAACCAGACGCAGCCGCGATAGCGTGCGTACGGCCGGACTCGACTGCGGCGTTGAGCTTGATCATTTCTTGCGTGCTCATCTTTCGGGACACCTTGGCCAGGACCTCTTGGTCCTCCTCGCTCAACGAACCGGAGGCGAAAACGGGTACCGGAGTCTGCGCCTGGATGAGGTTGCGATCGTCGTCGAGGCGAACCATGTCTGGTGGGAAGAGCGCCGGATCACTGCTATAGGTTATTCCCGCTCCGACGTCGCCGCTGCGCAGTGCCTCGCGGATCTCGGTCGGATTCGGGTAATCGGTCACGACATCCGAGAATTGGCAGTCGTACCCGCGAAGCGCGCTGCGCACTTCCGGCGCGAGCGCGGTCTGGGGCGATACCGCGAGGCGAAGCTCGCCACAACGACCCGAGAGGTCGGACATCGTTCGCACGTTCATCGTCGTCGAGGTGTGCTCGGTGACGACCACAACCGGCTTGTCCTGCCCCCTGGCTGCGGGGCCGACGCTCACGGTGTCCGGGATGGAAGCTTCGAGCTGGTCGTATACCTCGGTCGCGGACATCGCAGAATCGGCCGCGCCGGAGGAATCAGCGCCTTCGACGTCATCCAGCAATTGTCCGGAGTAGCCAATGGTGAAATCGGACGTGCCGGCGAGGACCTTGTCGGTAGCGTCGGTAGTCGTCCCGGCCGGTTCGGCGATCTCCACGAGGACGCCCTCGCGTCGCAGGGCGAGCGCGTACACGTCGGTGAGCACCTCGTGCCCGATGACCTCGGATGGGGCGACAGTGAGCGCGTCGCTTGACGGGTAGGTGGGCACCATATCGTTGGGCACCGCGCACGCGGCGAGGGTCGCTGCCACCGTCACGGCGCACACGCTGACCCCGGCCCGCCTCGACAAACGTTGTGCGATTCGCTTCACGCCTTCAGTACCTGTGCCCTTCGCTCGTAGTCTCTCCAACGGACTCGCCACCGCCGCCCTCTCAGTCGCGGGGCTGAACGGCGGAGCGGTCGGGGTCGAGAATATCGACCCCCGCCTCCGTCCACGCCTCGCGCAGAGTGTCCGCGCTCTTGAGGCGAACCCACGCCGCCTCGGTCTGCGTGACCGGAACCGCCTGGTAGACGACCACGTCGGCACCCCAATCCCCCGCAACATCCGGCACCGGGGACGGCGTCAGGATGACAGCGGTGAACGACGATCCCGGCCACAACGGCGATTCGAGGTCGATGAGCAGACCCTCGCGAAGCACAACACCCTCCACAGAGGGACTTGCTGCAATCATGGCCAAAGTTTTGCCAACGGCATCGATGCCGCGCCGAACACCGAGCACGATTTCCGCGCGCGGGGCACCCGGGTCGGGGTTGATCGCCTCCGGATCCATCGGGTGAGCCGAGCACCCGAGAGAGGAATACCATACGACATCGTCGTCGCCGGACCCGGAGTCGGGCACGAAGCGGAGAAGCCGCATGGGTTCGTTGCCGAGGAACGTGATCTGGGCCTCGTCGCGGTGATAACCGGAGAAATGCTGGTCCAGTTGCTCGGATACGGCGGTAGTGACGTCGCTCATCGAATGCCTCCTAGGCCGGCCGCATGCCGAGGCGGTACAACTCGTCGCGCACCTTCTCGGCGCCATCGGGCTCGCAGAGGATGTCGTAGCGGTTGGCCACGAGCTGAGACGTAGACGCGAAATCCCGCTGCCCGCGGGTGGCCGCGTAGCTGATCGCCGCGCCGATCATGCCGAAGATCCCGCCGCCGATGATGCCGAAGAGCACCGGACCGAGTATCTCGGTGGCAAAGATGCCGAGCATGAGCCCGATGAACAAGCCGAACCACACGCCCGTCATGAGTCCGCTGAGCAACACCCGTCCCCACGACAGTCGCCCCATAACGCGCTCGACCTGCATGAGGTCGACGCCGACTATCGTCACCTTCTCTACGGGGAAATCGTGGTCCGCGAGATGGTCGACGGCACGCTGGGCCTCAAGGTAGGTCGCGTACGAGGCGACGACCCATCCGGTCGGCGGTGTGGGCACGCTTCGCGACTGTGCCCTGCCACGGTTCTGACTGTTCGCCGACGTCATCTCGTGAACACGTCCTTCCTCCTGCGCATGGTGTGCGATCGCTGTCCCAACGCTACGGCCCCGTCCAGATTCCGGCGGCCTCGGCCTTGTCTCGGACCGTGAGCGCCATTTTACGTCCCGCCTCGTCGACCATTTCGTCGCCGACCATGATCGCGCCGCGAGCGCCCCCTGCAATGGAGGTCGACCGCTCGTATGCCGCGAGTATCTCCGCGGCGCGGTCGATGTCCTCCGTTCGCGGGGTGAACACCTCGTTGCCCTTGTCGACCTGCGACGGATGCAGGACCCATTTCCCGTCGTACCCGAGGCCCGCGGTGTGGCGGGCGGCTTTCTCGAAGCCCTCGACGTCTCGAACCTTGACATACGGTCCGTCGATGGCCTGAATTCCGTGTGCTCGGGCGGAGACGAGGATTCGCGTGAGCGGATAGTGGTACGCGTCGCCGACTGCGTACCCCTCCGGCTGCGCGCCGACCGTGAGCGAACGCATCCCCATAGAGGCCATGAAGTCCCCCGGTCCGAATACGAGCGACACCACGCGCGGACTTGCCGCGGCGATCGCGTCGACGTTGACCAGTCCCATCCCATCTTCGATCTGAGGCTGCATACCGATAGCGCCCTCGACGAGCCCGTGAGAGCGCTCGAGCTGGCGCAGAATGAGGTCGACCGCCGCGACCTCCGTGGCCTCGCGCACCTTCGGCACTATGACGGTATCCAATGGGACTCTTCGCCCCTCCGCGCCCGCACCCGCTTCGGCCTCGACACGCGCCGCGAGACCGGAGACCACATCGGTGAGGTCGCCCACCGTGTACTCCGTATCCCACGCATTGACGCGCACGGCGAGCTGTCGTGCGCTGAAGCCACCGGCCGACAGCGCCTCGACGACCCGGGAGCGCGCCTCGAGCTTCGCGGGACCCGCCACGGCGTCCTCGAGATCCAGGAACACTTCATCGGCATCGAGCCCGGTCGCCTTGGCCAGCATCTTCGCGCTGGAACCGGGAACGGCGAGCGTCGTCCGTCTGGCGGCTCGACGTAGTCCGGCGATGATTTCGAAGGGATTGTCGGAGCTCATGCGCACCCGCCTTCCTGCAGCTTCTTCGGCCCGACGTTTCGCGCGGGGGCAGCGCTAGCGGGGGCCTCAAAACCGGTCTGCCCCACCACTGTGAGCGTTTGATCGGAAATTTCGTAATGTTGTCACTATGTCAACGAGCAAAGTCTTCGTAGCCAGGCTAGCCGGAATGCCCGTCACCGGGCCCGATGGTGACGAAATCGGGCGCATTCGGGACGTCGTTGTCACCAAACGCACCGATAGTCTGCCGCCCCGAGTACTGGGCCTCGTCGTCGAGCTGCCCACGAGGCGCCGCATTTTCGTCCCGATCCTTCGCGTGTCCGCGATCGAACCGACTGCGGTTTCTCTCGCATCGGGCGTGATCAATCTGCATAAGTTCTCCGTTCGCGAGGCGGAAGCGCTCGTTCTCGGCGAGGTCATCGATACCGTCGTTACGATCAAGGACGCTCAGGGCACGACGAACGGGGATCTTGGCGCAAACGTGCGCCAATCCCGCATCGTCGATATCGAGATCGAGAAGCAGCGCAGCCGCGACTGGACGATTTCGCGAGTGGCGGTGCAGCCGCGCCGACGCGGACGGATCGGTCGCCGTGGCGCAGTGAGCGTCGTCGACTGGGAGGAGCTGGTCCGTGAACAGACCGAAGGCAAGCTCCAGGATTCCGGAGACGCTGCTCATCTGTTGTCGGAGTTCGAGGACATGCGCGTACCGGACGTGGCTCGTGCCATGCGCGAGCTTCCCGAGCAGCGCCGCCTTGCCGTGGCGATGGCACTCGATGACGAGCGGCTCGCCGATGTTCTCCAGGAGCTGCCACACGACGAGGCGACGGAGATCGTGACCCACCTCGAACTCGCTCGTGCGGCGGACGTCCTCGAGGTCATGGACCACGACGATGCCGCGGACCTCCTCACCGAACTTCCCGACTCGGAAGCCGAGACTTTCTTGTCGATGATGAACCCGTCCGAATCGGGATCGGTCCGCCGCCTCATGCAGTTCGACCCGAACACCGCCGGCGGCGTCATGACTCCGGAGCCGATCGTCCTCGACCCGCAGACCACCGTCGCCGAGGCCCTCGCGCACTGCCGGAACCCCGAACTCAGTCCCGCCGTCGCCTCGCTCGTCTTCGTCGTGCGCCCACCGACCGCAACCCCGACAGGCCGCTACCTCGGTAGCGTCCACATACAGTCGCTCCTTCGAGAACCCCCCTCGTCCATGGTCGCCGAAATCCTCGACTCCTCGCTATCCCAGCTGCGACCGGATGACTCGATCAACGCGATAACGCGCTACTTCGCGACCTATAACCTCGTGTGCGGGCCGGTGGTCGACGACGAAGGGCACCTACTCGGGGCGGTCTCCGTCGACGACCTGCTCGACAACCTGCTGCCGAAGAACTGGCGAGACCTCGACATCCACGACGGCGACACCCAGGACGACTCGAACTCCACCAAGCGACAGGGGGCACGCGCATGAAGGACAAGCACGCATCGGCCCAGGGAATGACGTCACTCAATCAGCCGGTAACGTCCCGCCGTCGTCCCCGCGTGAACATCGACCCGGACGCCGTGGGCCGCTATAGCGAGATGATCGCCCGTTTCTTCGGGACCGGCCGATATCTCATGATCCAGACCGTCGTCGTGGTCGTGTGGATCATCATCAACGTCTCTTGGGTAGCGTTCCGGTTCGACCCCTACCCCTTTATCCTGCTCAACCTCGCCTTTTCCACGCAGGCCGCCTACGCGGCACCGCTGATCCTCCTCGCACAGAACCGGCAAGAGGACCGAGACAAGGTCTCTATCCAGGAAGATCGCCTCCGCTCAACGCAGACCAAGGCCGACACCGAGTACATCACGCGAGAACTCGCCTCCGTCCGTCTCTCCCTCGGTGACACGGTGACTCGTGACTACCTGCGCCGTGAGCTGGACGACATCAAGGACGTTTTGGCCAGGGTGGAGACGCAATTGGCGGCGGGAGAAGCCGACGAGGACCAGCCCGCGGACCAAGCACGTCCGACGTCATAACAAGAAAATAGAACGCCGCGAACACATAAACGTAAATTAATCTTGAGTGTGCGCACCTTGGCAAATGCGAGTGAGACCAAGGTAGGGAACCCGAGGCGACTCTCAGTTACCACTGTGACTGATGTGATTACGCTGACGGGCGAAACATTTTCGTCGAAAGATCTCTCAAATCACGCTGAACTTGGCTTACACTTCTCGTGTTGCATTTTTTCCGATGTGCCATCGAGCGGGCATTCGCCCCGACGATCACTTGTCCGTAACTTTCCGCCCACCCACCGGTGCGGAAAAGACGGTGACCACCGGCGCAACACGAAGAAACAGGGGAATTTTCCGGGTTTATGCAGGACACGAACACAGGCGACGATTCACGGCAGGGCCGCGGGTCGACACCGAACCCGGAATCGAAGTTGGAGGATGAACAGGTGCGACGTAGTCCACTGATTCACAATCGTCGAACCACGATCGGTATCGGCGTGACTGCCACGGTGATCGCGGGTATCTGCGGCACCGCGATCGTCGTCGAGTCCAATCGCGGCGATGACGCGCCCGCGCCGGAGTACCGCCAGGTCGCCGAGCAGGTCACCCCTCAGCCCACTACGGAGTCCTCCAGCGAGACTCCGCCCCCACCGGCCGAGCCCGCCAATCTTCCCGAAGGCCCCCTCGGCATCCCGGGCATCGCGCTCAAGGCCTATCAGGATTCCGCCGGCCGGCTCGCCGCGGAACAACCCGCCTGCGCGATGGACTGGACGCTGATCGCCGGCATCAAGAAGGTCGAGTCCAACCACGGCAACTCAGGCGAGTTCGACGTGAACGGCAACTCGATCAAGCCGATCTTCGGCCCCCGCCTCGACGGGAAACTCTCCGGTTCCGCCGTGATCAAGGACACCGACGGCGGCAAGATCGACGGAGACAAGGAATACGACCGCGCGGTCGGTCCCGGCCAGTTCATCCCCGAGACGTGGGAGCGGCTGGGCCGCGACGGCAACGGTGACGGCAAGGCCGACCCGCATAACATTTTCGATTCCGCCTACTCCACCGGAAACTATCTCTGTGCCTCCGGCGGGAGCATGGAAGACCCCGCACAGCGTGAAGCCGCGATTCTGTCGTACAACAACTCGAAGGCTTACGTGCAGAACGTGAACGCGTGGGCACAGGCCTACGCGACGGGCATCGCACCGGATCCGGCCGACCTGCCACCGATCCATCCCGAGCCCGAACCGGTACCGGAGAAGTGCCCCGAGGGCACCGAGGGTGAGCCGAAGTCCGCTCCCGAGACCGAGGCTCCGGGCACCCCGGACGAGAAGGTCACCGTCGAGGGTTGCGAGCCGGTCCCGCCGCCGGAACCCGAGGCCCCGCCCGCGCCCGAGGGCAACGAGCCGCCGCCTCCCGCACCGGCGCCCTCTCCCGAGCCGGCACCGGCTCCGGCGCCTGCCCCCGCGCCGGCGCCCGCCCCGGCTCCTAACGCCCCGGAGAACGTTTCTCAAGGTGAAGGACTGAACATCGCCGGCATTCCTGTGCGCATCCCGCCGCTTCCCTAATTCTTCGGATCTCCGCGTCCGCGCCCGTCCCCGATCTGTTCAGGGGCGGGCGTTTTGCGCGATTGTCCTATCCGGCGGGCCGGCATCTAGACTGGACCTATTATGAGCGCTCCCAGCCAAGATGCAGTTCGCGCCGCGTTGGCGAAGGTGGACGACCCGGAGATTCGCAAGCCGCTCCCCGAATTGGGGATGATCAAGGGCGTCGATATCTCCGACTCAGGTGATGTATCCATCGGTATCTACCTGACGACGGCGAGCTGCCCGATGAAGACCGAGATCGGTGATCGTGTGCGCAATGCCGTTCTCGACGTGCCGGGCGTCGCCGATGTCGACATCGAGCTCGACGTGATGAACGACGAGCAGCGCACCGAGTTGCGAAAGAGCCTCCGCGGGGATTCGACCGAACCGCTCATACCGTTTGCCCAGCCGGGCAACCTCACGCGTGTCTACGCCGTGGCGTCCGGCAAGGGCGGCGTCGGAAAGTCCACCGTCACGGTCAACCTCGCCGCGAGCCTGGCGGCGCGAGGGTTGTCGGTGGGCGTGCTCGATGCCGACATCTACGGCCACTCCGTGCCCCGCATGCTGGGTTCGACGATCCGTCCGACGCAGGTCGAACAAATGATCATCCCGCCTGTCGCGCACGATGTGAAGGTCATCTCGATCGCGCAGTTCACGTCCGGCAACGCCCCCGTGGTGTGGCGCGGTCCGATGTTGCACCGGGCGTTGCAGCAGTTCCTCGCCGACGTTTTCTGGGGCGATCTGGACGTGCTCCTCATGGACCTGCCTCCGGGCACCGGAGACGTGGCGATCTCGATCGGACAGCTGATCCCGACCGCCGAGATCCTCGTCGTCACGACGCCACAACAGGCCGCGGCCGAGGTGGCCGAACGTGCCGGTGCGATCGCACTGCAGACGCGCCAGAAAATTGCGGGCGTCGTGGAGAACATGTCCTGGTTCGAGACGCCTGATGGGCAGCGCATGGAGCTGTTCGGTTCCGGTGGCGGTGAGACCGTTGCTGCGAACCTCACCCGCGCCGTCGGTGCCGAAGTGCCGTTGCTCGGTCAGATCCCGCTCGATCCGCAGGTACGCGAGGACGGCGACGAGGGTACGCCGATCGTGCTCACGCAGCCCGAGTCCGCGCCGGCGAAGGCGTTTTCCTCGCTCGCCGACAGCTTCGCGGTCCGCAAGCGCGGGCTCGTGGGGATGAATCTCGGGATCGATACCACTCGCAACCTCATGAGCTGATCTTGCTTCGCAGGGCATTTCACGCCGGCCCGGTTCGCGGACACGGGAACCCAGCGCGAGGAGTGGGCTCTACTTACGTAGCCTCGTCGTAGTTCGGTAGTTCGCCGGTAGGACCTTGCGGGGGCGCGGAAAATTGGCCCGGCTGTGCGGACTGGGCACCGCCCTGCGTCTGCGCTCCGTGAGTCGGCGCCTGAACGTGTGCCTGCGTGGTGGGTCCGTTGCCGGGCGCCTGGCCCTGCGGCGAGCCTTGTGAATCGAAGTTTCCGGTGAACAGCGAGTCGTCACCATCGAGAAGGTGCTTCGTGACGAGCGAGCGCGGGCTCATGCTGCGGAGCTGGTTGATCTCCTGCAGCGGCTTACGGAACTCTTCGAAGTCCGTGCCGAAGTCGTCTTCCAGTTGCTTCTGTGCGGAGCTGGCGAATTCGCGTACGCTACGGATCCCATTGGCGACCCAGCGCATGGCATCGGGAAGTCGCTCGGGACCAAGGACTATAAGGGCGACTACCGCGACGATGAAGAATTCGCCCCAACCAACGTTTGGCAACATCGTCTCCTAGGATAGCCGGGCAACGCGGGCAGCATTCAATTGGAAACGCATCCCACATCAAACGCCCAGTTCCTTCGAAGCCAACCCCCAGTTGCGGCCTCGTCGATGCCCGGTTCTGCGCCCTACTCGGCTTCGGGTCGCACGGATAGCTCGACCCGTCCGCCGTCACGAACGACGGTGATGGGAACGTCTCCATTCGAGCCCGCGTTGCGCACCGCGACGACGAGTTCGTCGCTCGAATGGATGTCGCGATCGCCGACCTTGACGACGACGTCGCCCTCGCGCATTCCACCGCGCTGGGCGGGCCCACCGTCTGCGACGTTGACGATTTCGGCGCCATCGAGCGAACCGTTGGCTGCTGTGCGCGCATTGACACCGATTGAGGCATGACGCACCTCGCCGTCGGTGATCAGCGCCTCGGCGATGCGTTTGGCCTCGTTGATGGGAATCGCGAAACCGAGCCCGTCCGAGCCGCCAGACTGGGAGAAGATCATCGTGTTGATACCAACGACGGCGCCGCGCGTGTCGACGAGCGGACCGCCGGAGTTGCCCGGGTTGATCGCGGCGTCGGTCTGCACCGCATCGATGACTTCCCCGTTCTCGGAGGCGTCCTGTCCGAGTGCCATCGCGCGCTGGGTGGCCGAGACGATCCCCTGGGTCACCGTCTTCGGCAGGCCCAGCGGCGAACCGATCGCGATGATCTGCTGGCCGACCTCGACCTCGTCGGAGTTGCCCAACTGTGCGACGGTGAGATTCTCGACATCGACCTTGATGACAGCGAGATCGGTCTTCGGATCCGTGCCGACGATCTCGGCGTTCGCGCGCTGCCCTGTGGGAAACACCGTCTCGATAACAGCGCCCGGGCCTGCCGCGCCCTCCATCGTCACGACATGGTTATTCGTGAGTATGTAGCCGCGATCGTCGATGACGATGCCACTCCCCTCGCCCATGCCGCCTTGCGACGTCACCTGAATATTGACGACGGCGGGCTGCACCGCGTCGGCAACGGCGCCGATGACATTGTCCTCCGACAGATGCGCCGGCGGAGCTTCACGGAGGCGGACATCGTTGCTCGTCAAGCTCGTGGAACTCTCGGCGAGCAAATGTCCCGCAGCACCACCGAATAGTCCGATGACGGCGCACGCCGCCGCCACCGAGGCGACCGCCTGCCACGAGAGCCTCTTCCCGAAGAAAACCTCCCGGACGCCGAGCTTTCGCGGCGAATCGGGTTCGCCGCCCCGGCGTGCACTGGAGCCCACCAGGTCGAGGACGGGAGGTTCCGGAGGTTCTTTCCGCGCCGGGGCCCCTTCTTCGACGAAACTCTCGGGGTTGCGCCACGGGTTCGCCAGTTCGCCGATAGTCGTCGCGTCGGCGTCCGTGCCGCCGGCGGTACCGGGAATGCGTTCGAGCATCTCCGTCGCGCCGGCAGGGCGCCCGAAGACCTTTTCGTGCACCGGATTCCTGGGTGGGGCCGAAATGGGGCCGCGACGCTGCTCGCCGCGTTCGCGATCGCTGGACCCGCGCTCGCCGCTCGGCCTACGGAACGCCTCCTCTGTGGCCTTGTCGACCGGGGGTCGCCACTGCCGCTGGGGCTGGCGTAGGGGGCGCGGAGGTGCACCTTCTTCGGGAGGTCGGAAGCCATCGGGCGTTCCGGGCCGATCCTCACCTGGCACTATGCGACTCTCCTGTACTGCCGACGACTGTAGAACTCCGTGAGTAGCCGCGCGGGTGGCGGTACTCCTTGAACGAGCCTAGCGTCTAAACACCCGGGACTTCAGACGCTGCCACGCACTTCGACCAGATGGCGACCGGCCTTGCCCGATCTCCGCAGAACCCGCGGAACTATCGCAGTGTGGCGTGTGCTCGGCAATGTGCGCGAGGCGTTCGGCGAGAGTTCCTGGCATCGGAATCGGGCCAGAATGCCTCAGTGCGTATCTGGCTGAGCGCTGCACCTGCAACGCGTCCATGCATTCGGGGCACTGGCCGAGGTGCTTCAGCGCACGGTCGCGGGCCGTGGTGGGCAGGCGCTCGTCGGCGAACGCCGCGACGGCCTCGCTGGAGAGGTGCTCTGTGGGAGCGAATTCTCCGGGTTGCGGCTGCGCGACCATTCCCACTGTCCTTTCCGCGTCAGATGTCGTCCAGTGTCATCCAGGCGTGCCTGTGCTCACCGAAACTCCTTCGACGTGCAACGGCGACCGGGCACCTTCACGTTGCCCCAGTATATGCGCCGAGACGCGTCAATTACCGCCCAAAGCCTCGGCCATCGAGTTGACCCCGCCCGCTGCGAGCTCGGCGCGAAGGGCGGCTCGTCCACGGTGAATTCGGCTTCGCACGGTGCCCATCTTTATTCCGAGGATGCGGCCGACCTGTTCGTAGGTGAGATCTTCGATATCACACAGAACGACGGCTGCGCGATAGTCCGGCGGAAGGTTGTCCAACGCCCGCTGGAGTACGGGATCGAAAGTCTCGCCGACGACGACCTGCTCGGGACCACTGTGCCCGGACGGAAGGCGTTCCTGGTCCTCGGGCAGCGCGTCCATCCGGATGCGTGCCTTACGGCGAACCTGGTCCAGGAAGAGATTCGTGACGATGCGGTGCATCCACCCCTCGAAGGTGCCCGGCTTGTAGCGGTCGAGGGACTTGAACACGCGGATGAACGCATCCTGCGTGAGGTCCTCGGCGTCTTGGGCATTGCCCGTCAGACGGAAGGCGAGTCTGTACACGCGGTCGCCGTGGTCTGCGACGATCCGGTTCCACGACGGCAGGTCGGCCTTGTCCCCCGAGCGATCGAACGCCGCGGTGGCGGCCTCGATCTCGGCGGCGGAACCGGCGTCGCCTTCATGCACTGCGCCCACTCCGACGTCAGCGGGCCGATGCGTGTTCGGCGTATTCGGGAACTCGTACACCCGACGCCTCCTTCCTGCGCCCGAACAGGGTGGGTCCGGGCCATCTGTCTACACCTTGCCGAATAGGACTGGGCCCCACGTAGTGTTGCGCTGTGTGTGCCCTGAGAATGTGAAGGAATCTTCGAATACCCGACAAACACGCCGACGGCAGTTCTCCGGCCTGCCGGTAGCCCCACAGGTTAGGCTGTAGCCCGTAATCGAACGGCAACAACGCAGGTAGCGATACCAAAGGGGCAGGTGTGACTGTGGGTTCAGGTGAGGCGGATCCGACCGGACTGAGTGCTCTGTACGAGCAGTGTTTGGGTTCGGCGGAACCGGACCGGGCCACAGGCGACGACTCGGAAAAGTCAGCTCTCGCCGAGGCCCTTCGGGTAGCCAGGGAGGAAAGCTCCGAGCTCGGCGGGCACGCCCCGGACGCCAACGCCACCGCTTTACTCCAGCTTCTTGCTTCGATGTCGCAGGCCAGTTCGGCCGTCTACATCGGTTCCGCGCCCGGGGTGGTCGCCTTGTCCATTCTCACGGGCATGTCTTCCGCGGCTGGTGGAACCAAACCCGGCATGGTCACCGCGATCACTTCGGACCCGCATCACTCCGAAGCCGGAAAGAAGGCCGTCAAGGCTGCGGGGTTCCCCGCGAGCTCGTGCCGCGTCATCGCCGCCCGCCCGCTCGAGGTGATGGGCAAGTTGGCGGCGGGCACGTACGGTCTTGTGGTGGCCCATGACGGCGAGGTCGAGGCAAAGGCGCTCGCCACGCGTGGTCTCGAACTCGTCGGCGGTGGCGCGGTCGTCGTCCTCGATTCGATCTCGTTCTTCGATGATGTCGATGGCCTTCCCGAGTCCGCGCGCATCACGCGCCTGCCGCTCGGCGATGGAATGTCGATTCTCACGGCGTAGCCGGCACCGCCCACGGGTTATCCGCATTCCGCCCTACCGCTTGCGCAGCACGGAAACATTAACCGTCAACGTGGCCGCATACGCGTCCCGTCCGAGTTCCGTGACTCGCCGCCGCATTTCTTCGTCCCCGATGCGCGCTCCGGATGGACCCATGAGCGCAATTCCCACTGCCTCATTCGGACTCAACCGGAGTTCCGACGTGACTGTCGAACTCGCCCCCTCGTCGAGGTCGAAGTACTCCTTGAGCTCGGCACCTAGCCTTGTTTCCTTGTCCTTTTCTATGTCGAGCATCCCGAGGTCCGCGCGCAATGGGGACAGATGATCCTGCCCCGGCCACGCCACGACGAGCAGCCCGCCGGGACGCAGGCACCGAGCGAATTCCGCGGCGTTGCGCGGCGCGAATACGACGGTAAGCGCGTCTACCGAGCCATCGGCGACCGGAAGTCCCCGCCACGTATCCGCGACGATCGCGGCCGCCCGCGGGTGCGCCTTCGCCAACCGCCGCGCCGCAGCCGAGGAGATCTCGGTACCGATACCGATGGCGCCTTCGCAGGAGTCGAGGATCCTGCGTAGGTAAAAGCCCGTCCCGGCGCCGCAGTCGAGCAGCACTCCCCCGACACCGAGCGCAGGTCGAACCGCGTCCACTATGCGCGAGACGAGCGGGTCGAAGTGCCCCGCCGACAACACCGCCTCTCGCTTGTCCAGTTGGGCGGCATCATCTCCCCCGCTGGTGCGCCCCGCGGATCCCAGCAGCGTCACATACCCTTGTTTCGCCGTATCGAAACGGTGTCCCCCGCTGCAGCCGAGAGTACGAACGCGCCGGCTCGGAACTCCGCCGTCATACTCGGTAAGTTCGAATCCACACACCGGGCATTGCAGTAACGGCAAGGCGCGGCGGAGAGCGATGGCGGGTGCGAAGTCCGGCACCGAGCTAGTCATGAAACCTCTGTTCGGGAACGAAAAGGCCGCCGGGCGCACGCTGGGCGCGGCCGCGGCGGCCCCGAAACTTTCGGTGGTCTGCAGGAATGTCAGCCGGTGATCTTCCCGAGCTCGACGCTGAGGGCCTCGGCCTCCTCCTGCGTCAGCTCGACGACGAGCCGTCCGCCGCCGTCGACCGGAACTCGCATCACAATTGCGCGGCCTTCCTTGGCCGCTTCGATCGGTCCGTCGCCGGTCCTGGGCTTCATCGCCGCCATCTGCTGCACTCTCTTTCCGGGACTGTCCCACTACTCGATTCTCCGGCCGCGAGCGGTGGCACCGTGTGCCATCCGCGCGTATCGCGGGGAGGATTCGTCCATTTTAGCGCGGGGAAAATGTGCGCGTAAGACTTAAGCCCGAGTAGCCGAATCCTCCGCCGATTCCGTGGTTTCCCCGGACCTCGTGGACCCGTTCGCGCGCAGCCTGTCGATCTCGGCGCCAAGCTGATCGATAGCCCAGTCGACTTCCGCCATGTCGTATCCGCGCGCACGGACCCCGAAACGGAGATCGCGGGCGTCGTCGCCGGTCACACCGCTTTGTGGTAGGCGCGTGAGCGTCTGCTCGGCTTCGACGGGCGGGAGCGGTTCGCCGCGCCCCGCCAGGAGCACTGCCACGACGAAGATGATCGCCGCGACCACGACGGTCCCGACGACGTATACGAAGACGCTGAGCATTCGAGGCCTGCTTCCTTTAGCTATCGACTTGCCCGGAGGCCTTACCCACCGCTCCCAGTTTACGGGGCGGTCGACAGGACCCCTCACATATGACGGCGGAGCTTCCGATCAACCGGTCGCCACATTCCCTGGCGGCCTGCACGGCGGCGCCACAGGGCCGGCTCCTGGCGCACGCACCTCGCGCATCGGCGGCCGGTCAGGTGCGAGGATTTCCTCGGCAACCGGCAGCCCGCGGCGACGGGCAAACGTTTCGATGACATGCCGGCTGGTGTGCGCGAGCGACTGCAGAGAGCGGTGCCGATGTTCTCGTGATCCGAGGTCCACCTGCGCGATTCCCTCCGGCCCGTGGAGCCGAACCGCGTCGAGGACGAGGCCGATCTCCACGCCGTATTCGGCCGCGAACGGTACCGCTTCGGCGAAGTCTCGGCGAACGGCGTACTCGCCGGCGAGTGGTTGCCTCAGCTCAGCGAGCTCCGGGACGAACGATGCCAACAGCGGTTTGGCGACAAGCTCGTTGACGCGGCCACCACCGAACGGATCTACGCTCCCCTCCCCAACGAGCGGGCGGCGGTAGTAGCCCTTGACCAGTACGGGCCGCCGGGAAACCAGCAGCGGGCCGACCACGCCGGGCACGAACCCCGGGGACGGGTCACGCAGATCAGTGTCGACGAACGCGACGATGTCCCCGCTCGTCGCGGCGAGTGAACGCCACAGGGTCTCCCCTTTACCCGGCCTCGGCGCAAGTTGTGCGCCGCCGTCGGGGAAGATCTCCTCGACGCCAACGACACGCGCACCGGCAGCCCGTGCCACCTCGCGCGTGCTGTCGCACGAACCGGAGTCCACGACGACGAGCTCATCGACCAGTCCGAAACCGGCATCGGTAGTCAGCGGAAGTATCGACGCGATGACATCTGCGATGGTGCGTTCCTCGTCGAGCGCCGGAAGGACCACGGACACGCGACGGCCACGCTTCGCGGAGGAGAGCTCGGCAACCGTCCACTGCGCACCGTCGAAGGTGTCGATACCGCTGTATGCCGCCAATTCCCGAGCTCCCTCTCCGCGCCTCGAAAGCGCGCATCCATGTACCTGCGAGCCTAGATCAGACCTCGGGTGACGCGCGCCGGTGGGCGCGTCCCCTCGATCGACGCGACCATCTCGGCGACTCGTCTCGTTCCCCGGACGTCGTGGCAACGCAGGATGCGGGCGCCTTGCCACAGCGCGACAGCGCTCGCGGCCAGGGTCCCCTCCCCGCGTTCGTCGACCCCGAGGTCCAGGGTCTCGCCGATGAAATCCTTGTTGCTCAGCGCCATCAGCAGCGGGTAGCCGAGCTCGACGAGCGGGCCGAGGCTGCGCAACAGGGCAAGTCCGTGGTGGGTGTTCTTGCCGAAGTCGTGGGTCGGGTCCACGATGATGGCGTCCTGAGGTATCCCGGCGTCGGCGGCGGCGTGGGCAGCGGCGGCGAGCTCGCCCCGCACCGATCCGACGATGTCCTCGTAACCGACCCGATAAGGGCGGGTCCGCGGGATCGCGTCGCCGGTGTGCGAGCACACGAACCCGGCGCCGTTCTCGGCGGCGGTGTGAACAAGTGTCGAGTCGTATCCGGCCCACGTGTCATTGATGATCGTCGCGCCGGCGGCGACGGCCGGAGCCGCGACCTCGCTGCGCCAGGTGTCCACCGAAAGCAACACGTCCGGAAACTCGCCGTGCACCGCCTCGATGAAGGGCACCACCCGGCGGATCTCCTCGGCGGCGTCGACATCGTCGCCCGGCCCGGCCTTGACCCCGCCGATGTCGATGATGTCCGCGCCATCGGCGACCGCGTTGCGCACCCGCTCCATCGCGGGGGCGTCGTCGAACGTCGCGCCTTTGTCGAAGAATGAGTCCGGCGTGCGGTTGACAATCGCCATGATCAGCCCGCGATCGGCGGCCACCCGGCGCCCACATAACGTGGCCACCGGGCGTGGATCCGAGCCCGGATGTGGGGTGGTCATCGTCGATCCGAGGCTCCACTACATAGGTCGAGAGTCTCCTCGGCCGACGCCGATACGTGCAACGCCCGCATCGCGGACTCCTGCACGAAACCGCGTTCGACCAGGTCTTCGAGCCACGACAGGAGCGGCGCGTAGAAGCCATCGGGGTCGCAGATCACCACGGGACGGTCATGGAAGCCGAGGAACCTCGACGTCCACACCTCGAAGAATTCCTCGAGGGTGCCGATGCCGCCCGGAAGGATGATGAACGCGTCCGAGGCTTCATCCATGGCGCGCTTACGCTCGCGCATAGTGTCGACCACGACGAGCTCGTCGGAGTAGATGTCGGCGACTTCCCTGGCGCGCAACTTCTCGGGGATCACGCCAAGGGTATAGCCGCCCTTTGCCCGGGTGCCTTCGACTACCTCGCCCATCATCGACACGCTTCCGCCGCCGGTCACCAGGCGCCAACCGCGTTCGCCTATTGCCTCACCGAGTTCCCGAGCCAGCGCCAATGCGCCGGGTTCCTTCACCGACGAAGCACAGAAGACACAGACCGAAAAACGCGGATGAGATACCTCCGACCTCGGGGTTTCGTACATTCTATCGCCGCCCTGTCAGGTCGTTGCTCTCCCCGCGTTCGACCTTGGCTGCAATAGCCTCGCGGTGCGACTGCACGACATGCTCGACTGCCTCGTCGATCGAGTCGGTACACAGGATCAGGTCGGGATCGTCCGGGGAGATCATCCCTTCCGCGGCCAGGGAGTTCTTGATCCAGTCGACGAGCGGGCCCCAGAATTCGGTGCCGAGAAGCACGATCGGGAAGCGCGTGATCTTCTTCGTCTGCACCAACGTGACGGCCTCGAACAACTCGTCCAGCGTCCCGAACCCTCCCGGCGTGCACACGAAGGCTTGCGAGTACTTGACGAACATCGTCTTGCGGACGAAGAAATACCGGAAATGGATGCCCAGGTCGAGATTCCCGTTGAGTCCCTGCTCGTGTGGCAGCTCGATCCCCAATCCGACGGAGAAGCCTCCGGCCTCCCGGGCCCCCTTGTTCGCCGCCTCCATCTGGCCGGGACCACCACCGGTGACGACGGCGTAGCCTTTTTCCGCGAGAGCGGCGCCGAGTGCCACGGCCTGCTCGTAGTATTCGTCGCCCGGCTTCGTGCGGGCCGAGCCGAAGACGCTCACCGCGTCGGGCAGCTCCGCCAGTGCACCGAAACCGTTGACGAATTCACTCTGGATACGCATGA
This sequence comes from Dietzia timorensis, assembly GCF_001659785.1. Lineage (NCBI taxonomy): Bacteria > Bacillati > Actinomycetota > Actinomycetes > Mycobacteriales > Dietziaceae > Dietzia > Dietzia timorensis. Next base: position 2,214,457 of record NZ_CP015961.1, read on the forward strand.
CCCGCCACGGGTCGGTGTGAAGCCAATCGGTATCAGCCTGCGTATCGAGGAGGCGGGAATCCGTTGTCGACGACAACGGTTCACCATCGCGAACCATCACGGGTCCACGTAGGCGGAACGGGAAATCCAAGGACATCTACAGAGCCTTCCTTGAGCCAGGCGGCCGCCTGGACCTCACATTCGTCGAGTAGCTTCTCCTAGATATTGTGCACGCACTCACTCGCTGCCGCGTGAGGTGAGATATTCGCGGAGGAAACCGGTGACGCGCCCGATTTCGGCGACACGGCAGAATTCGTCGCGCTTGTGGGCCATCCCGGGGTCGCCTGGACCCAGGTTGACCGCCGCCACGCCCGCGGCCGCGAACCGGGACACGTCCGTCCAGCCGTACTTGGCGCGCACCTGCCCACCCGCGGCGCGGACGAGTGCGGCGGCCGCCGGGTTGTCCAGTCCGGGGAGCGCCCCGGGCGACATATCCGTGAGTTGCCAGGCGGTGCCGGTCCTGGGAGACGAAGTACCGGCGCCGTCATCGGGAAGGTGATCTTCCGCGAGATCCTCCACAGGTGCGCCTGCCTCGATCGACCAGGGTTCGGCGCCGGGCCCGCTCTCGGGATCGAAACGCGCGCCTGGCTCCAGGCCGAGGGCGTCGACGGCGTGCTGCAGAGCTTGGTGCGGAGAGCGGTCGGGGGCGAATCGGAAATTCACGTCCACCCAGGCCGTGTCCGGCACCACGTTGCCGGCCACACCGCCAAGCACCCGTACAGCCTGCAGGCCTTCGCGGTAGGTGCATCCGTCGATGTCGACGTTGCGAGGGGTGTATCGCGCCAACGCCTCGAATACCGGCGCGAGCCGGTGCAGGGCGTTGTCCCCGAGCCAGCTGCGCGCGGAGTGGGAGCGCACCCCGCGCGAATGCACGCGCAGCCGTAGCGTCCCCTGGCATCCGGCTTCGATGAGCCCGTCGGTGGGCTCACCCAGAATCGCAAGGTCGCCGTCGAGCAGATCGGGGCGGACCGCCTGCAGCGCGCCGAGCCCGTTCGCCGATGCCTCGATCTCCTCGCAGTCGTACATGATGAGAGTGAGATCGTGAGCCAGGTCTTGCGACTGCGCGAGCTCGGCGAACAGGTGCAGGAACACCGCGTCGCCGGCCTTCATGTCGCTCGTGCCACAGCCATACATCTTGTCCACCTGCTCGCCGTCTTCTTCCTCGGAGATGACGGCGGAGGGAAGATTATCCGCGATGGGAACCGTGTCGAGATGTCCGGCGAGGACAACCCGCGACGGCAGCCCTCTCTCGGTCCGCGCGACCACGCAGTTACCGACGCGCTCTATCCTCGTAGAGCCGGTCGCCGCATCGAACGGCTGCCCCCGGCTGGCGACGACCTCGGCGAGCGCCGCTTCCACGGCGTCGGCGATAGCGCGCTCGTCGCGCGAGGGGCTCGGTATGTCGACTAGCGCCCGGGTCAACGACACCGGGTCTTGCCGCAGGTCCAGGGTGTAAGACTGCGGACCGTGTGCAGTGGGTGGCGTTTCGTTCACCCCTCCACCCTAGCGCCGCGACGATTTCGGCATGGCCTGTGGGTTTTTCTCCCGCTCGGGCCGGTAACCTGGTGATTATGAGTGCACATGGAGCAGTCGCCATCGGCGTGGCGACGATGACAACAGACGGTACGGTTCTCGATGTGTGGTACCCGGAGCCGCAGCTCGGCGCGGCGGAGACGTCCGGCCACAAATTCTTGGACGGGGACGAGATCCCGGAAGACCTACGCGACATCATTCGCGTCGACCCGCAGCGCGAGGTCGAGTTGAAGGCGGTGGAGGTCACTATCGCGGACCTCACCGAAGCGCCCATCGATGCGATGGATGTCTACCTTCGCCTCCACCTCATCTCCCACCGCTTGATCCCGCCGCACTACGCGAACCTCGAGGGACAATTCGGCCTGCTGTCGAACGTGGTGTGGACCAACCACGGTTCCTGCAAGGTGGAGGGCTTCGACAAGACCCGCGCCAAGCTGCAGGCCCGCGGACCGGTCATCGTTTACGGAATCGACAAGTTCCCCCGCATGGTGGATTTCGTCGTGCCTTCGGGCGTACGCATCGGCGATGCGGACCGAGTGCGCCTCGGGGCGCACCTCGCCGAGGGCACGACTGTCATGCACGAGGGCTTCGTCAACTTCAACGCCGGCACGCTCGGCCCATCGATGGTCGAAGGACGCATCTCCGCCGGCGTCGTCGTCGGGGCGAACTCCGACATCGGTGGCGGAGCCTCGATCATGGGCACGTTGTCCGGTGGCGGCAAGGAAACCATCTCCATCGGCGAGAACTGCCTCCTGGGCGCGAATTCGGGAATCGGTATCTCCCTCGGCGACAACTGCGTCGTGGAAGCCGGCCTCTACGTCACCGCGGGCACGAAGGTCGTGCTCAAGTTCGGTGCGTGGGCCGACCACGAGACGATCAAGGCTCGCGACCTTTCCGGCCGCGATAACTTGCTGTTCCGCCGCAACTCCACCTCCGGCGCCGTCGAGGTCGTGCCGTGGAAGTCCGAAGGCGTCGAACTCAACTCGGAGCTCCACAAGAATGACTGAGGCGCACGGAAACGCCCCCGGGAGTGACGCCGCCGGAACCGGCGTTCAGGCCACCGAGAACTCGGCAGCGAGTTTCGGTGGCCAACTTTCGCCGGGAATGGCCAGGCGCCATCTCACCATGATGGGACTTGGTTCGGCGATCGGCGCAGGACTGTTCCTCGGAACGGGCGCCGCTATCTCCACTGCCGGGCCGGCAGTTCTCCTGTCGTACATCGTCGCCGGGTTCATCGTCGTTCTCGTCATGCGGATGCTCGGCGAGATGGCCGCCGCAATGCCCGCGGCCGGATCCTTCGCCACCTATGCCGGTGCCGCGTTCGGCCGTCATGCGCGCTTCGTGGTCGGCTGGCTGTACTGGTTCATGCTGATCATGGTCATGGGCGCGGAAATGACCGGAGCCTCAGCGATCATGGGTGCGTGGTTCGGGGTCTCTCCGTGGATCCCTGCACTTGTGTGCATGGTCTTCTTCGCTGTGGTCAATCTCGTCAGGGTTCGCGCATTCGGCGAGTTCGAGTTCTGGTTTGCGCTCATCAAGGTCGCCGTCATCGTCGGCTTCCTCGTCATCGGCATTCTCCTCATCTTCGGGCTCCTCCCCGGCGACTCGGCCGTCGGTACTGCGAATCTGCTCGACCACGGCGGATTCATGCCGAATGGATGGAGCGGCGTCGCCGCCGGTCTGCTCGCCGTCGCCTTCGCGTTCGGCGGCATCGAGATCGTCGCGATCGCCGCCGCGGAATCGGACGATCCGGGCCGCAACGTCGGCTTCGCCGTCCGTTCGGTGATCTGGCGCATCTCGGTGTTCTACGTCGGCTCGGTACTCGTCATCGCGACGTTGCTGCCCTGGGACACCCTCAGGGACGCGGAGACCGCCGAGCAGAGCCCGTTTACCGCCGTACTCCGGATGGCGGAGATTCCCGGCGTCGTGGGTTTCCTCGAGGTCATCATCGTGCTTGCACTGCTCTCGGCATTCAACGCCCAGATCTACGGCACGTCCCGGATGTCGTTCTCGCTGGCAAAGCAGGGCGACGGGCCCCGCATTCTCGCGCGTACCAACAAGGCTTCGTCGCCGTCGGTCGCCGTGTACGTGTCGGTGTTCTTCGGGTTCGTCGCCGTTGCGCTGCAGTGGCTCGATTGGGAGGACCTTCTCACGTTCCTGCTCAACGCCGTCGGCGCGACGTTGTTGGTCGTGTGGATCGCCATCGCGCTCTCGCAGATCGCCCTGCGCCGCAAGCTCGAACGCCGCGGGCCTCTCGAGGTCAAGATGTGGCTCTTCCCGTGGTTGAGCTACCTCGCCATCGTCGTGATACTCGCGCTCGGCGCGCTCATGCTCACCGACGAAGCTGCCCGGGCGCAGATCTTCGCGGCTCTCGCCGTCGTGGTCGTGCTCGCGATACTGTCGGCGATCAACTCCGTTTTCCATGCGGACAGCGGTGCATACGTCACGGATTAGCCGAGCACGAGATGCCTGGCGGCGCGAACGCGCCCGAATAACGAAAGTGCCCGGTCACCCGCGGGTTCACATGATCGTCGCAACACTCTCAGATGAGAGGTTGCGGCGATCATGTCGTTTCAGGAGGACTGTGTTCAGTTCGGTGACCAGTTAGCGCGGCTGGTTGATGCCGGGGTTCCGGTGAAGGAAGCCGCTGTGGTGGTGGGTGTGCCACGGCAGCGGTGTTATGCGATTTTGCGGGCGATCGGTCGGCCGGTGGGGCGCCTGCGTGGAGCGGGCAAGCCGGCCGACTCGAGGCAGATCGTGGAGGTGTTCGATCGCACCGGGTCGATCAACAAGGCAGCGATCGAGTGCGGTGTGGCGTTCTGCGTGGCTCGTCGAATTTTGGTCGCTGCTGGTCTGGTTGACGCTGCCCCGCGGGCGTTCGGTAAGCCGGAGGCCAAGAAACGGTTCCTCGAGTTGATGGATCAGGGTTGGACCGCAGCGCGCGCGGCCCGCGAGGTGGGAGTCAACGAGCGCACCGGCCGGGACTGGCGTCAGGGAATCCGTCGTACCCGCAACACGCGGATCTATCCGGACGGTCGGGTCGTGGATTATCGATCCGGCACGGTCTACAAACAAACCGTGACTAGTGCGACCTGCGTAGACGCCGCAGCATCTCCGGTGATCAGTACCCGTTACCTATCTCTCGATGACCGGATTGCGATCGCCGATGGGCTGGTGGTCAAGGATTCGATGCGCACGATCGCTGCCCGGATCGGCAAGAATGTCTCCAGCATCTCCCGCGAGGTACGCGAGCACAGTATCGCTGGCCGGTATCTGCCGCATCAGGCGCATCGGGATGCGGCGGCGGCGCGGGTGCGGCCGAAGCGGTCCAAACTGGTGGTGAACAAAGTCCTGCGGGCAGCGGTCGAGGAAGGCTTGTCGAGAAAACTTTCGCCGGAGCAGATCTCGCACCGTCTGCGGCGGGATCATCCCGACGACGAAAGCATGCGGGTGAGCCACGAAACGATCTATCAAGCGCTGTATTTCCAAGCCCGCGGCGGTCTGAAGAAGGAAGTGCAGCACGCACTCCGGACTGGGCGGACCAAGCGTAAGCCGCAGCGGAAAGAAGGTGAGCGGTATCAGCGGTTCGTCGACCCGATGGTAATGATCAGCGACCGTCCCGCCGAAGTGGACGACCGCGCTGTTCCCGGGCATTGGGAAGGGGATCTGATCACCGGTGAGCAGAACAAATCCGTGATCGGGACTCTCGTCGAGCGTGCCACCCGCTACACGATGTTGCTGCACCTGCCCGACGGGCACGACGCCGAACAGGTCCGCGACGCGCTCATCACCGCGATCGGTGATCTGCCCGCGCACCTACGCGGATCGCTGACCTGGGATCAAGGTGCCGAACTCGCCCGACACAAGCAGATCACGGTCGCCACCGACATGCAGGTCTACTTCTGCGACCCTGCCAGCCCCTGGCAGCGCGGAAGCAACGAGAACACCAACGGCCTGCTGCGGCAGTACTTCCCCAAGGGCACCGACCTGAGCGTTCACAGTCCTACCGATCTCGAGCACGTCGCCCAGGAACTCAACGGCCGTCCACGCAAAACGCTCGACTGGGATACCCCAGCCGAGCGTCTGCGTGATCTAATCACCACCAACTAACAGCAGTGTTGCGTCGACCACTAGAAACCGCCACCCCGGGCACTTTCGTTATCTCGCTAGATTGTGACTGTGCATTCACAGTGCACCTCCACCGGAACCGCACGCTCAATCGTCCGCACGCGGTGCGCCGGTAGACGTTCAGCTGCGAAGTCGCTTCGCCGCTTCCGTGACGGCCTCGTCCGTCGCAGTGAGGGCGATTCGCACGTGAGTGGCGCCCCGCGGCCCGTAGAACTCACCGGGAGCGACGAGGATTCCCTTGCCCGCGAGCCAGTCCACGGTGTTCCGGCACGGTTCATCTCGGGTGGCCCAGAGATAGAGACCGGCCTCGGAGTCGTCTACTCGCAGACCCGCGGCCTCGACAGCAGGAAGAAGCTCCGCGCGGCGCCGGCGGTAGCGTTCCCGCTGCGTCTCGACGTGCGCGTCGTCTTGAAGCGCGAAAGTGGTGGCGGCCTGCACGGGCATGGGCATGATGTAGCCGGCGTGCTTGCGCAGGGTGAGAAGCTCGTCGACGAGCACGGGGTCGCCGGCGATGAAACCCGAGCGATAGCCGGCCAGGGAGGACGACTTCGACAGCGAATGCAGAGCGAGCAGCCCGGTGAAATCTCCGTCGCACACCTCCGGGTCGAGGATAGACGGCGCACTGCCCTCCCACACGAGACCCAGGTAGCACTCGTCCGCCGCCACGATTACGCCGCGCGAACGCGCCCATTCGACGACCTTGCGTAGGTGATCGATACCGAGCACCTTGCCCGTCGGGTTCGACGGGGAGTTGATGAACAACAGGTCGGGCCGCTCCGGGCCGAGCTGCGTCAGCGAGTCCGCGCGCACCACCTGGGCGCCGGCGATAAGCGCGCCGACCTCGTAGGTGGGGTAAGCGATTTCCGGGATGACGACGGTCGACCCGGCGCCGAGTCCAAGCTGCGACGGCAGGCCCGCAACGACTTCCTTGGTACCGATGACGGGGAGCACCGACTGCGGATCGATCCCCGGCACGCCGAAACGGCGCTGCATCGCGGCAGCAGCGGCCTCGCGGAGCGCGGACGTCCCATGAGTTGTGGGGTACCCGGGAAACGCCGCGCCGTCCCCCAAAGCCCGCCGGATGCCTTCGTCGACGTCATCGACCGGCGCACCCACGGTGAGGTCGACCAGACCGCCCGGGTGAGCCGACGCACGCGAACGCGCGTCGGACAGTGTGTCCCAGGGGAATACGGGGAGCCGGCTCGAGACCGGCGTACGCCCGTTATTGTTCGTCGCGGCCGACAACGTAGGACCTAGTCCTCGCCCATGGGAGGGAGCTTCTTGACGAAGTCGGTGTCCTCACCCGGATCGGTCTTCGCAGCGCCACCCGGGGAGCCGAGCTCTTCGAAGAAGTCCGCGTTGGTAGCCGTGTACTCCTCCCACTCGTCCGGAACGTCGTCTTCGTAGAAGATCGCTTCCACGGGACATACGGGTTCGCAGGCGCCACAGTCGACACACTCGTCGGGGTGGATGTACAGCATGCGTCCACCCTCGTAAATACAGTCCACGGGGCATTCTTCGACGCACGCCTTGTCCAAGACGTCGACGCAAGGCTCCGCAATCACGTATGTCATGTCGCCGTGATTTCCTTTCCTCGAAGATCACTGACTCGCGAGATGCCGATCCGCCGGGCAGAGCGAACCGACCGCAGTGATGTGGCGCGAATTTCGCGTGCACCGACTTCCGATGCACCGCACTCATTCCATGTTAAGACACCGGGTGCAACGACCCCAATGCGAGTCACCCACGAACACGGCCCCTAAGCTTAGGCTTAGCTGGGAAAAGTGGGCTCGCCCGGTTCCCGGACAGGTGTTACTCGACCATGAGAGAGACCCGCGGCACTGACCGGACGCGCCCGTAGAAGGTGTCCCGCTGGACAACTGGGCGGTCGATGCCGGCGCCGATCTCGCGAAGCTCGTCCGGCGTCTTCTCCGAACCGTTCTCTGCGCCCGCCATCCGGGAGATCGTCTCCTCCATCAGCGTTCCGCCCAGGTCATTCGCGCCTGCCTGCAACATTCGCTGCGTACCGGTGATCCCCAGCTTCACCCACGAGGTCTGAACGTTATCGATCTCGCCATGCAGCATCAGCCGGGCCAGCGCGTGCACAACGAGGTTTTCCTGACGCGTGGGGCCCGGGCGTGCGGCGCCGGCGAGATACAGCGGGGCGCTGTGGTGAACGAACGGCAGGGGCACGAATTCGGTGAACCCACCGGTGCGTTCCTGGATCCCTCGCAGCGTGCGCAGATGTGCCACCCAGTGGGACGGCGCATCGACGTGGCCGTACATCATCGTGGAGCTCGAGCGAATTCCCACAGAGTGCGCGGTCTCGATGATGTCGATCCACTCGGCGGCGGGAAGCTTCCCCTTGGTGAGTACCCAGCGCACGTCGTCATCCAAAATCTCGGCTGCGGTGCCCGGGATCGAGTCCAGTCCGGCTTCCTTGAGACCGGTGAGCCATTCGCGCACGGACAGACCGGAGCGGGACGCGCCATTGGAGATCTCCATGGGGCTGAACGCATGGACGTGCATCCCAGGGACTCGGTCCTTGACCGCGCGAACGAGATCCGCGTAGCCGGTGACCGGCAGGTCCGGGTCGATACCGCCCTGCATGCACACCTCGGTCGCGCCCGTCGTGTGGGCCTCGAAGGCGCGGTCGGCGACCTCCCCCGGCGACAACGAGAACGCGTCCGCATCCCCCTTGCGCTGGGCGAATGCGCAGAATCGGCAGCCGGTGTAGCAGATGTTGGAGAAGTTGATGTTTCGGTTGACGACGTAGGTGACATCGTCGCCGACCACGTCCGCGCGGATCGAATCCGCCAAGGCCGCGAGCGCGGCGAGACCGTCGCCGTCGGCACCGGCGAGCGCGAGGTATTGGGCGTCGCTGAGCCCGGCGGGGTCGGACTCGGCAGCACGCAGCGCGGCGAGCACCTCCGAGTCAGCGCGCCCGGGAGCCGAGGCCCCGGCGGCCTCCGCGGCGCCGATGCGAGCGGCGGCCTCCCTGATCGCGTCCCAGTTGCCGAATGCCTGGTCGATGTCGGAACGCGTCTCGGTGCGGCGGCCCTCAGTGTCGATGGATTCACCGAGATCGATGCGCCCGAAGGATTCGAAAGACTCGTCCGGCTCCTGCCACGGCAGGGGCGCGGGCGAACGCGAGCCGCCGTCCTCCGCCCGCGCGGCGAGACCGCGGGAATCGGCAAGCGCGGCGACGTGTCCGGACACCCGCGGGTCGATCCACGCGGCCCCCGCGGCGATATAACGAGGATGCACGGTGAGCCGCTCGCGCAGGTCGAATCCGAGTTCGACGCAGATCCTGGACAAGTCGTCGAGATGCGGCCAGGGACGCTCGGGGTTGACGTGGTCCGCCGTCAGAGGCGAGATGCCGCCGAAGTCGTCGATCCCGGCGTCCACGAGAAGGGCGATCTCCTCGTCGTCGACGAGGTTCGGCGGTGCCTGCACGGTGACCCGCGGGTCGAGTACGAGGCGTGCGCAGGCCACTGCGGCGAGGTAGCCGTCGAGGTCGGCGTCGGGCGTCGCGGCCATCGCGGTCTTCGGCTTGGCGCGGAAGTTTTGGACGATGACTTCTTGGATATGTCCGAATTCGCGGGACAGGCGTGCGAGGTCGGCCAGCGATTCGGCGCGCTCGTCGAGCGTCTCGCCGATCCCGACGAGGATCCCGGTCGTGAACGGGATCGCAAGACGCCCCGCGTCGGTGAGCGTGCGCAGGCGTACCTCGGGGTCCTTGTCCGGCGAACCGTAGTGAGCCTGGCCTGGTTCGGTGAACAGGCGGCGCGAGGAGGTCTCGAGCATCATGCCCATCGACGGCGCGACGGGCTTGAGGCGCGAGAGCTCCGCCCAGCTCATCACTCCAGGGTTGAGGTGCGGCAGCAGCCCCGTCTCCTCGAGCACGCGGATCGCCATCGCACGCACGTAGTCCAGTGTCGAATCGTATCCACGCGCATCGAGCCATTCGCGCGCCTCGGGCCAGCGGTCCTCGGGGCGGTCGCCGAGTGTGAACAGCGCCTCCTTACACCCGAGTTCCGCGCCCCGTCGCGCGAGGTCGACAACCTCGTCGGGCTCCATGTACAGCGGCGTCCCCTCTCGGCGCAGCACCCCGGGGCTCTTGACGAAGGTGCAGTAGTGGCACCTATCGCGGCACAGGTGCGTGAGGGGAATGAAGACTTTCCGGGAATAGGTGAGCACCGCGGCATCGTCGGAACCGCTCGCACCATCGTTCAACTTCGCGTCTCGCTTGCGCGCGGCCGCGGCGGTGAGGCGGTCCAGGTGGTTCCCGCTCGCGTGCAGCAGTATCGCGATTTCTTCGGTCGACAACGCGAGCCCGTTCTCGGCTCGTTTGAGACAGCGGCGCATCGCGGAATCGCTGACCCCTTCTGTGACCTTCGCCGTACTCGCCGGCGAAGCGGCTGGTTCGCGTCGTGCGTCGTGCGATCCGTTATTCATATGCGCCATGGTGCCCCAACTTACCGTCGCGGTGTCGTTAGGCTGGTGGCTATGCCTGCTCATTATCGGGATTCGTCCACCCCCGAGCCGCCGTTCGGCTTCGCACATGCCAGCGGCGACGCCCCGTCGCGCCCCCGGCACGCCGCCCCGGATCCGGACGACGAATTCGCCCGGCCCGAGTCGCAGGAATCACCCACTTATGACGGCGGAGTTCCCACTGCCCCGGACGTCACTCACGGCGAGTATCCGGGCCCCAGCGAGGTTCCCGACGGCGAGGTCTCCCCCGCCGCCGCTCCCGGATTCGATCTCGAGGACTACCTCGAACACACCGAGGTCTCGATCCTCGAACCGCGCTATCGGGTGAGCCCCAAGGCGCCCATCGCGTGGACGTTGGAATCGATGTGGTCGATCATCATCCTCGTCGCGCTGCAGGTCGGCTGGTATTTCTGGGGCGATAACGTGATGGCGTTCTGGAATTGGGTCGCCGCCGCGGCCACCGCATGGATAGGTTTCTTCTCTCTCGTCGTGGCGCCGACGTGGCGCTACATGGTTGCGCGTTGGGATTTCTCGGAGACGGCCGTATTCGCCAAGTCCGGATGGTGGACGCACCAGTACCGCATCGCCCCGCTCGGCCGTTTGCAGACGGTGTACACCAAGCGCTCGATGTTCGAGCGGATGCTCGGCCTGGCCTCCGTGGTCGCATCGACCGCGTCCGCGCACGGCTCGGTCGAGATCAAAGGCCTCCCGTTGGCCGATGCGGAGACCCTCGCGGATCACCTGCTCAAGATCGCCGAACTCGACGAGGGCGATGCGACGTGAGCGCCCCACAGCAGTCGCAACAAGAACCGCAAGCGCGGCGGAACCCAGCGGCGTCTACTTCGGCCCGCGGCACGCTCGATCTCTCGGACGCCACGTGGCATCGCCTGTCCTGGCGCATGCTGCTCGTCGACCCTTTGGGCATGATCACCAGGCTTTCGCCGATTTTCGTGATCTCACTTTGGCTCGGAACCAATCGCGACAATTATTGGTTCGAGTTCGGACTGCTCGGACTCATCATGTTCATCGCCCTGACGCGATGGATTTCGACCTCGTACTACATCGGCGACTCGCACATCGTCTTGCGCAAGGGCATCTTCACCCGCAACCAGGTGACGATCGCACGGGAACGCATTCGTTCGGTCGACACCGAATCCGACCTGTTCCACCGGCTGTTGCGAGTCTCCATCGTCGAGGTCGGCACAGGGCAGCAGGACTCCTCCAAGGACGCCGCCGGCAGGTTCCGTCTCGACGCCATCGCCTCTTCCGCCGTCATGCCTTTGCGGGAGGAACTACTCAGGCACATGCGCGCCGCCGGGATAGACCCGGACCACCCGGATTTGCAGGCCGGACACGCCGGTGAGGATATCGCGCGCTGGAAGCTCAGCTGGTCGCGGTTCGCGCCGTTTTCGCCGATCGGATTCGGTGTCCTGTTCTCGTTGTGGCTGATCACGCTGCAGATGGGCGATATGCAGCAGCGGTTGCTCGAGCTGGGACCTGTGGTGTCGCTGCGCGCGGAATTCACCGAGCTCGGCCAGCCGCGCACGCTTATCGCCGAGGCGCTGTGCCTGTGGCTGGTGGCCGGGCTCTTCGGCATGGTCGCGTACGCGATTCGCTACGGCAAGTACGCGCTCATCGACCAGGGCCGGGTGCTCTATGTGCAGAACGGCATCCTGCGGCGGAAACACATCGCGCTCGACAAGCAGCGACTGCGCGGCGTCGAGATGCGCCTTCCTGTGTTCATCAGACTTATCGGTGGTGGGCGGCTCGAGCCGATCATGACCGGCACCAAGCGCGGCGGAAATGCCTCGACTTTGCTCCCGCTCGCTCCCCGCAGGGACGTGCGCCGCGTCGCCGAGTACGTGCTCGACGACGAGGCGCCAGTACGCGCCCCGCTTCGCAAACATTCGGCCGCTGCCATGCGCCGTCGCATCACCCGCGGGCTCATACCGTTCTGGTTCCTGCTCGGGCTGGCGATCCTGTTCCGCCTCGAACGTGGCGAGAGCGTCGACAAGTGGATCGCCTGGTTCATCGTGCCCGCGCTCGTATTTTTCCTGTTGCTGTCGTGGGATCGCATTCGCAATATGGGCCACAACATCGTCGGCGGGCGGCTCGTCACGTCCTCGGGTTCGCTGCAGGCGAAGCGCTCGGTGCTCGATGCGGACGGCATCATCGGCTGGCAGGTGTCCCAGAATCCGCTCCAGCGGTGGGCGAAGGTCGCGAACGTGCGGGCCGCCACTCCGGCCGGGCAGGGCGTGTACGGGATCATCGATATGCAGGCCGACGAGGCGTGGGCACTGGCGGAGGCGATCACGCCCGGCATCACCGCAGAGTGGGGCACGATCGCCCGTTATCCGCGCGGCGGCGGGGCGCCGATCATTTCGGCCCCGGCTACGTCGCCGCAGCCAGGCGCCTGAACGAGCGGATCTGCCCCCAGAACACGGGCACGGCGAGTCCGCCAATGAGCAGCAACAACCCGCGCCCGCTCGGCGGGACTGGCATGTTGCCGCCCGGGCCGAGGTGAAGACAGATCAGCGTGAGCACCCACACGATAAGAGGGAACGCCTGGACGACGAGCTTCGGCGACCATTTGCGCGCCTCGGCGACCATCCAGGTGTTGAGCACTGCGGCCACCAGCGCCGCGATCGGCACCGGCAGCGTCATCCCCGAACCGAATTCTGGCGTGCGCAGAAACAGGTACGCCACCTCGATCACGCACGACACCGACGCCGCAATCGCCAGACACACGAGCGCGTAGGACAGACCCGCCACGGAGGGAGGCGTGGGATCGCCGACGTCGCCGCCGCGCGGCAGACCGTCCTTCCCCTCGGTTTCATTCTTTTCGCCCATGACGGCGGACGTGCCCTCACTCATGTGGTTGCCCTCCTCGCGCGCCTTCGAGATCCTCGACAAGTCCGTCCCATACCGGCGGCGTCGCACCCTCGCCGTCTGCGGACATGCAAGCTCCCCGTACCGGCCTGGTCGACTCCGGATCGAGGACGAGCGGATCCCTGCGCCAGGTGCGCCCGGCGCCTCCGACGTCATGGACGGTGTTCGTTGCACCCGCCAGGTCGAAGGACACGTAGTGTTCGCGAACCGGCAGCTGCTGGCAGATGTTGTTGGTGAGCGCCAGGTGGGTCGGCGCAGCGTCACCGGTGGGATCGGGGTGAAGCTGCAGCTGCGTGGCATGGGCGGCGAGCGCGGCGTCGCGGCGAGCGCGAATGTGGGCCGGCAGTTCGACCACGTGGGTCACTTCCTCGTCGGGCCAGCCGGGAAGGTCCCCCAGCGCGGCGGGACGAAGCGGCGGCTCGGGAAGTAGCCGGCCGGAAGCCGCGGGGTCCTCCCATGCGCGCACGTCGTCTTCGAGGACGCTGAGCGGAACGACGATCCACGCGATGCGCGGCACCGCCCACCGGGCGCGTTCGGCGGCGGCGTAGGTCAGAGTGTGCGCCCTGATGTGGTCGGGGTGGCCATACCAGCCGACCGGGTCGTAGGTGATCACGAGCTGCGGACGGTGGGCGTCGATGAGCGCCGCGAGCTGCTCGGATTTGGCCTCGTCGTTGCGCGGATCTGGGCGAGAGAAGGCACGGGGATGGGAGAACGACTCCGAGCCCTCCATCCCCGAATCGCGCCACGCGCCGACCCCGCCGAGGAACACAGGCCCCGCGGCCACGCCAAGGGCGCCCAGCGCGTTGCTCAGCTCTGCGGCTCGGTAACCGCCAAGCTGATCGGCCTGGGCAGCCGCGAGCCCCTGCCACAGGTCGCCGATGATCTCGCCCTCTTCGCCGAGCGTGCACGTGACGTTGATGACGTTCGCTCCCGCGGCTGCTAGCAGCGCCAGGGTGCCGCCGGTGAGGATCGTTTCGTCATCTGGGTGCGCGTGAACGGCCATGACCCGCAGGCCGCATAGGTCGGGGATGTCGCCTTCGCCGGTCATCTCGTCCTCCAGGAATCTGCGGTGGAATACAGCTCGCGCCCGAGTGGGTGGGTGGAGGTTTCGCCGCCGGGAAACGCGAATCCGTCAAAAGTCGGCGAGGTGCCGATGAGCCGCTCTCCGAGGAACAGCGGAACCTCGATCGACGCCTGCGTGACGAGCTCGCCTACTTCCTCCGGGTAGTTCGCCGCGACGGGCATACCGTTCGGGCGCGGCGCGGTATCGGCGGCTCCGAGCGCCCCGAGCCCGCTGGCTTTGGCGCCGCGCTGCGCGGTATCGAGCGCGGAATCGATCCTGTCGTCGCAAATTCCGGAGAGGTTCGAGGACCGAGCCGAACGGAGCACGGGCTCACCCGACTGCGCGGTCGGCAGCGGTACGGAGATCACCGGTTCGTCGCTGCCTTCGGCCTTCGCCTCGTCCTCTTCCTTCGCTTCCGCCGCGGCCTCGGGATCGGCCGGAGTGGTACTCGCCTCGCCGACCTCCTCGGAGGCGCTATCGCTCGGCGGCTGCAACTCCGTCACCGTCGCGGGGGCGAGTTGAGGTGAGGCGTTTTCGTCGTCGTCGCCGTTGACGAGATCTTCGATCTCCTCGCGTGCCTGCGAAGGCGTGCGTTCGGCGGTTTCCGGGACGCAGCGGTATCGCCCGTCGGCGGCGGTAAGCGGATTCCCGGTCACCGGGGACCACGTCACAACCCCACTGACCAGTCCGTACGGTAGTGCCCCGGAGTACAGGTTCTCGTCGGAGAGCTCCCACACCCTCGCATCGACTCCCTCTGCGCGGAAGCTGTCCACGACGGTCGAGGCGGCAACGAGCGTCGCCTCGTCACCCGCCACAACTCCCAGAGTGACGTCGAGCGGGCGACCATCTTTCTGCCATGTACCACCGCGCCGGGCGTATCCCAGCTCCTCGAGCTGGGTCTCGGCCTCCGCGATCTCCGGAGCCTGTGGGGCGCGGACGTCCCCGGATAAGGGAAAATCGGCGACTTTGGTGTCTGCGGTGCCGCTGACGATCTGACCGACGGCGGCGGCATCGACCATATTCGAAAGCGCGGAGCGCAGGCGCGCGTCCTCGAGCCCTTCGGCGCTGGTGTTCCAGGACAGCGTGAGCTGATCGCCGCCGAGCGCCCGCGCAGTCTCGAATCCACCGACGGTGTCGAGTACGAGTCTGTTGGTCTCGGAATCGGTGACCGAAACGAGCTTCGCCGAGTTCGCCCGAGCCGCCTGCCCGAGGGTTCCCTGATCGCGAGCGAGCCGGATGACGATTTGCTCCGCCTCCGGGGCCTCGGCCCAATAACGGTCATTGCGTGCGAGCACCATCTGCCCGATTCCCATGTCCGCGCTCTCGACGGTGAAAGGTCCCCCGCTCGCGGGCGCGCCCTGTGCGAGTACGTTCGCGAAGGACTGGGCGTCGTCGCCCATGAGGTGAGCGGGAAGCAGGTTCGCGAAGAGCTCGCGCCACTGCGGGTATTCGCCGTCGAAGGTGACGTCGATGCTTTTCCCGCCGGCCCCGGCGGTGATGTTGGTGATGTGCCTATACCCGGTGACCCCGACCGTGCCCGGGAAGGTCGACACGTTCCGCCACATATAGCGGAAGTCCTCGACACCGATGGGGACGCCATCGGACCACTGCGCGGAGGTGTTGATGTCGTACCTAAGCGTGAACGGCTGCTCCGAGACCTGGGTGACGGCTGTGATTAGGTCACTGTTGCGCTGCATGTGGCCGTCGGCGGTGCGTTCGTAGGCGCTGGGAAGAGTCAGTGCCGCGAGGAGCTCGGTGTCGGCGCCGAGGTCGGAGCGCAAGTGAGGATTGAATCCCTGGTCGAGGCTATCGACGACAACCGAGAGCGCATCCGCAGACAGTGGTACGCTCGCCGGCCCCTGGGCTCCGACGACTCGCGGGGGCGGAGGATCCGCGACGCAGGCGGCCAGCAGGACCGGGAGGATGGCCACTGCGCCCACGCGCAGCGGCCATCTCGACCGATTCCTCGCCACGTTCGATCCTTGCTCGCCTAGTTACCCGCCTGCTGCTCCCGCGACTTCGCGCGGGAACGGTCACGCGCGCGCTCGGAGGAGTTGAGCAGAACCTTGCGGACGCGAACCACGTCCGGGGCTACCTCGACGCACTCGTCGCCGGCGCAGAATTCCATCGCCTCCTCGAGGGACAGCGTCTTCGCCTTCGCGAGGGTCTCGGTGGCATCCGAGGTCGCCGAGCGCATGTTGGTGAGCTTCTTTTCCTTGGTGATGTTCACGTCGAGGTCCTCGGCGCGCGGGTTCTCCCCCACGACGACGCCCTCGTAAACCTCTGCACCGGGCTGGATGAAGAAGTCGCCTCGGTCGCCGAGGTTGAGCAGCGCGAATCCGGTCGCCTTGCCCGCACGGTCGGCGACCAGCGAACCGGTGTGGCGGGCGCGGATCTCACCCGCCCACGGCTCGAAGCCGTGCGATACGGAGTTCGCGATGCCGGCACCGCGGGTTTCGGTCATAAACGCAGTCCGGAATCCGATGAGTCCGCGGGCGGGAACGATGAATTCCATGCGCACCCAGCCGGAGCCGTGGTTGCTCATCTGCTCCATCCGCCCCTTTCGGGCGGCCATGAGCTGGGTGACCGCGCCCAAATGCTCTTCGGGGGTGTCGATGGTCATGTGCTCCATCGGCTCGTGCACCTTGCCATCGATCTGGCGGGTGACCACCTGGGGCTTGCCGACGGTGAGCTCGAAACCTTCGCGGCGCATCGTCTCGACGAGGACCGACAGCGCCATCTCGCCGCGGCCCTGCACCTCCCAGTCATCGGGGCGGTCGGTGTCGAGAACCTTCAGCGACACATTGCCCACGAGTTCCTGGTCCAGGCGGGCCTTGACCATTCGCGCCGTGAGCTTGGTGCCGCCGTTTCGGCCGGCCAGCGGCGAGGTGTTCACACCGATCGTCATCGAGATCGCCGGCTCGTCCACGGTGATCGCCGGAAGCGCAACCGGGTTCTCCGGGTCGGCGAGCGTGTCACCGATCATGATCTCGGGGATACCTGCCACGGCGACGATATCGCCGGCCACGGCCTCCTCTGCGGGCACTCGCTCCACGCCCTTGGTCTTGAGCAGCTCGGAGATTCGCACCGACGAGGTCGACTGCTCACCATCCGGCGTGTGATGGATCCATGTCACGGTCTGCCCCTTGCGCAGGGTGCCGTTGTGCATACGAACGAGGCCGATTCGTCCGAGGAAGTTCGAGGCGTCGAGGTTGGTCACATGGGCCTGCAGCGGAGCGCTGGCATCCCCCCGCGGGGCGGGGATGACGTCGTACAACAGTTTGAAGAAGTCGTCGAGGTTCTCCGCGTTCGGCTCGGCGCCGTCTGCCGGCTGCTCGATGGAGGCCTTGCCCGCACGGCCGGAGGCGAACACGACAGGAAGCTCGAGGGCCTTCTCGGCGGCGGCCTGTGCGTCGGGGTCCTCGAGGTCGGCCGCGAGGTCCAAGAGAAGGTCCTGCGCCTCGTCGACGACCTCGCCAATCCGCGCGTCCGGGCGGTCGGTCTTGTTCACCACGATGATCACGGGAAGCGAAGCGGCCAGGGCCTTGCGCAGGACGAATCGCGTCTGCGGAAGCGGCCCCTCGGAGGAGTCGATGAGCAGCACGACGCCGTCGACCATGGAAAGGCCACGCTCGACCTCGCCGCCGAAGTCGGCGTGCCCGGGGGTGTCGATGATATTGAGAACGAGATCGCCCCCGTCTGCACCCCCTCCCTTACGGAGCACCGCGGTGTTCTTCGCGAGAATGGTGATGCCCTTCTCACGCTCGAGATCTCCTGAGTCCATGACTCGGTCGACAAGCTCGGAATGTTCGGCGAAAGCGCCCGACTGCCGGAGCATGGCGTCGACCAACGTTGTCTTGCCATGGTCGACGTGGGCGACGATGGCGACGTTACGGAACTCGGTACTGGTCACGAAAGTGTTCTCCTATAAGGCGCAGCACAAAAATGCCCACACCCGGTGTTGTCGTATTGAGCGAATACATGCTCACGCATGCCACCAAGGAAGCTCGCAGCCTCTAG
Source organism: Dietzia timorensis (assembly GCF_001659785.1). Classification (NCBI taxonomy): domain Bacteria; kingdom Bacillati; phylum Actinomycetota; class Actinomycetes; order Mycobacteriales; family Dietziaceae; genus Dietzia; species Dietzia timorensis. The sequence goes on from NZ_CP015961.1 coordinate 2,232,623, forward strand.
GGCGAACCCACATCGGGAGGGGCGACACGCTCTCGCGTCGCCTGAAACGACTCTCTCGGCCTTACGAGATTACCGCACTACCCACCCGGGGCCATTAGTCACGAGCCGCTGAAACGATATGATCTGCCGAGAGATAGAACACGTAGGGCCTCGACCCTGCGGAGGGAATTCGATCAAATTCGCTACTCGAATTCACTACAACCACAGAATGCAACACTCTTCACTTCGGTAAGATTTACATCACACATAACATTTGACACAATCGTCACAGTTGTTTGTGTTCCGAGCTGCGGCGTCCGCCGCAGATGATTCAAAAGGATGGACACCGTGAACCGACGCCCATTGTCTGGCCTCGCCCGTCGCTCCGTGGTCGCGCTCGGGGGCCTTGCCCTCGTCGCCACGCTGACGCCGGCCACCGCCGGCGCCCAGGTCCTCGACGAGCTCGGCCGCCCGAACGAACAGATCCTCGGCTCGGTCGAAGGCTCCATCGAGAATCCGGCGGTTCCGGAGAACATCCGCTCGTCCGCAGAGCGTCTCATCGCCTTCTTCCGCGGCGAGGGCGAGCCGGGTGTCGGAATTCCGGAGAACGGGCCGGCGATCGCCCAGTTCCTCTACCCAACCGTCATGGAGAATTGCATCGACGGCAACTCCTCTGCGGTCGGCACGATCACGGCCGTCCCGGGACCGGCAGACCTGCCGCTCCCGGGCGTCCCCGAGCACCAGACGGCCTTCGTGTTCACCGCGCTCGGTACCGGCCCGGTCGCCGAGAACCAGGTCGAGCCACTCGTTGTCGATTGGTTCAACCCGGCCAACGGTCGTCGAGGCTCCACGGAGCTGGGCTTCAATGGCATGAACCCCGAAGGCCCGGCGACCGTGAGCGGTGTTGCGGACACCGGCGGCGGACAGGTGCTCGCCGTTCTGCGCGGAGGCCTCACCACCGCCTTCGACGGTGGCGAAGCGAACTGCCGCGTGGCTCCGACCGTCGGAATCATCCCGGTCACCTAGGCCTCTCGCGGCCGCTGCCCGGATGGGGAGACGATCCGCGCGCACAATAGAACAAGAAAAGGGTCGTTGCGGGAACCAAAGTTCTCGTAGCGACCCTTTTCCTTTGCCTATCGGCTACGACAGCGCGGGGATAACCTTTTTCTCGAATAGGTCGAAGCTGTCCCTGCTTTCCCCGAGGTCCGGGAAGTAGCACACGGCGTAGTCCATGCCCAACACCTTCATCGCGTCGAGCTTTTCTGCGACCTGCTCTGGCGTGCCATGCCCCGGCATCCCCCGGAATGACCGCAACTGCTGTTCCGCAGATTCCTCGCCGACTAGCCGCACCATTCGGTCTCGCAGCCAGGCTTCCCGTTCGGCGACGTCCGCCTCGGTCTCTCCGATGAGAATGTTGTAGTTGGCGCTACGGGTAATCTGCGAGAAATCGCGGCCGATGTTGTCGCAGTGCGCAGCGAGAACCTCCGACTTGTGCTTGAACCCCTCCGGCGTGCCGTCGAAATTGGTGTAGTCCGCGTACTGTGCCGCAATGCGGAGCGTCTTCTTCTCGCCGCCACCTGCGATCCACAGCGGAATCCCTCCATCTTGCGGCGGTAACGGAAAGCACTTGGCGTCGTCCACCGTGTAATGGGATCCGGAGAGGTTCACCGAGCCGGTGGTCCATGCCTGCCGAAGGATGTCGACCCCCTCGGCGAGCATCCCCAGTCGCTCGCCGGCAGGCGGGAAACCGTATCCATAAGCGCTCCACTCGTGTTCGTACCAGCCTGCTCCGATACCCATCTCGACACGGCCGCCGGAGATCACATCCGCCGTCGCGGCGAGCTTCGCCAGGTACATCGGATTCCGGTAACCCATACACGTACACATCTGCCCGAGCCGCACGCGCGACGTACTCGCGGCGAGCGCCGAAATCAGAGACCATGCCTCGTGCACAGCGGCGTCCTCGACAAATGGCGAGGAGTGGAAATGGTCGTAGACCCACGCTGAATCCCACACTCCGCCGTCATCGATTGAGGTGACAAGGTCCCGCATTCGCGGCCAGTGCTCGACGGGGTCGATGCCATCGAGATCGAGTCGCCAGCCCTGCGGGATAAATGTTCCGAAACGCATGCGCCCGAGAATACAGGTGTCCCCCATCACACGAGGCGACGTCAGCTTGAATCCACACTTACGCACATGCTTGTATACAAGCATGTCTGCAACCCAACCCGCAGCGATCCTCGCCTACGAGGCGGTGAAGAAACTGATTCTCGACGGCACGATCGTCGGCGGTGACCTCATCAGCGAGAACGCCCTCGCCGGAGAGCTCGGAATGAGCCGCACACCGATGCGTTCGGCCTTCCAACGTCTCGAGTCCGAGGGCTGGCTCACGCTGTATCCGAAGCGCGGCGCGGTCGTCACGCCAGTGACCGCCACCGAGAAGAGAGAGGTCCTCGAAGCCCGCGTCGCGATCGAGGCCCACGCCGTCGCTTCGATGCCCGGCGCCGAGAGAAAGACGCTGCACGCCGAGCTCATAGCAATCGCAGAATCCCAGTCCGAAGCCGTCGCCGCGCGCAGTCTCACCGACTTCTCCGAACTCGATGTGCGCTTTCACCGCGCGATTGTCGCGGCGGCAGGCAACTCGGTGATCCTCGGTTTCTACGATTCGCTGCGCGAGCGCCAGCGACGCATGGTCGAGAGCTCCGTCCACGCCTCCGCACACTCGACCGAGGCGATCGGCCATGAGCACCTCGAGCTCGCGGAGGCCGTGGCGCGCGGCGAAGCCGACCGGTTCACCACCATGTTGCGTTCGCACCTCGAGCGCGTCCACGAAATCCGCCTCTCCAACGACGATGAAGGAGTGAGTTGATGACCACGACGATGGCTCCCGCCACGAAGCGCCGCGAGTCCCCGCGACTGCTGGACAAGGCCCCGCCGTGGGCTCTCCTCGCCGCGACGATGTTCCTCATCGCGTGGGGCGGCAACCAGTTCACCCCGTTGCTGGTGTTCTACTCGGGCGAAGGAATCGACCAAGTCGTGGTCAACAGCCTCCTTTTCGCCTATGTCGTCGGCATCGTCCCTGGCCTCGCGATCTCGGCTCCGCTGTCCGACAGGTTCGGCCGGCGCCCCGTCGCCCTTCCTGCACCCTGGATCGGCATCGCGGGCTCGGTATTCCTCGCCATCGGCGGTGACGCCCCACTCATGCTCGGCATCGGCCGCGTGCTCTGCGGCCTCGCACTCGGCATCGCCATGGCTGTGGGCGGCAGCTGGCTCAAGGAGGTCTCCTCGCCGCCTTACGATCTCGCCGCCGACGGGCTCGCCGGCGCGCGGCGCCAGGGTCTCTCGCTCACAGCGGGTTTCGCGGTCGGCGCCGCCATCGCAGGCGTTCTCGCGCAGTGGGCTCCCGCGCCGCACGTTCTCCCCTACCTCGTGCACATTGTGTTGTCCGTCCCGTTCGCGCTCGCCCTAAGCGTCGTGCCCGAAACGCTCGATCGCCGCCCGGCGTCAACCCGCGAAGATGACGGCGGGACTCCGGCAGCCCGCCGGGCCGACACGCCCCCGCCGATCGCGACCCATTTCGCCGCTCCGCGTTTCCTGCTCGTGGTCGCACTCACCGCCCCGTGGGTATTCGGCGCAGCCGGGGTCGCATACGCGATCATTCCCGGGCAACTAGCGGAAAACGTCCAGAGCGCGCCGGTCGCGTTCTCGGCGCTGCTGTGCGTCCTCACCCTCGGTTCGGGCTTCGTCGTCCAGCAGCTCGCACGCCGGATCTACGTGCCCGGTTCGATCATTCTCGCGAAGCTCACCTACTCGCTGATCCTCGCCGGAATGCTCCTGGCCGTAGTAACCATGCTCCTGCTCGAATCGACGCCGTGGTCGGTGGCCGTCGGAATCCTCGCGGCGATCACCCTGGGCTGCGCGTACGGCATGGCACTTCAGTGCGGGCTATTGGAGGTTCAGCGGTACGCGCACAATTCCAATCTCGCCGCATTTACCGCAGTGTTCTATACGCTCGCCTACCTCGGCTTCGGCTTCCCAATGGTCCTTTCCGCTCTTTCGGGCGTTGCGTCGTACCCGGTCATGCTCGGCGCCGGCGCGGTCATTGCCGCCGCTTCGGGGATATTGATGTTCGTTGCGGCAAAGGTCCACAACCGGCGCTGAATTGGAGCGCACGTTAAGCGGCTTAACATGCAAAGATAAGCAACACCTCTGCCCAGATAAGCGCAGATTAGCCGACCCAAAACTGAGTAGCGCATTGGAATCGATTGTATTTCGCCTTGGTAAACATATGGGTGAAAGGTGGCAAATGCTCATGAGCGCCGGTAGAGACTATACGAGAGGTACTTGAGCGGACGCGGACGTACTCGATTCACGAGACCGTCGATCTGCATCGCGAACACGTTGTCCAATTACTTAGCGAATCAATGCGTGTTCGCGAGCGAAAGTTTCTCAAAGCTAAACAGCAGAGAGGATTACAGATATGAACGTGAAGAAGACACTCGCGTACCCCGCCATCGTCGGCATGCTCGCACTTTCCGTCGCCGCCTGCAGCGACGACAACGACGTCGCAAGCAAGGCAGGCGACGCTGCGAACCAGGCGACCTCCGCCGCGGGCGAGGCCGGCGCCAGCGCCACCGAGGCAGCCGGCGATGCCGCGGCTTCCGCCACCGGGTCGGACTCCGAGGGTGCCGAGGGCGAAGGCGCCGACGGCGAGATGAAGGAAATCGAAGGCCCGAACGGCCCCGTAGAGGTTCCGGCGTCGGTCGCCGACAAGTACGAGGAGCTCGGCGGCGAGTCCGGCTACCTCGGGGCGCCGACCGGCGAGACGCAGACCGTCGGAGAGGGCCAGCGCCAGGACTTCGATGGCGGCACGATCTTCGTCGATCCGGAAGGCAACGCCTACGTGGTTCAGGGCAAGATCCTCGAGCGCTACGAGGAGCAGGGCGGCCCCGAGTCCGAGCTCGGCTGGCCGACCGAGGACGAGAAGCCGCAGGAGGGTGGCTGGATCTCCACCTTCCAGAACGGCAACATCACCTTCGTCAACGGCGAGTACGGCGAGTAAGTTCTTCGCCCGACAAGTCGGACGGCGTGCGGCCCGTCGCATCCTCAGCGGATGCGACGGGCCGCTCTCATTTTTCGGCACGCACTCTAGAGTAGGGTGGCGTACCTGGGACGATCTTCGGAACGAAAGGCGGAAGAGGTGAGGGGCTCTACTTCTGCAGATTCCTCCTCACCCTCGCCCGATGCCTCAAGAGCTCCGATCGCCACCCACATCATCTTCGTTCTGGCCATGCTCGGCGGCTTCGGACCATTCGCGATCGACACCTACCTGCCGGGCATGCCGGGAATCGCGGACGAGTTCGGCGCCTCGGCCACTCTCACCCAGTTCACCCTCACCGGATTCATGCTCGCGCTCGGGCTGTGCCAACTCGTGATCGGCCCGCAGTCCGATCAGCTCGGCAGGCGCCGCCTGCTCCTCATAGGAGTCGGCGGTTCGGCGCTCGCCTCGGTTCTTTGCGCTCTCGCGCCGAGTATCTGGATCCTCGTCCTCGGCCGCGTCCTCCAAGGTGCGCTCGGGGCGGCGGGCGTGGTCCTGTCACGGGCGATCATCGTCGACCTCGGCAAAGGTGTGGGTGTCGCAAAGGCATTCGCCACGCTGATGGCCGTGCAGACGTTGGCGCCGGTCCTCGCGCCCATCGCCGGCGGTCTCATCGTTCCCACATTCGGCTGGCGGGCATCGTTCTGGTTTCTCGCCGCCTTGTCTTCGGTCTTGTTCGTCGCGACGGTCCTTCTGATCAAGGAATCGCTGCCGCCTGCCGAACGCACGACGGGCGGTGTGCCCCCATGCAATGCGGTCAATGGCGGGACTCCTACGCTCTCCCGTTTACGTGGCCACGCTCGCGGGGTTCGTGAGCACGTTCGGGGTGCTCTTCGCCTATATCTCCGCGAGCCCCTTTGTACTTCAACGCATCGGCGGGCTCAGCGAGGGCCAGTATTCCATCGTTTTCACGGTCAATTCCCTGGCTCTTCTCGCCGGCTCGGTGGCCAGCGGCAGAATCGTGGGCCGCTTCGGCCCACTACGTATCGCTCTCGTAGCCGCGATCCCGTTCACCGGCGCTGTCCTCTTCACGTCGTTGGCAGTGTTTGCGTGGGGCGCTCCCGCATGGGCGATGATCGCCGGGTTTTTCGTCATCGCCGGCGCCAACGGCATGCTCATGCCGAACCTCGCTTCGATAGTCATGACGTCGGCGGGCACATCCTCCGGCGCCGGCTCGGCACTGATGGGAGCAGCGCAGTTCTCCCTAGCCGCGGCCATCGCCCCGCTCACGGGCCTGGCCGGCGAATCGTCCGCGGTACCGATGGCGATGCTCATGCTCCTGATGCTCGCAATCCAACTCGGATGCCTGTTCGTTGTTCGGCGCGTACATGTGGACGAGAAGAAGGCGCCGTCCGCCGTCATAGGTGATGATTGACGTCGGCCGGCAGCCCCGTATTTAGTTGATCTGTCCCCAATGTATGGTTGTGGGGAATCCCGCAGGTAAGCGAGGAGTTGGAACAGACATGAAATCATTCGGATTCTTGAGTTTCGGCCACTACGGCCCGCAGATGGGACGGCCCGGGTTCGACGGTGGGGTGTCGCTTCGCGAGGCCGTCGAGATCGGCGTCGGCGCCGACGAGATCGGGGTGAACGGCGCCTTTTTCCGCGTCCACCACTTCGCCAAACAGGCCGCATCCCCGATGCCGCTTCTCGCCGCCATCGCGGCGCGGACCTCACACATCGAGGTCGGGACCGGGGTGATCGACATGCGATACGAGAATCCCCTCTACCTTGCGGAGGAGGCCGCGGCGCTGGACCTGCTCTCTTCCGGGCGCGTGGCGCTCGGGGTGAGCCGGGGGTCGCCAGAGCCCGCGCTGCGCGGCTGGGAGGCGTTCGGCTACACCGGATCCGAGGATCCGCGCGGCGCCGATATCGCCCGCGACAAGTTCGACCTGTTCATGAAGGCGATCCGCGGCGAGAAGGTCGCAGACGCCGATCCCGCGCAGTTCGGCGCGGGCGCTCGGTTGGCCATCGAGCCGCAATCGCCGGGCCTCGATAGCCGGATCTGGTGGGGTGCGGGTTCGCGGGACACCGCGGAATGGGCTGCAGAGCAGGGTGTGAACCTCATGAGTTCGACGCTGGTCACCGAGGCGACGGGGCAACCGTTGGCGGAACTTCAGAGCGAGCAGATGGACCTGTACCGCAAGCGCTGGGTCGAGAAGTGGGGCACGTCCGGGCGCGCGCCACGGGTCTCCGTATCCCGTTCGATTTTTCCGATCGTGACGGCGCAGGACGCGCAGATCTTCGGCCGGCAGGGCGAGAGCTCGGACGGAATCGGACAGATCGACGGTTTCACCTCGACCTTCGGCAAAACATACGCGGCCGAGCCGGACGTTCTCATCGAACAGCTCAAAGCCGACTCCGCCGTGCAGGATGCGGATAACGTGCTACTCACGATCCCTTCGCAGGCGGGAGTCGACCTCAATCTGCACATTCTGCGGTCCTTCGCCGAGCATGTCGCCCCGGCACTGGGATGGCAGCCGAACACTGCGGGGATCCAACACGGCTACCCGCTTACTCGGTAGCGCGTCCCGGGCGCCGATCTAGTCGGTGCACAGGCAGAACGGGTGTCCGACCGGGTCGAGGAATACCACGAACTGCCCTGTCTCGCTCGGCTGCACTTCGTGCTTTGTGGCACCGGCCGCTATCGCCTCGCGCTCGCCTTCTACGAGGTCGTCGACGTAGAAGTCGAGATGCCCCTGCTGCGGCACGGGACCATCGGGCCATGTCGGTGGTCGGAAGTCGGGAATCTGCTGGCAGCCGATTCGGAAGTGCTCCCCGTGGTCGCCGGGCGGGACGACGTTCGCCCATCCTGGAACGTCGGGGAAGCTGCTCACGCTCCACCCGAGCAAGCGGGCGTAGAAGGCGGCCAGTTCTTCGCAGTCGGGGCAGTCGAGGACGAAATAGTTGAGGTACGAACTGAGTGCCATGAGGCAAGTGCAGCACACAGAAAACACTCCCGCCACTGTTTGCCGATTCTCGTCCCCGCACAGAGTCTCCAAACGGGCGTATCGTGGAAATGCACATTAAGTAATCTGCGGCACGAAGGAAGTGACACTATGGGTTTCGACGAAAAGGCTCAGAACAAGGCCCAGGAATTCCAGGGCAAGGCGAAGGAGTTCGTCGGCGACAAGACCGGTGACGAGAACCTTCAGGCCGATGGCGCCGCCGATCAGGCGGAGTCGGGCGCGAAGAAGGCAGCCGAGAACGTCAAGGATGCCGCCAAGAACCTCAAGGACGGGCTCACGGGCAACTAGTCCCCCGCCTACTCTGCGGACGCCGTCCGCCGCAACCATCGCGGCGGACGGCGTCCGCGTTTCGGGCTAGAACGGTAGGTCGGTTCCTGTTTCCCGCACGCCCAGCTCCCACACGCGGTCGGTGGCCTTCTCCGAAAGCGACAGCGCCGAGGCCTCATGAACGCCGGGGGCTCCCCACATGTCGAGCCACCCATCGGGCCCCAGGTATGTCAGCGCCGGGTAGTACCCTGCGGACGCTTCGAGCAGCGGCATCGCGCCTTCCCGGGAGGTTCCCGCGAATTGTGCGGAGACGAAGTCGAGGGCGGTGTCGACAGGCGGCACCCCGCTAGCGTTCTGGATATTGGTGTGCGCCCATCCCGGATGCGCGGTCAGCACCGAAACACCGCGTCCGGCGTCATCCAACCGTTTCTGCAATGCGGTCGCCCACATCTGGTCGGCGAGCTTGGACTGGCTGTATGCAACGGGAAACGACCACTTGCGATGCTCGAAGTGAGGGTCACCGATATCGACATGGCCCTTTTTGTGCGAGTGAGACCCTGTGATAACGATACGCCCGGTGACCAGGTCGGCGAGCAGGTTGGTGAACGCGAAGGGCGCGAGAAAGTTGGTCGCGAGAATTCGCTCGAAACCGTCGTCGGTGAGGACCCTGCGACCGGTGACCGCGCCGGCGTTGTTGACCATGACATCGATGTCCGTGCCGAGAGCGCGCACCGCAGCCGCGGCCTCGTGTACAGAGGACAGGTGGGCGAGATTGAGTTTGACGATATCGACCTCGGCGCCCGATTCGCGCAGCTCCGAGGCGAGTTCCTCGGCGCGTTCGAGGCTGCGCGCGGGGAGGATCATCCTGCGCCCAGGGGCCGCGACCATCCGCGCGAGCTCGCGACCGATACCGTTGGTTGCCCCGGTGATCAGCCACGTGCGTCCCGTCTTCTCCGGATCGAGATCCATCGGTGGTGACGGCGCGGGGCGGAATTTCGAAAGTAGAGACATGGTCCTCCTCGGTGACGATTCGAGGCTATCGGTTCCCCGGCGAACGGGCGGGAGTCGTTCTATTCCGCGATGATCACGTCGAGTCGCCGCGGCCCGTGCACGCCGTGGACGCGAATGAATTCGATATCGACGGTCGCGCTCGGTCCGGACACCATCGTGATGGGTGCGGTGTCGTGCCCGGCGTCCACGATGCGGCGGAACCCCTCCGGCACGATGTCGACGATGTCTGCGGCGCGCACGACGATGACGTGGTGATCGGGTACGAGCGTGATGGCGCGACGCCCACACTCATTTCCGACGAGCACGATTGTTCCCGTGTCCGCAATGGCGACGAACGACCCTGTGACCACCGCGTCGACGGTATCGACCGTTTCAATATCGAGGGGATTCGAGGCGCTATCCCTCAGAATCGTCGGGTGCTCGGCGCCTCCGCCGTCAGAGGTGATGGTGTCCAGCCACGGCACCGGGAACTCGTCGGGCACGACGACGGACTGGGCGCCGTCGAGAAAATCGGCGACCGCCTGGCCAACATCGGCTGTAGGCACTCGCTGCACCGTCGCATCGTAATCGTCGAGACGGTCGATGAGCAGCTCGATCCGCGCTTCCGAACTGCGCGAGCCGGCGACCCGGTAGTTGCGGTCGATTCTCGCCGGTTTCGGCTGTCCGCCTCCAAGGGAAGAACGGATGCGTTCGAGAATCTCGATGCGTGCCTCATTCATCTCTATTGTCCTTCCACCAGCTGCGGAACGAGGATTTCGGGGGCTGCGGTATATCGCGCGTCCCAGTCCACTTTCCGCCGATTCCGGGCAAATCCGTCATCCCTTCGGAGGGCGTCGTGATATGCGCGATCGGCAGCGCTTTCCCTATCAAGTTCATTCGTCGCCCGTCGGACATCATCCACTTGGCGCCCTTGAGCGCTGCGTCGAGCTGGGTGCGCGGGATTTTCTCACCGTGGTTCACCTCGTCGTCCTGAGCGCGAAGCCGGGTGAGCATCGTCGGGATATCGATCTTGACCGGGCACGCGTCGAAACACGCCCCGCACAGTGAGGAGGCATAGGGCAGTGTGCCGTTCTCGGCCTCATCGACGCCGGTGAGCAGCGGGGTGAGGATCGCCCCGATCGGTCCTGGGTAGACGGAGCCGTACGCGTGTCCGCCCGAGCGTTGGTACACCGGGCACACGTTCATGCATGCCGAGCAGCGGATGCAATGCAAAGCCTCGCGTCCATGCTCGTCGGCGAGGGCGCGGGTCCGGCCGTTATCGAGGAGCACGACGTGCACGTTCTCCGGCCCGTCGGAGTCGGCGACTCCGGTCCAGAACGAGCTATAGGGGTTCATCCGCTCCCCTGTCGACGACCTGGGAAGTAGCTGCATGAACACCTCGAGATCACCGAAGCTCGGCAACAGCTTCTCGATGCCCATGAGCGTGATGAGGGTCTTGGGCAGCGTGACGCACATCCTGCCGTTTCCTTCGGATTCGACCACGGAGAGCGTCCCGGTGTCGGCGATGCCGAAGTTCGCCCCCGATACGGCGACGTCTGCGGAGAGGAACCTTCTGCGCAGGTGCTTTCGGCTCGCCTCGGCGAGATGCGCCGGCTGGGAATCGAGATCCGGGTCGACGTCGTCCATACCCCGCAGGAAAATGCGCCGGATCTCCTCTCGGTTCCGGTGGATCGCGGGGACGAGGATATGTGAGGGCAGGTCGTTTCCCAGCTGGACGATCAGTTCGGCAAGGTCGGTTTCGAGGGCGTCGATTCCGCGGTCGGCGAGCGCCTCGTTCAGGCCGGTCTCTTGTGTGGCCATGGACTTGACCTTGATGACGTCGCGCCGACCTTGCTCGTTGACGCGGGCGTTGTCCTCGACGAGGCCGGCGATGATGTCGTTGGCCTCGTCGGCGTCCCGTGCCCAGTGGACGTGGCCCCCTCGTGCGGTAAAGGCCGCCTCGAATTGTTCGAGTAGCTCCGGAAGGCGCGCGATGACGTCGGACTTGATTGCCTCTCCCGCGTCCCGCAGCTGCTCCCAGTCCGGCATTTCCGCGACCCGTTGGTCGCGTTTGTCCTGGATGCTGTGAGTGGCGTTGCGCAGATTCGTCCGCAGTTGCACGTTCTGGCTCTCGTGCGCAGAGGCTTCCTGGAACGGTGCCACCTCCCGGAGATTCCCGCGCCCTGGCACGGTGGGCATCCCGAGCATCGTGCGATCATTGTGAGTCTCGCGCGGAAGCGTGACGTCGATATCCCGTGTGGTCATCGCAGCGCACCTCCTGTGACGGTCGCACCTTCTGCGGGCACCATCAGCGGCTCCTCTTTTGTAGAGGCAAGGATGCGCGCGAGGTGCACCGTGGCGGGCGCGTTGGATTCTGCCGGGATGAGTCGCCGGGTCCGGGAAAGCCCGCCGCCGATGTGCATCAGACAGCTCACATCGCCCCCGGAACACACCTCGGCGTTCGTCGACACGATGGCCTCGGTCTTATCGCCGAGCATGGCTCCCGAGATCGCCGGATTCTTCACCGCGAAGGTGCCGCCGAAGCCGCAGCATTCCGACTCGTTCTGGATCTCTGCCAATTCGAGCCCCTCTACGGAAGCCAACAGGTCACGCTGTCGGTCGCCTAGGCGCAGGATCCGCATCCCATGGCACGACGGGTGGTAGGCCACCGTGTGCGGGAAGTAGCTGCCGAGCGCCTCCGCGGCATCGGAAATCCCGCAGATGTCGGTGAGGAAATGGCACAGCTCATAGGTCCTGTCCGCGATGTCGGCGGCACGACCGGCCAGAGACTCGTCGTCGTTGTACCTCGCGATCATCGGGTGCTGGTGCCCGAGCGAGGCCACGCACGAACCGCTGGGCGCCACCGCGTAGTCCCAGGCGGCGTTCTCGAAGGCGAGGACATGGTTTCGCACCACCGGGTAGGCGTCGTGAAATTTGCCGGAATTGATATGCATCTGGCCGCAGCAGGCCTGGCGTTCGGGGAACGACACGGTATGGCCGAGCCGTTCGAGTATCCGCGTGGTGGCGATGGCCACCTCCGGATACATCGCATCCACGATGCACGTGGCGAAGAGCGCAATTTTCATTTTCGAGTCCTCGGGCAGGAGGGTCTGATCTTTCCCTTCCACGCTATGCCTCCGGCCACCGGGCGGGAGCAGATATGGCGCGGACGCCCCCATCGGGCCGTGATGAGAATACGCTTACAATCGCCCGATTGTCGGCGGCCGCCACTAGTATTTGGCCCATGCCTGCCGGCCGTATCGCCGCCCTGCCAGCACCCGCCCTCGCGGCGGCGCTCGAGCTTGTCCACATGCGCTCCGACGAACCCATCCAGGTCGCCGATCTCGCAGACGCCGCCGGGTATAGCCAACATCACTTCAGCCGTATGTTCGCCGCATCCATGGGCGTAGCCCCGGCGCAGTACGTGTGCGCACACCGAATAGACGCCGCCAAACGCATGCTCCTCGAGTCCGACTTCCCGGTGATCGACGTAGCCACCTCGGTCGGTTTCGATTCGCTGTCGAGCTTCACCCGGCGCTTCCGCGACAGTGTTGGCGTACCCCCCGCTCACCTCCGCCGGCTCGCGGGAGAAGTTGCTTCCACAACCCTCACCCCGTTTTCGCTGGGTGACGGCGACGCTCCTACGATTTCCGTGCGCATGCACTTCCCGCCCGACGACGAGCTCTCTCGTGGCCCCGGCGTGCCCCGCGCTACGTGGGTCGGCTGGTTTCCCCGCCCCTCCCCCATCGGGCTACCGGCCGAGGGAATGCTCACCTGGACCGACGAGCTTGCGCTTCCCCTGTGTCCGGGCAATCCCTGGCTGCTGGGGTTCACGGTCTCGACGAATGTGGAAGCGCACGAGGTTCTCGCACCGGAGCATCCGTTGGTGGCGATCCACATGCAGCCGGTTTTCGCGCCCTCCGACGTCACACTTCGATTCGACTGGGCCGATCCGTTCGCCGTGCCCATGCTGCCGGCGCTACCGAGCCTGCGAACTCGGCAGACATAGCGCACTTTCGGACAAGTCAGCGGCGGATCACGCCGATAACGTAAGAGATGTCCAGGTAAGAGCTTTACCCCACGCGGCGGCCGTGTCGCCGGTGGCGCATCCGAGGAGAATCATCATGTCCAATAAGGTCGGGACCCCCGTGTGGGTCGATTACGGCTCCAACAATTTCCAGGCGTGCACCGATTTTTACCAACAGCTATTCGGTTGGCGGTTTGAGGATCTCGGAGCCGAATTCAACAGCTACAACCTTGTCCACTGCGGCGACGCGCTCGTCGGCGGGCTCATGGATGTCTCCGGGATGGAATGCCCCACGGGCGGTCCGGTGCCCTCGGAGTGGGGCGTGTTCCTCCACGTCGAGGATCTGGCGGCGCGAACTGCCAAGGCCAAGGCGGCCGGCGGCGAGGTCGCGATGGAGGACATGGCGGTCGGCGATTCGGGGACGTGGTCGCTCGTCGTCGACCCGACAGGGGCACCCATCTCCCTGTGGCAGCCCAAAGAACTCGAATCCTACGACGTCGTGGGGGCACCTGGGACCCCGGTGTGGTTCGAGCTGATGACCAAGGATTTCGATGCCGCCGTCGCGTTCTATCGCGAGGTCTTTGATTTCGACATCCATATGATGTCGGACACCGACGAGTTCCGCTACGCCTCCAACGGTGACATGGAGAACGCGACCGCGGGAATCTGTTACGCCCCGTGGTTGGGCGAGAACGACAATTCGTACTGGCGCGTCTACTTCGGCGTCGACGGGGCCGATGCGGCGGCAGAAAAAGTGGCCTCGCTCGGGGGCAAGGTCACAGACGGCCCGGAGGATTCTCCATTCGGGCGCATCGTGACCGTGCTGGATCGCGAAGGTGCGACATTCCAGCTCTGCTCCATGAGCGAGGCCACTGGCGAGTAACGCCGGGCCCTTACCTAGGTGCGGGCGTACTCGGGGTCGTCGTCACCGGAATCGCCGAGTAGCGAAACGGGAGACTGGTTATCGTCCGCCTCGCCTGGTACCTCATCGCCACGCAGCGAGACGCCGGCCGTTTCGGTGAGGAACCACACGGCGACCATGCCGATCACGCATGCACCCATCATGAAGAATGCGGGGAACAGCGTGAACCCGGTCTCGCCGATGACTGCGTCGTTGACCAGCGGAGCCGTACCACCGAACGCGGCGGTGGCGACGTTGTACGAGATGGCGAACCCCGCGTAACGCACGGTTGTCGGGAACATCGCCGGGAAAGTCGCCGAGATCGTCGACAGCTGCGGGATGAAAAGCAGGCCGAGGATGACGAACGCGAGAATCGCCCAGCCGAACCCGACGCGCATGAGCATGTACATCGGCACGGCCATGATGAACAGACCGATAAGCGAAGTCCACCACATCGGCTTGCGCCCGACCTTGTCGGACAGGGTGCCGAAGAACGGGATGAGCGCCATCATCACGACCTGGCCGACGAACATGACAGCGGTCGCGTGGGACCCCTCGATGCCGACAGTGTCCGCCAGGTAGGTCGGCTGGTACGTGAGCAGGGTGTAGTGGGCGACGTTGAGCGCGGTCACCATGCCGAACATGATGGCGACCTGTTTGAAGTGGGTGCTGAACAGGTCCTTGTAGTTCTCCCACATCGTCTTGGTCTCTTGGTCGTCGTCGTCGAGGATCTCCTGGAAGACCGGCGACTCGTCGAGCTGCGAACGCAGGTAAAGGCCGATGAGGCCGAGCGGGAGCGCGATGAAGAACGGGATACGCCAGCCCCATTCATGCATGGACGCCTCGCTGGTGAGCGTCTGCAGGATGAGCACGACACCCGAACCGGCGACGAAGCCGCCGAGCGTACCGAACTCGAGGAACGAGCCGTAATGTCCGCGCTTATCGTCCGGGGAGTACTCGGCCATGAAGGTCGCGGCGCCGCCGTACTCTCCGCCGGTGGTGAAGCCCTGGCAGACACGGAGAAGAATGAGGAGGACCGGCGCCCATACGCCGATCTGGTCCTGGGTCGGGAGCACGCCGATCAGTGCGGTCGCCAGAGACATCAAGATGATGGTGAGCGCGAGAACACTCTTCCGGCCGAGTCGGTCGCCGATCGGCCCCCAGATGAACCCGCCGAGCGGACGGAGCACGAACGACACGGCCAGGCCCAGCATCGTTCCGATCGACTCGAGCCCATCGGCGAAGAAGTTCGCGGTGATGTAGGTCGCCACCGCGGCGTACACGCCGTAGTCGAACCACTCCGTGGCATTACCCATGGCAGAGGCCGCAATGGCGCGGTGAAGGACCGATTTGTCGACAGCATCCGGCTGCCCCGCCACGCCTTGCGCGGCGTCTATTTTGTTATCTGGCACGTTGTTACCTCCAGTGGCTCCGCTGCCCAGATCGGGCAGGGGACACTCTATTCGGAAACGGACTTGCTCACGCTAAACATCAGAAAACTCCTCGTAAAGTCGTCTCGATCGAGATCTGGTCTCGTTTTGGCGCCGTGCAACACCGCGCAAGTCGGATGACGCTGGTCACATCGATTCCACGTGGCTTCTCGACGTCCCACCTCGTTATCGAATCGAAATATCTTGAAGCCTCTCACATTTCTCAAATCCTGAGATTTCGCCCGCAACGCAATTCCGATGCCGGATCGTGACGTTCACCTTGAACGTCCTTGTGACCAGCACGCATTTGCCGCTCGTCGAGTCAAATGCGTTTGATCAGTGCCGTTTTGCTCGTTTTTATCTAGGAGTTATCGGCATCAGCACGCTACGTTCAAGGTCTCTAATCCTTTCCACAGGCCTCATTTGCCAGCGAAGGGATTGGTTGTCCCTGTCCCCTATGAACGGACCCAGATGCCAGTACGGAACTACGTCAGCGAGCTCGCCGATTCGAACGTCACCGACTTCGAAGGCAACAAGCTGGGAACGGTCGCGCAGGTGTATGTCACCGCTGCCGATCAGACTCCCTCGTGGGTTGCGGTCAAGAGCGGGCTCCTCGGAGTTCTCGGGTTCAAGGAATACTTCATCCCCCTCACCGAGGCGCGGTTCGAACCCGGCACGATCTTGGTGCCTTACTGCAAAGCTTTGGTCAAGGGCGCTCCCGCCGTCGACGAGGGCACGGTCATCTCTCCCGAGCAGGAAGATGAGTTGTACCGCTACTACGGGATCAAGGACAACGTCGAGCCTGTCGGCCCCGCTACGCCCAAGCCGCATCTGCACAACATTCTCGGCACCCGCGCCGGCGGGCTTGCGCGTGGCGAAAAGGCATCCCACTCCGATGAGGATCTCGCACCCACCGCCTAAGCCGTCCTCTCGTCACCTAATCGGATTCCGCTGCCGGCCCTGCTTTTCTTTCGTGATAGCCGCCGGCTTCCAGACCCGCCTCGATCTCGAATCGGTTGGTCAGCGGATCTCGTCCGGCGAGAAAGTACATCGGGATAAACGCCAGTCCGTAGCGCAGCCACTGTTGTCTGTGGACGTCCTCGTGAGCGAGCGTCTTCGCGCCTGGTTCCGTACGGCACAGGACCGTGTTGCCCACGCACGTCGCCCCTCGCCCGAACGCCCAGTTCGCCATTCCCGATATCACCACGAGCTCGCCCTTTCGGGTGCGCCGTCCCCGGCACACCAGGCCCCATGCCTGCGCGGCCACCGAGGCCAATGCATACCCTTTGCGGTTGATCACCCACATACCTTCCCACCTGTTCTCACCCATGACGCCGCACGTCCGATCACGTCGCGGGCGCGGCCTTCTTGATCGTGTCCACGCTTCTGTCCAGTATCGACCGATTTCGGCGACGATAGGATTACTCACCGTGCGCGATGACCAACGATTCCCAGGCGACCGCTCCGGCCCGAGGACGAAAGACGTCCTCTACACGGTGTTGTCCGCGCTCTTCGTCGTGGCGGGCATCATCATCGCGATCGCAGGAGGCGTGTGGCCCGGCGTGCTCTGTGCGGCGTTCTTCGGCGGCTGCACACTGGTCGGGATCCACGAGATTCTCGGCCCCGACGCCCCGGTCGCGAAGATCGCCGTCATCCTCGGCGGTTTTGTCATGGGCGTCGCGTGCTTCGCGTTCGGCTACGCGATTTCACGCCCCTTCTCCGAGACCCAGGTCAGCGGCGGTTGGAGAGGCGACACCTCGATGATTTTCGTCTGCATGTTCGGCGGCCTCTTCTTCACGCTCGGCTCGATCGCCGCCGCGGTGAAGGCGATCATCGATCGCCGCCGCATCAAGCGCCAGCAACGGTGGTATTAGCCTTCGATCAGCGGAACGAATGCGAAGCGCCCGTGGGCGGTCGTGGTGATTTCGCCGCCGGCCCTGCGGACGCGGAGCATTTCGCCGGCCACGGGTAGCACCAGCACTCCGCCGTCATCGAGCTGGTCCACGAGCACCTGCGGGAGCGTGCGGGCCTCGGCGGAGACGAGGATCCGGTGGAACGGTCCGGCCTCCGGCGCCCCCAACGTTCCCTCGAGTGCGGGAATGACGTCGGCGTTTCGATACCCCAGGAAAGCCACGCGTTCGGCGGCGGTTCGGGCGAGCGGTGCGACCCGTTCCGTCCCGAGCACGGTCCCACCTGGACCCACGAGTTCGGCGAGAATCGCCGTGGTCCATCCGGAGCCGGCGCCGACATCGAGCACGGAATCGCCGGGTCGCACATCGAGAAGCTCGAGCATTGTGCGCACGGTAAATGGCTGCGAATTGGTCACCCCATGGCCGATGGGCAACGGCCGATCCTCCGCAGCGTGGGCGCGGACATTGTCGGGCAGGAACGTCTCGCGCGGAACCCGCGCCATCGCTTCGCGCACCCTGTCATCGACTGCCATGCCACCATGGAAACGCACGAGCAGTCGCGAGACAAGGGTTCCCATGGACGTGAGCGGCGTAATGGCCGTCGTCGACGCGGGCGACTTCACCATCGCCCGCGAGATCATCATGCGCGGGGTCGCCGCGCTGTTCTTCCTCGCCTTTCTTTCCGGTTTTCGCCAGTTCCCAGCTCTGCTCGGCAAGAACGGGCTCTCCCCCGCGACTGAATTCATCCGTCGGACGTCATGGCGCCAGGGCCCCAGCGTGTTCCGGTGGCGGCGCACACCGTATTCGGACGGGCTCATGCGCATCGTGTGCGCGGTGGGCATGGCGCTCGCGGCGTCCGCCGTCATCGGAATCCCCCAGCTCGGGCCGGCCTGGGCGCCGATCCCGATATTTCTCGCGATGTTGGGGCTATACCTGTCCATCGTGTCGATCGGGCAACGGTTCTACGGATTCGGTTGGGAGATGATGCTGCTCGAGGCCGGGTTCTTGGCCGGATTCCTCGGCTCGCACGCCGTCGACCCGCCCGCGCCGATCCTGCTATTCCTGTGCTGGATGGTATTCCGCGTCGAATTCGGTGCGGGGATGATCAAGTGGCGCGGCGACCCGCAATGGCGCAACCTCACCGCGATGGACTTCCACCACGAAACCCAGCCGATGCCGGGGCCGCTGTCGCGATGGGCGCATCTGCGTGCGCCGTGGTGGCACAAGGTCGAAACGGTCGGGAATTTCGTCGTACAACTCGGCGCGCCGTTCCTGTTGTTCCTGCCCCAGCCGATCGCCACGTTTGGCGCGCTCGCGATCATCGCCAGCCAGCTCGCGCTGGTGGTCACGGGGAACTACGCGTGGCTCAACTGGCTCACCATCATCCTCGCGACCGCCGCAATCAGCGATTCGACGCTTGCATGGTTCGGCGGCGGCCCGTGGCCGGGGTTGAGCTGGTTCGGAATCGAACCGCACACCACCGCGGAAACGCACGCGTCACCGCTGTGGTGGTCGGCCGGCATAATGGTCGTGTTCTTGTGGCTGCTGGTACTCAGCCGACGACCGCTGCTCAACCTGCTGTCGCCCAATCAACGAATGAACGCCGCGTTCAACGTATTCAAGCTGGTCAACGCCTACGGCGCATTCGGGTCGATGACGCGCGTGCGCCGCGAACTCATTATCGAGGGCACGCGTGCATGCGACCCGTCCGAGTCCGATTGGCTCCCCTATGAATTCAGGGGCAAACCGGGAGATGTGTATCGCACCCCGCGCCAGTTCGCGCCGTACCACCTGCGCCTGGACTGGCTCATGTGGTTCGCCGCGCTGGGCGCCTATCGCGAGCCGTGGTTCCGCGCGTTGCTCGTCCGGCTCGCCCAGGGCGATCGCGGCATTCGCACACTCTTACGGACCGATCCGTATGACGGCGGAGCTCCCGCTCTCCTCCGCGTCCGCGTCTTCGAGTACCGGTACGCTACATCCGTAGAGCGGCGTGAGACCGGGAGGTACTGGACTCGCGAACTCCAGGGGACGCTCGTCCGCCCGTGCTCGCTCACCGACCTGAGCCCGCGCGACGAGTGATTCCGCGCGGGTCAACAGCGCAACGAGTTACCACACGTCGTATGTTTCACGGCTGACGCTGAATCCATGTTCGCCGGCCACGCACGTCATGCCTGTCTCCCGGCTACCGCAACGCACGTTCGGCGTCGCTCCATCGATATCGGTGACAACGTCGAGATACGTCCCGTATGGCAGCTCGACGCCGGTTCCGCGAGAGGGCCACGAGCCTTGCTGTTTCCAGCGCTGCGGGGCGCCATCGCCGATGGAGCCCGGGTACCAGCCGATTACGTCGGGTGTCGTTTCCGGAATACCGTCGTTGTACCTGTTCGCCTCAGGCCACGGCTGATGCTCCCCGACGACACAGCCTGCGCCCTCTCCTGTGATGTGGCACTGGATATTCCCGGTGGGCGAGGTAAAGCGCGTGCCCGCGAGGCGACTGTTCCCGTTGCCCGTATAGGACAGTGCATCTCGTTCGGTGAGGTCCGAGAAGTCGGCGTTCTTCTTCGCGCCGGAGGACCGCTCGGCCGCCGTCGACGAGGAGGTCGCCGTCGTGGTGCCGCCGGATTCCGAGGTCGATTCGGTAGTCGATTCGGAGGTGGCCGACGATTCCGAAGCACTCTCCGTCGTTGAGGGGAACGTGGCTTCCACCGTCGTCATCGCCTCCCCCTCCGAACCATCGGATGACGAATTCACGGCATCTCCCAGACCGCACCCCGCTAGCATCGTCGCAAGTCCTACCACCGCGGCCGCCTGTCGTGCCCTCATCCTCGACTCCCTCAGCTCGGCTATTCATTTGATCCGAACTATTTCGAATCCCACGACGTGTTTACGTTATCCGCATCCGCAGAATTTCGTTTCGGAATTGCTCTATGGAATTCACCACATCGCCGAGTGTGGATCGCCCTCAGGCTAGGGTTGATACGGGTTCCCGAACCCGCATCTTCATATTTCGGCCGTTGTTCGCCGTGGCGCGCTTAGGGAACCCGATCATTCCCTAATCGAAAGGAAGGACATGGCTGATTCCGCCGAATTCGCGGCACCGGAATCGAATGACACCACCGACGGAAGACCCGACACCGCCACGACACAGGCCACCCACTCGGCGGTGAACTGGCCGGTGTTCGCCGGCACCTCGGTGATCATCGTGGCGTTCGTGCTGTGGGCTGCGATCTGGCCCGACGCGGCATCGACCGCAATTTTCGGTGCGATGGACTGGGTGGCCACGAACTTCGGCTGGTATTACATCCTTACCGCCACCATCGTCGTCGTATTCGTCATCGTCGTCGCATTCTCTCGCGTCGGGCGAACAAAGATGGGGCCCGACCATTCACGACCGAAGTTCAACCTCTTCACCTGGGCCGCGATGCTCTTTGCCGCCGGCATCGGCGTCGACCTGATGTTCTTCGGCATTTCCGGCCCGGCGACGAACTATCTGACCCCGCCCGACGTCGGCGCGATGAGCGACGAGGCCGCGCGCATGGCGCCGATCTGGACAATCTTTCACTACGGCATCCCTGGGTGGGCGATGTACGCGCTCATGGGCATGGCTTTCGGATTGTTCGCGTACCGCTACCACCTTCCCCTGAGCATTCGCTCGGCTCTCGCGCCGATTTTCGGCAAGCGCATCCACGGCGCCGCAGGACACACCGTCGAGATCGCCGCGACGATCGGCACCATCTTCGGCATCTCCGTATCCCTCGGTATCGGCGTCGTCTTCCTCAACTACGGCCTGTCAGAACTCTTCGGCGTTCCGAATTCGTTGTCCGTGCAGATAGCGCTGATGGCGCTGGCCGTTTTCATCACCATCGCCTCGACCGTGTCCGGCGTCGACAAGGGAATCCGCCGGCTCTCCGAGCTGAATGTGATCCTCGCGATCGTGCTCGCCCTGTGGGTTCTGTTCTCCGGACAGACCGCGCACATGCTCGACGCACTCGTCCAGAACATCGGCGACTTCTTCTCCCGCTTCCCGTCGATGATGATGAACACCTTCGCCTACAGCACCGGCACCGCGGACTATCCCGCCGAACAGTGGAAGGCAGACTGGACGCTGTTCTTCTGGGCCTGGTGGATAGCGTGGGCGCCGTTCGTCTCGCTGTTCCTCGCCCGCATTTCCCGCGGTCGCACGCTGCGCCAGTTCGTCATCGGCGTCCTGCTCATCCCGTTTTCCTTCATCCTCATGTGGGTGTCGATCTTCGGGAACGCGGCGCTGAGCTTCTTCGATGACCAAGAGTTCCTCAATCAAGCCGTCGAGTTGCCCGAATCGGGCTTCTTCACCCTTCTCGAACAGTACCCGGGTTCGACGTTCACCATCTCGATTGCCGTGCTCACGGGAATGTTCTTCTACGTCACCTCCGCCGACTCCGGCTCTCTCGTCATGGCGAACATGACCTCGAAACCGACAATGAACGATTCGGACGGACCACCGTGGCTGCGCATCGTCTGGGCGGTCATCACCGGCGCCCTGACCCTTGTCATGTTGTTCATCGACGGCGTGTACACGCTGCAGGCGGCCACCGTCATGGTCGGTCTGCCATTGTCGATTCTCATCTATCTCGTCATGTTCAGCCTGTGGAAGGTCCTCAAAACAGAGCAACTCGGTATCGACTCCCGCCAGGCGACGTTGCCCACCCTCCTCACCAGCCGCGTCCGTGACCAAGGGGAACGTGGAAATTGGCGTCAGCGCCTCAAGCACCGCATGTCGTATGCGAGCGAGACCGAAGCCGCGGACTTCGTGAGCAACGTCGCATCCCCGGCGATCGAAGAAGTCGCCGCAGAGATCAAGTCCATGGGCTTCGAGGTTTCCTGCCACCGAGGATCACACCCCGACAGCAACATCCCGTACATCGACCTCGTCGTCTCGTTCCCGAACTCGGAAGACTTCAAGTACCAGGCGTATCCAGTGGCCTACTCGGTGCCGAGCTTCGCAACCAACCTCGCTGCGGTTCGCGATACCTACTACCGCGTGGAGATCTTCTCCATCCACGGTTCACGAGGTCGAGACATCATGGGCTACACCCAGGATCAGGTCATCACCGATGTCCTCGACGCGTACGACGCGCACATCGCGTACCTCAACCTCAGCGGAGACGGTAGCCTCGCGACCGGCGACGTCGCCGCGAACGTTCCGGAAGAATGGATCGACTCCGACCGTATCGATCCCTCCACGACCTCGGAAGAGGAGCACTCATGACTGACTCCGTAGCAACCCTCTACATCGATGGAGCCTGGGTCCCGTCGTCCACCGGCGACACCCGCTCCATCATCTGCCCGGCCGACGGAACCGACGTCGGCGTGGTCTCCGAGGCGAGCACCGCCGACACCGAATCTGCGATCGCCGCGGCGCGCCGCGCTTTCGACTCTCGGGTGTGGGCGGACCGCCCGGCAGGCGAACGCGGCGATTTTCTTCTTGACGTCGCAGAGCAGCTCCGCCGGCGGAAGGACGAATTCGCCCGCGCAGAAGCTCTCGATACCGGCAAGCGCCTGGTCGAGGCCGAAGGCGATATGGACGACATCATCGCCTGCTTCCGCTTCTTCGGAAAGATCGCCGACCACGATCCGGGACGGCTCGTCGACGCCGGGGACAACTCGGTCATCTCCCGCGTCGTGTACGAGCCGATCGGCGTGTGCGGAATGATCACGCCCTGGAACTTCCCGCTGCTCCAGGCCTCGTGGAAGATCGCGCCCGCACTAGCGGCCGGGAACTCCTTCGTTATCAAGCCCGCCGAGCTCACGCCCCACACGACGATCCTCATCCTCGACGTCATCGACAAACTAGGCCTTCCTGCGGGAGTCGCGAACCTCGTTCTTGGCGACGGCGGGACGGTCGGCGCTCCCCTGTCCAGCCATCCGGACATCGATCTCGTCTCGTTCACCGGCGGCCTGGTCACCGGTCGCAAGATCGCCGAAGCAGCAGCTCCGGGCATCAAGAAGGTCGCGCTCGAGCTCGGCGGGAAGAACCCGAACGTCGTCTTCGCCGATGCGGACTTCGATGCGGCGGTAGACAATGCCCTCAACGCCGGGTTCGTGGATTCCGGCCTCGTCTGTTCAGCGGGCACCCGGCTCATCGTCCAGGACACCATCGCGGAGAAGTTTGTCGACGCTCTCGTTCGACGTGCCGAGGGCATTGTCATGGGCGGCCCGCTCGACGAGAACGCGGAAACCGGTCCGCTGATCTCCGAGGCACACCGCGACAAGGTCACCGACTACGTCAAGCGCGGTGTCGACGCAGGTGCACGGCTGCGTACAGGCGGCCACTGGGGAGGCCCGGAGCACGAGAAGGGATACTTCTACGCGCCGACGATTCTCGACCAGTGCACCAAGGACAACCCCGCCGTCATCGAAGAGGGTTTCGGCCCTGTCATCACGGTCGAGACCTTCTCTACGGAAGAAGAGGCCGTCGAGATCGCCAACCACACCGAGTACGGTCTCGCGGGTGCCGTGTGGTCCTCTGACGCCGGCACCGCCAACCGCGTCTCGCGCCGACTGCGTCACGGCACCATCTGGATCAACGACTACCACCCGTATGTGCCGCAGGCCGAGTGGGGCGGGTTCAAGATGTCCGGTGTCGGCCGCGAGCTCGGCCTTTCCGGCCTCGACGAATACCGCGAGGCCAAGCACATCTATCAGAACACCGAGCCCGCCGTGTCCGGTTGGTTCCCGGTCAAGGACTAATCAATAACGTCGAGTGTGAGAAAGGTTTAGGCGACCGAATATGCCCGAAAACAACAAGCCGTCCGAGAATCCCATCACCGAGTACGACTACGTCATCGTCGGCGGCGGCTCCGCCGGCGCGGCGCTGGCTGCGAGGCTCTCCGAGGATCCCGGCGTCGAGGTGGCCTTGCTCGAGGCCGGCGACTCCGACCTCGACCACCAGGAGGTGCTCGAGCTCAAGCGATGGATGGAGTTGCTCGAATCCGGACTCGACTGGGACTACCCGATCGAGCCGCAGGAAAACGGCAACTCGTTCATGCGCCACGCACGCGCGAAGGTGCTCGGCGGCTGCTCATCGCACAATTCCTGCATCGCGTTCCATCCGCCGGCCGAGGATATGGACCTGTGGGAATCCCTCGGCGCCGAGGGATGGAACGCCGAGACGATACTTCCGCTCATCAAGCGCCTCGAGACCAATGCCCGAGGCGGCGAGCAACACGGCACCGATGGTCCGGTTCACATCATGGACGCGCCCCCGGAGGACCCGTTGGGCGTCGCCATCCTCGACGCGTGCGAGCAGGCGGGCATCCCCCGCGCCCAGTTCAACGAGTTCTCCACCGTCGTCACCGGTGCGAACTGGTTCCAAGTCAATCGAAAAGCCGACGGCACCCGCTCGTCGTCCTCGGTGTCGTACCTGCACCCGAACATGGGCCGAGAGAACCTGCACGTGCTCACCGGCCACAGGGTCATGCAAGTTCTCTTCGACGAGAACAATCGCGCCGTCGGCGTCGAATACGTCAACAACGCCTTTGGCCGCTCCTCGCTGATGTACGCCCGAAAGGAAGTCATCCTGTCTGCGGGCGCAATCGATACCCCGAAGCTGCTCATGCTCTCGGGCATCGGCCCTTCCGAGCATTTGTCCGAGCTCGGCATCGACGTACGCGTCGATTCCCCGGGCGTGGGCTCGAACCTGCAGGATCACCCGGAAGCCGTCATCTCGTGGGAATCCACACAGAAAATGACCCGTGATTCCACCCAGTGGTGGGAGATCGGCATCTTCGCCGCCACCGAGGACGGACTCGATCTACCGGATCTGATGATGCATTACGGCTCGGTTCCGTTCGACATGCACACCCGCCGACAGGGCTACCCCACCTCGCCGGAGTCTTTCGCGCTGACACCGAACGTCACCCACGCCAAGTCGCGGGGAACGGTTCGGCTGCGTTCGATCGACTTCCGCGATAAGCCCAAGGTCGATCCGCGCTACTTCACCGACCCCGAGGGCCACGATATGGCGGTCGCGGTCGCGGGCATCAAGAAGGCTCGCGAGATCGTCGCCCAGTCCTCGATGGATTCCTTCCGTGGGCGCGAGCTCTTCCCGGGCGAGAACGTGCAGTCGGACGAGGAGATCGCCGATTACGTGGCGAAGACGCACAACACCGTGTACCACCCGGCCGGATCGTGCCGGATGGGCGCGGTGGACGACGACATGTCTCCGCTCGATCCGCAGCTGCGTGTCAAGGGCATCACCGGTCTGCGCGTCGTCGATGGTTCGGTCATGCCGCAGCTG
Source organism: Dietzia timorensis (assembly GCF_001659785.1). Lineage (NCBI taxonomy): Bacteria > Bacillati > Actinomycetota > Actinomycetes > Mycobacteriales > Dietziaceae > Dietzia > Dietzia timorensis. The sequence goes on from NZ_CP015961.1 coordinate 2,258,472, forward strand.
ACGGCGGTCAATCCGAACATCACGACGATGCTCATCGGCGAACGCGCCTCGGACCTGATCAAGGCCGATCAGTAGCCGACACCACGACGACGAGCTCCACTCGGGGCGTCTCACCTCACCGGTGGGGCGCCCCGTTTGCCGTTTAGCCGAAGTCATGACGCGGAGCAGCGCGCAGATCGAACCATTGCGTCGCCCGCTGCTTGTTCGCATCGGTGAGCACCGAGTACGGTTCGACGTGGACTCCGCGATCTCGCACCGCCGCCACCAGGTAGTCGCGGAGTTCCCACGCGTCGACCGGGTCGGTCGAGTCGTTCCCGCCGAGTGTCGCTGCCAGACGCCGAGAATCCCACTCGAGATCTGCGAGCACGTCAGCGTACGTCAACCCCGTTGCGTCGAGATGCGCCCGGTGCTCTTCGGCTGTGGCTTCCATTTGGTTTCGCGTCAATGACACGTGGCACTCCCCTCGCCTTATACTTCGATTTCACGGCGGTACCGTACGTCCCGGCGTCGTAAAAGGTCCTCACCCCGCCTGCTTGAGGAACGCGCCGACGTCCCGGCGCGTGCGGAGGCGATGGAACGCCAATCCATCAAGTGCAGGGTCGCTCATCGCCGAAAGATAGCGCTCTCGGTTCCGCGCAAAGGTGACCCACGACCACCATAGAACGGACTCCTCGCCTTTCCAGATCTTGAATACCGCAAGGCTCTCGCGGTTGCCGTTCCACAACGTTTGACGCCCAAAAACCCGACCGGCCGTCCGCCGCGTCAAACGCCACATCGTCAGCCAGCGGGGCGGATCGAGCCAGACCACCGTGTCGGCGTGTTCCCACACCATGCGTCCGAGTTTGGATTGATAGTTCCCATCTATCACCCACTCAGGACCATCCAGCCGTGCCCGCACGACAGCGCGAAATTCGGGCGCCGGAGCCGCGGTCCAGTCCGGTCCCCAATGAAGTTCGTCGAGCTCTATGTGCGGGACATCGAGACGCTCGGCCAATGCTCGCGCGAAGGTGGATTTGCCGACCCCTGAGGTACCGACAACCGACACTCTTCGATACATCTACGCCCTTCGCATCGTTCGCCGAGTGCGGCGAGACCCGCTCGTGGATCTCGGCATCGCGGACGCGATTAGTTCCTCCACGAGCCGAGCAGATCTTCAGTCCGTGCGGCGAGTGCCGCCTGCAGCAGCGGACCGAACGACACACGTTTGACGCCGAGCTCCGCGAGCTCGGGCAGACCGATGCCGCCGGGGATCGCCCCATTAACCGGGTGCGCGGTCACGTTGACCGGGAGCGACAACTCGGCGAGGATCAGCTCGAGCGCATTCCGGGACGGTACCTTCACCGGGTACAGCGAATCGGCACCGGCGTCCTCGAGGAGGCGCAGTCGCTCGAGCACGTCGGCGAGCCGCTCGTCCTCGGATCCATCGCCGATAAAGCCGTCGGTGCGCCCGTTGATCACCAGGTGCACGCCGGCTTCGTCCGCTGCCGAGCGGATCGCGCCGATGTAGTCCGCATGCTCTTGCGGGCTGCGGCGCGTGCCGGACGAATGCACGGTGTCCTCGACGTTGATGCCGACGGCGCCGGCCTCAAGCACGCGGCGCACGAGCTCACCTGGCTCGATGTCGTAGCCCGATTCGACGTCGACGGAGACGGGAATCTCCACGCCCGCGGCAATTCGGGCCGTCGCCTCGAGCAGCATGTCGAACGGCAAGCCTTCGCCGTCCTGGTAGCCGAGTGAGTCGGAGACGGGATGGGAACCGATTGTGAGTGCCTCGAATCCCGCCGCTTCGACGAGTTTCGCGGACCAGACGTCCCAGGCGGTGGGCAGCACGAGCGGAAGCCCGCGATGGTGGAGGTCGAGAAATTCTTGGGCTTTCTGCGCATTAGTGGCCATGCCCCACCATACGACCGGCGGCCGTCCGACGTCATCGAGCGACAAAGCCGCAGCCCCCGCGGCCCAGGCTGTACGCTCGGCTACTACCAACCGTGCATAGACTAATCCGGTGGCGCGGCGCCCGCCGATCACAGGGCCGCCGTCGGCCACCGGCAACACCTTTCATTTCCCGCCGAGGAAGATCGAGGCACTCACATGACGAACAGCCCGCAGACTTCCGAGACGCCGCAGTCGAAGCGGACCCGTTCGATGCTCATCGCCGCGTTCGGCACGATCGTCGAATGGTACGACTTCTCCATATACTTCTACGTCGCGACGATTCTCACCCGCGAGTTCTTCGGCGACCGCCCGGATTCACTGCTGCTCACGCTCGGGGTCGGCGCGGCCGGTTTCCTGTTTCGTCCTCTCGGGGCGATGGTGTTCGGCCACCTCGGCGATCGCGTGGGTCGGCGCGCGGCGCTCGTCATTTCCGCTGGACTGATCTCGGTTTCGATGTTCGGCACAGCGATGCTCCCGGGGATCGAGACGGCCGGGATCTGGGGCGGTATCGGGATGGTCGTACTCCGATGTGTCGCCGGATTCTCGGTTGGCGCCGAATACACCGGAACCATGGTGTACCTCATGGAGTCGGCCACGCCCGGGCGGCGCGGCCTCGCCACCTCGTGGGCCGCAGCGAACAGCGAAATCGGCTCGCTACTCGCCGTCGGTCTCGGCGCGTTGTTCGCGAGCATGCTCACCCCCGACGCGATGCAGGAGTGGGGTTGGCGGATCCTGTTCGTCATCGGCGGCATCCTCGCGGCGATCATGATTCCCCTGCGCAGCATGCTCGAGGAAACCGAGACGACCAAGCGCATCCAGACCGCGCAGCCGCGGGAGCGTGACGCCTCGCTGAAGTCGTGGCGATCCTCTCCCCTCGTGCTCGTACTGCGCCACCAGCCGCGCGCGGTGCTCGTCGCTTTCCTCATCTCCTCGATCGGCGCGACGAGCTACTTCCTCGGCATCACCTACGTTCCCACCTACCTCACCAACGAGGTCCACCTCGCGGAGGCGGGTTCGCTCGGGCTCGGCACCATCGCGGCAGTCGTCGCGATCATCGTCACTCCCCTGTTCGGGCTACTCGCCGACCAGGTTGGGCGCAGGCGTTCGCTCATCGGGCTCGTCGTCGGGCTCGTGCTCACCACAGTCCCCGTGTATGCCCTGCTCCACGTCGGTTCGGACGGCGTCGGGATCATCGCGGCGTCCTTCCTCGCTGTTCCGGCAGCCGGCTGGAGCGCGATCGCCGCGTCCACGATCCCCGAACAATTCACCGCCGTAGGCCGCTTCTCCGGGATGGCCATCGGCTACAACATCGCCACGGTCCTCTTCGGCGGGCTCTCCCCGCTCATCGCGACGGGCCTCATCGCCGCGACCGGAGTGTCCCTCGCGCCGGCGATCTACGCCACGGTCATCTTCCTCGCCGCCGGCATTCCCGGCCTGATGCTGATGCGCAATATGAGCGGCGCCCAGCTCGACGAGGTAGACCGAGACGACATGCTCGTCGGCGTCTAACCTCCGTCCCTCGAACTTTGACGTCGGAGCCCCTGGGCTCCCGGGTCCACGCATTATTTCGGCGCCGATAAAGATTTCCTAGCGTAGAATGGTTCGTGATGATGCTGGTCTCGAACTCGGGGGCGCCGTCATCATCTCCCGTGGCCGAGCCCCCCAGCGAAGGGGTAGTCATGAGCACCGACGCTTTCACCACCGGTCGCCCACCTGTTTTCGATCCCGCCACCCGTCCTTTCGGCGTCCTCGTCGGCTTCGATGGTTCCGAAAACGCGAAGGCGGCACTGGACTACGCTGCCGAGGCCGCGCGGTTGCGAGAGACCCGGCTCACCGTCGTCACCGCGTACCGCCTTCCCAGGCACTTTTATCCGAACTACGCCTCGCTTCCCAAGGACGATGAGGACGAACAGCGCAGCAAGCGCGCCGAGGAGATACTCGAGGGCGCGCGCACGCACCTCGGTGCATTTCCGGGTGATGTCCAGTTCCTCATCGCCACGGGACATGCGACGGAGGTCTTCCGGGACATGTCCGCCGAGGCGCAACTCACTGTGGTCGGCTCTCGTGGGCGCGGCGGTTTCATGGGTCTGCTCGTCGGCTCGGTCGCCACAGCGCTGCCACCGCACGCGGCATCACCGGTGGTGGTCGTTCCCTCGAACGTGCAGGACGCCGCTGCCGATGACGGCGGAGCCGCGCTCACCGGCCCGGTCGTCGCCGGCGTCGACGGTTCTGCCGCCAGTAGAATCGTTGAACTCCAGGCCGCGCAGGCCGCGAAGGAGCGCGGCGCGGTCCTACAGATCCTCATGGTCATGCCGCCGCCGGACTCCCTGGCCAGCTGGTACCCGGAACTCGTGCAGCAATCTGCCATCGACGCGCGCCGATCCGCGTACGAGGATTGGCTCGACGCCGAGCGCCGCTGGTTGCAAGGGCACTTCCCCGACCTCAAAATCACGCGTCACCTCGCCTACGGCGACCCCGTCACTACTCTTGTTGACAGCTCGAATTCTGCGCAGCTGATCGTCGTGGGCACCCGTGGTCGAGGCGCCGTCGCAGGCACCGTCCTAGGGTCGGTATCCCGCGAGCTGCTCCAACAGAAGGTAGGCGCCGTGATGGTCGTCCCCGAACTACGCGACCCGCGCGCCGAGGACTAAAACCGCGCGCCGCGTTAAGCGGCCGCGGCTCCGTGGCCGCGGCTCAGCGGCCGTGGAACTCATCCATCGTGTTGTTCACGCCGAGGAAGTTCATCAGCTTGTCGAAGGCCGGAGCAGGTAGCAGACGGGCCGCCGGGAGATAACGGACGAACGGCGGCATGATGAGCTGCTTCTTGCCCGCCTCGATCGCCGCTACCATCTTCTCGGCGACGTCATCCTCGTGGAGGATCGGCAGGAGCAGCGGGAACTTGGTCTGCACGCCGTCGAACATGCCCGTATCGATGTAGAACGGGCACACGACGAGCGAATCCACGCCGCTTCGCGACTTCTGCAGTTCGGCGCGCAGCGATTCGGCGAAACCGAAGGCGGCAAACTTACTCGCGGAGTAATCGGTCTGCTTCGCAACACCGACCATGCCCGCCGCGCTCGCGACGGTCACGACCATGCCCTTGCGGCGCTCGACCATCCCGCCGAGGAACGCACGGGTGGTCCAGTACAGGGACTTGGTGTTGACGTCGAAGGTCCGGTCGATCTCCGACTCGCTGGCCTCGAGAAGCGGTTTGCCCGTGACGACGCCGGCGTTGTTCACGAGGATGTCGATATCGCCAACCTTTTCCGCGGTGAGGGCCACATCTTCGCGGTTCGTGACGTCGACAGTGTAGGCGTCGCAGGTGCCGCCCTTCGCGCGGATCTCTTCGGCGACCTTCTCCCCCGACTCGGCCGATAGGTCCCACACGATCACGTGCGCACCACGCGCCGCGGACTTGAGCGCGAGCAGGCGCCCGATGCCGTTGCCGCCGCCGGTGATGAGAATTCGAGCATTGCGCAGGTCGTGACGCACGTAGAAGTCCTTCCCTCAAACGAGTGCCGGCCTCCGGTGAATGTGGCCGACCTCATCGATATTACCCGCAAGTAAGTTGTGTCTCGACGTCGCGCCCTCCACGAGGACTCCCGCGCCTAGCCGCGTCGAAACCACTTACGGGATTTCTTCTTTCTTGTCGAACCGCTTTTCGCTACGGTCGCCTCCGCTTCACCAGGACAAGAAATCGGCGCAAATGCGTCCCCATTGGCGTCGAGCAACGACGCCTCGTTGTCGACGCCGGCGATGGTCAGCACCCGGTCGATGAGGATGTCTCCATCAATCTCGGCCTCAAGTTCCTCGTCCCGTCCCTCGAATACGAAGAGGCTCTCCTCCGCCAACGGCTCGCCCCAGTTCGAGTCGCTCTCTTCGTCTCCAGTACACAAGTGCCTGCGCAGCCGGCCATCGACGAACACACGAAAATCCGCGAACCCCACCGAGGACACACTCGATGCTGCAATCACCGTCCCAGGAAGTCCGATTCGTTCGGTCTCGATCGCCTCGGCCAACGCGTCCGCGTAACCCGCGACGGCGGTGTAGCACTCCCCTCGTACGACGCATACGTGCTCGGGTTGCGAGCGCAAAAGCGCTTCCTCGGCCGCCATCGCGCTTCCGACCGGCGCAATTCCCAACACCGCGAGGTGCTCGTCAGCGAGCACCGTGTCAGCAACAATCGCCATCGTGTTGAGCCCCATGGATCCTCCTCTTTCCCACTCTTGCCATGTACTCCACCGATGTGATGTGTCGACGGCTGGAAACGTTCCGTCCCTGCAAAGATGGCGTCATGTCCACCGGCCATCGGTTGGAAGCATCGCGCGGTTCTCCCGGCGAATGAGCGATAATGCGTCTAGATCAACGCGAGGAGAACACAGTGAAAACCATGACCTGCCGCCAGCTCGGCGGCCCGTGCGACCAGGAATTCAAAGGCGAGACGGCCGACGACATCATCAATGCCCAGGATCGACACTTGCGCGATGCTGCTCGGGGCGGGGACGAATCGCATGTTCCGGCGCACGAGGACATGAAGAAGCGGTGGCTCAACCCCATCAAGGGCATGGGCTGGTACCGCGGGATCAAGAAGGATTTCGCGGCGCTTCCCGAAATCGAGACCTAGCGTCTGTGCACGTCATCGCATTGGCAGCGACCTCATGAATTCTGCTACGGTGGTCGCGGCCTTCGGGCCACTAGCGCATCGATGACACGACACGCGGGGTCTATTCCAGCTCTCCTGACACGGCACGGTCGATCGCATTACACCGCCGACTGTCAGGAGATTCGATGTCCCTTGCCCAATCCGTCCGACCCCGCTCCACGGAGCGTGTAGGCGGGATTATCGCCGTTGCCGCCGCAGCAGCATTTCTCGCCACCTTCAACGAAACCTTTCTCAACGTCGCGTTCTCGCCGATCATGAGCGATTTCGGCGTAGACGTGAGCACCGTACAGTGGCTCACGACCGGGTACCTACTCGTCGCCGCGATGTTCGTTCCTGTCGCCACGGTCGTCTACCACCGCTACCCCACCCGGGCGCTGTTCGTCTCGGTGGTCGCGCTCATGGCCGCCGGTTCGGTCGTCGGCGCGCTCGCTCCGACATTCGAGGTGCTCCTCGCCGGACGCCTCCTGCAGGCCATCGGCACGGGCTTGCTCACCCCGATTGGCATGAACATCGTGCTCGCGGTCTCGCCGCGCGAAAGGCTCGGCCTCAACATGGGCATCATGGCCGCGATGACCACCCTCGGTCCTTCGCTGGCGATCGTGCTCTCGGGCGCGCTGCTCTCCATCGGTCCATGGACGATGCTCATGTGGGTGTTCTTCGCCCTTACCGTCGTCGTCATGCTCGCCGCCACGCTCCTACTTCGCAATGTCGCCGACCTCCGCCGACCCACGTTGGACGTTCTTTCTTTCCTGCTGGTCGCCGTCGGCCTGGTCGGTGTGCTCTACGGCGTGAGCGAAGTGTTCGCTGGGTCCGCGCTGCTTGCCGCCACAGCTTTCGTCGTCGGACTCATCGCTCTGGCGCTGTTCGCCGTCCGCCAGCGCCGCATCGCCAATCCGCTCATCGATCTACGTCCGCTCGCCGAGAAGAAGTTCGTCCTCGGCCTGTTCATGACCATGCTCGGATTGCTCTTCGTTTTCGCGATGAACGTCGTGATCCCGCTCTTCCTCCAAGCCGCTCGCGGTGCATCGCCCATGACCGCCTCGCTCGCGTTGGCCCCGGGAATTCTGCTCACCGTCGTCATGGGCCCGATTGCCGGCCGCCGCTTCGACATTCGAGGCGGCAAGGTCTCCATTCCGCTCGGGTTCTGCGTGATGGCCGTATTCGTCGCGCTCGTGGGCCTCGCTGCCGGGTCGGCCCCGATCACGGTATTCGCGCTGTTCTACATCCCTGCCGTGTTGGCAACCGCGTTCGTCATCGGTCCGGCGCAGACCTTCGCGCTCACAAGCCTCGATCGAGACAGCAGCACGCACGGCGTCACCGTCGTGGCCACGGGCTTCCAGATCGCGGGCTGCCTCGGCACGTCACTGGCCGCCGGGATCTATGGCGCGCTCGCCGGTTCCGAGCGAAACAGTGGCGCGACCGAGGTCGACTCGCTTCTCACCGGATTCCACGGGGCGGTCGCCTTGGTTGTCATGACGTCGCTCATCGGAATCGCCCTGGCCGTGCTCGCCTTCCGCTCATCTTCCAAGCGGATCGGGCACGAGCTGCAGCCTGTCGCCTGACTGCGCGGCCCCGCCTGGCGAGACTCAGCCTGGACCGCGAGCGCGGCCGTTCAGAGGATGTCACCGTCGACGTAAAACCAGCGCCCGTGCTCGCGGAGGAAGCGTGAGCGTTCGTGGAGAATCCCAAGACCGCCGCCATCCTCTATAAAAGTAGCGCGAAACTCCACGATCCCCTGGGAATCGTCGGGTCCGCCGTCATGGGTGTCGACAATCTGTAGTCCGCGCCACCGCGGGTTGTCCCCCAGATCCAATGACGTCGGGCGCGTGGACGGATGCCACGTGCGCAGCAGCCACCGTGTGTCTGCGGAGCGGAATGCGTCGAACCGCGAGCGCATGAGTGCCTCGGCGGTGGCGGGCTCGGATGTGGCGGGCTCGGCGGGCTGGCGTTGTTCGTCGCTCATCGATTTTCGATCCTATCGGCATCGTGACGGCGCTAGGGTTGAGGAATGATTCGACGGCTCATCGCTCGCGCGTTCTGGACCTTCAGCAAGTGGCGCCTGGTATCGGAACCGGCGCCTTCGAGGCCGTCGGTGATGGTCGGGGCGCCGCACACGTCGAATTGGGATTTCATCCTCATGCTCGCCGTGGCGTGGAGCGTCGGGGTGCACATGAGATGGATGGGTAAGCATAGTCTATTTTCCGGCTGGCGCGGACCGCTCATGCGTGCTCTCGGTGGAATCCCCATCGACCGTGAGAATGCCCAGACCGCGGTCGAGGACATCGTCTCCCGCTTACACTCCGGTGAATCATTTTGCCTGGTCATCACACCTGACGGCACGCGTAAGGGGCACTCGCACTGGAAGTCCGGCTTCTACCGGATCGCGCGCGAGACCGGCATGCCCATCGTGCTGTGCTACATCGATAGAAACACGATGACCTCCGGGCTTGGACCGACGCTGGAGCTCACCGGGAACGTCGGCGCCGACATGGACAGAATCCGCGAGTTCTATGCCGACAAGTCGGGTTTCGCCCCGGAGAACCGCATCGAGCCGCGCCTGCGGGAGGAATGAGCTGCGCGCGACGGCAGCTTCGCGACAGTCAGGGTGACTCACGCGGCGGTATTCTTGGCTGATGGCTGAGCTACTCGATGAAGGTCCGTTCTTTCACGGGACGATGGCGAAGTTGAATGTGGGCGATCTGCTCACCGCTGGGCACCGGTCGAATTACCGCCCCGAGATCGTGATGAACCATATCTACTTCACCGCGCTCGTCGACGGCGCCGGCCTCGCCGCCGAGCTCGCCGCCGTGGATGGAGAGCCCCACGTGTATCTCATCGAACCGACCGGGGATTTCGACAACGATCCTAATGTCACCGACAAGAAATTCCCCGGCAATCCGACGCGCTCGTATCGGAGCACTGAGCCACTTCGCATCGTCGCGGAGGTACATGATTGGCCACGGCTTTCACCGGACGCGCTACGCCAGTGGAGGGAACGCCTGGCGGCCATCGACGATAAGAGCGAGATCATTAACTAGCGCCCAGCTAGTGGTCCAGATCCCGCTGGAGCATCGATGACCGCCACAACCTTTCCGCCAGTGGGCAGGTTCGGACGCGCCAGTCTGCGAACCTCAGGAAATAACCGAACCGACTATCTCGGCGATTCGCCTCTCGGTGGGCTCGTCGATGGCATCCAGTTACAAGGCTGCGGGCATCAACTTCCCGTCATGGCCGCCGGCGGGCGCGAGCTCAACTTTTTCGGTGAGAGCGAGATTGACTCGCTCGTCGTTTCGAAGAGTCACCAGAGCCGGCGTGCTCGCGGACAGTGCATAAGCGGGCATGCCGTACCAGATCCGTGGCTTCAGAGCGGGAGCAGCGGCGACGATTATCTCGTGAACTCGCTGTACGAGCGAGCGTTGCGGTTCGTCCATCTTTGCGATCTTGTCGATCACCTTCGAGAGGTTCTTCTCGTCCTTCGATGCCATGTCATGTCCTCACGTCAGCCGATTTATCGCATCGGCGGTTGAAGTCGGCGCAAGATGCGCCACACCCCATCCGGACATGTCCCGAACAGTCGGGCCTCTCCGCAATGATTCGGGCGTTCTGAGCCCGGGAAGTGCAGTGGCAGCTTTAGCTGCCACCGCCAGCGTACGCCACCCCCGCCTCAATTACACGGTGAGCAGATCCCATCGAGCGCGAACGCGGTACGGCGATCATAATCTGCGCGAGGCGGCCGGCCTCCGTGCTTGAGCGCCAACGCATTGTCTCTGGCGAGAGCATGAAAGTCTGAGGGCGTGAAATCGGGATCCAGGATCCCAGCAGCGTGCCCTTGAGCCACAAGGGCGTTGTGGAAGGCTGTCCCGGCATGACATAGATCGAGCAGCGGCCCGGAATCGCGATACTCCTGCAGGAGCACATCATTGACCGCTGGAAGTCGATACTGCAGGTCTCGCAGGGCAGCGATATACCAGCGGATCCGTTCTCGGATCTCGCCAATGGACTTCGCGTCCTCAATGACGGTCCGCAACTCCCCCGCGACTACTTCGTCGATGACGGCGTCGATCAGCCCGACTCTTCCGCCGAGCCGATTGAAGATCGTCGCCTTGCTCACCTCGGCGGCCGCTGCGACTTCCTCGAGCGGAGCGGAAAACCCCTGCTCCCGGAACACTTGAACAGCAGCGCGTCGGATCCGATCGACGTTTCGGCGGGCATCCGAGCGGAGAGTCGGCTCACGACGGGAGTCGGACACGAGGCCCCTTTCGTCGACGGCTAACTTGATTCAACTAGTCAAGTTAGTGCAAGATGGCTTCACCAAGAAATTGACCACATGGGTCAATTTACTGCTCGCGGAATGCCCGGCGGGACTCGAAGCGCCACGTCGGCTCACTCTCCTATGAAGTGGAAGTCAGATGATCATCGTCACCGGCGCGACCGGCACTCTCAACGGGGCCACAGTCGACCACCTGCTCAAGCGGGTATCTCCACACCGCATCGGCGTCAGCGTCCGCGACCCCGCGCGTGCGGCGCACCTTGTCGATCGAGGAGTCCGCGTGCGGGAGGGAAGCTACGACGACCCTGCGAACCTGCGCCATTCGTTTGCCGACGCCGAGCAAGTGCTCTTGGTGTCCTCCAGCGACCTCTCTGCAGACGTCGCAGCTCAGCACCGCAGGGCGATTGACGCTGCCGTCGACGCGGGGGCCAAGCGGATCCTGTACACGAGCGCCCATGGGACGGCCTTCGACACGCCCTACCCGCCGCTCGCGATCCACGCTGCCACGGAACAATATCTCGCTGATTCCGGAGTTGCCTGGACAGCGTTGCGCAACGGCTTCTACGGGGACCTTGCCCAATTGCTCGGTCCGTGGCAGAAATCAGGAGTGATCGCGATGCCTGCCGATGGCCCCTTTTCCTGGGTCGATCGCCGCGATGTAGCAGAGGCCGCTGCCGTGATCCTCTCGGCTGACGATCCGTTCGACGGCCCGGTCGATTTGACGCTGCCCGAGCCGGTCACCCTTGCCGACTTCGCAGCTTCCGCGTCCGAGATCACCGGTCGCCGGATCGATCGAGTCGTCGTCGACGACGAAACCTGGTTAGCCGAAGCGACATCCAGCGGCGTGCCCGAGGCCGCCGCCCGCTTCACCCTGTCGATGTTCCAGGCCACCAGGGGCGGGCATTTCTCGGGCTCGCGCCCCACGCTCACGCACCTCCTGGGGCGAGAACCCCGCAGCATCACCGATCAGTTGAAGGATCTGGACTTTCGGTGACGACATGACCGTCCGCTAGACGTTGCGACGAAGCTCCACAGCGAGCCCTCGCCCAGGACCGTCTGTAGTCACCGGCACACACGCTCGTCAGGGAATATCGAAGCCACTTTGCGACCACGAATCGTGCTGTCTGTCGTCCAGCTAAGGATCGGCTGGTCAGGCTCATCTGTGACAGGTTCGCCGGAACATCCTTCGCATGTGCCCTCATCGGTCCGCGACATGTCGTGGAGGTCACCCGAAGCCCAGGCCTACGGTCGTTTCAGATCCCATTTGCAGGAACCATCGAAATAGTCGTCGCTGAAGAAGTGCCGGAGCCCATCCGAATCGGATGACGTGAGACCTTGCCGAGCGACGACGTCGATCGCGCGAGGCGTCACTCGTTAATCTTCCATGGGTCGACTAGGTCGACTCCGGTGTGCACGAAGTCCTTAACGTTCCGCGTCGCACAGGTTGCACCTAGGGACAGGCAGATCGCGGCGATCTGCGCGACGCCAGTGCTGATCGGTACTCCCGCGTTTTCTCGGGACACGAGCACGTCTGCATAGCGGTCGGCCGCGAGATCGTCGAAGGGCAGCACGGCGCGACCGCCGCGATACGGCTCAAGCGCTGCGTCAATGCGCGTGTTCAGCTCATCCCTGCGTCGGCCATCCGCTAGTCGCCGGACACCCGCGAGCAGCTCGGCGAGCGTGACGGACGTAATAGCGACATCACCCGTCAGCGAAGCGAGCCAGTCCACTACGCGTGGCTCCGGCGCGGGCCGGAAGATCTCTGAGATGACGTTCGTGTCGAGAACAATCACTCGAAGTCAACCGCCCGCGCGACGTCCTCTCGCACCGGAACCGGCAGATCTTCGATACCGCCCAAGTCTTGCGCCGCAGCCAGCAGAGCGATTCCGATATGAGGCCTCTGTGCGGCCTTCGTCAGGATGGCGCGAACCTCCGCTTCCATAGAACGGCCGTGCTCTCTCGCCTGCGCGGCAAGCTGCTGCTTCACGGCATCATCGAGCCCGCGAACGACAATGGATGACATCGACAACCACCCCCTCTGCTATCAGTCACGATAGCAACGTGCATGCGGCTGTGCCGGAGCAAAGGGCCACAGGACGACGTCGCCCCCGGCCGCCTCAACACGAGGCAACCGGGGGCGATACTCGAATCCAGAATTTGAAGCGCTGGTTACACGTTGAAGCGGAACTCCACGACATCGCCGTCGGCCATGACGTAGTCCTTGCCCTCCATGCGTACCTTGCCGGCGGACTTCGCCGCGGCCATCGTGCCGGCCTCGTCGAGGTCGGCGAAGGACACGATCTCGGCCTTGATGAAGCCCTTTTCGAAGTCCGTGTGGATGACGCCGGCGGCCTTTGGGGCGGTGTCGCCCTTGTTGATCGTCCAGGCGCGCGCTTCCTTCGGGCCTGCGGTCAAGTAGGTCTGCAGACCGAGGGTGTTGAAGCCGGCGCGTGCGAGCGCCTTGAGGCCCGGCTCCTCCTGGCCGATGGACTCGAGAAGTTCCATGGCCTCGTCTTCTTCGAGTTCGAGGAGTTCTGCCTCGACGTTGGCATCGAGGAACACGCAGTCGGCAGGCGCCACCGCGGCGCGCAGCTCGTCCTGCTTTTCTTGTGATCCGAGCACCGCTTCATCGGAATTGAACACGTAAAGAAAGGGCTTTGCCGTCATGAGGTGGAGTTCGCGCAGGAGCGTGCGGTCGATCTCGTCCTGGGCCTTGAACAGCGTGCGACCGTCTTCGAGGACGGCGAGGGCCTTCTTGGCCTCCTCAAGCTGAGCGACGAGCTCCTTGTTCTTGCGGGAGTCCTTCTCCAACCGCGGGATGGCCTTTTCGACCGTCTCCATGTCCGCGAGGATGAGCTCTGTGGCGATGACGTCGATGTCGCTCATCGGATCGACCCGGCCGTCGACGTGGATCACGTCATCGTCCTCGAAGACGCGGACCACCTGACAGATGGCGTCCGACTCGCGGATGTTGGTGAGGAACTTGTTGCCCATGCCCTCGCCCTTGGACGCGCCCTTGACGATGCCGGCGATGTCGACGAACGACACGGTCGCGGGGAGGATCCGCTCGGAGGAGAAGATCTCCGCGAGCCGCGAAAGACGCGGATCAGGCAGGTCGACCACACCGACGTTCGGCTCGATCGTCGCGAACGGATAGTTCGCCGCGAGCACGTCGTTGTGGGTAAGGGCATTGAACAGAGTGGATTTGCCGACGTTGGGCAGACCGACGATTCCAAGGGTAAGACTCACGGTCGTCAAGTGTACGGGTAACCATGCATGCTTCTGCGCTCACCACGACGAACATGAGAGTATGAACGCATGACCGATGCCAACGATGGTGACGACCGCGCTTCCGAGCCGGACGCCGAAAACCGTTCCGCCGCTTCCGACGCGACTCTCACGGGAGCCACTCGCGGTGCTGATGAGACCGATGGCACCTCCGGTGAGAAGAAGACTTCGGACACCAAGTCCGGGAAGTCCCCGAAGAATGAGAAAGACCAGAAGGACAGCTACCCTTCCGATTTCGATCCCGAACATCCCGAACGATTCGAGGAGGGGCAGCCCACCGACCGCGGCGTCCTCATCGGCATGGGCGGGCGATGGCTGTCCGATTGGGCACTGCGCCTGGCTATCGGGCTGGTCGCACTGTGGCTGCTCGGGCAGATTCTCGGTTTCGTGTGGGTCGGGATCTTGCCGGTCCTGCTCGCGCTGATCCTGTCGACGGTGGTGTGGCCGCCGGTCAAGTACATGAAGAAGGTCGGCATACCCGCCGCACTCGCGTCGTTGTTATCGATCATTCTCGGGCTCGGCCTGATCGCGGGCATTATCGCGCTGATCACCCCGTCGATCGTGAAACAGGCGCCCCAGCTCGTGGATTCAGCGTCGATCGGCATCCGCCGACTGCAGGATTGGATCCAGGGTCCGCCGCTCAACATCAACGACGACCAGATCAACGACGGCATCAACCAGGCGGTCGGGTTCCTCCAGGAACGCGGCGAGGATATCGCCGGCGGTGTATTCGCGGGCGTGAGCACGCTCGGCTCCGTCGTCGTCACACTGCTGTTGGTCTTCGTGCTCACGTTCTTCTTCGTCAAGGACGGCCCGCGCTTCCTGCCGTGGCTGCGCGGAGTCACCGGTCGCCGCGCCGGACGCCACCTCACCGAGGTACTCACCCGCGCCTGGGTCACCCTCGGCGGATTCATCCGCACGCAGGCCATCGTCTCGTTCGTGGACGCATTCTTTATCGGCATCGGCCTGGTGATCCTCGGCGTTCCACTCGCGTGGGCGCTCGCCGTGCTCACGTTCCTCGGCGGATTCATCCCGATCGTCGGTGCGTTCACCGCCGGTGCGCTCGCCGTGCTCGTCGCATTCGTCTCCAACGGTCTCACCACGGCGATCATCGTGCTCGTGCTCGTCATCGCGGTGCAGCAACTCGAGGGCAACGTCCTGCAGCCGGTGCTGCAGTCGCGCTCGATGAACCTGCACCCGGTGGTGATCCTTCTCGCGGTCGCCGGCGGCGGCACGCTGTTCGGCATCCTCGGCGCTTTCCTCGCGGTTCCCGTCGCCGCCGTGGTGGCGGTGATCATCCGCTATGTCAGCGAGCAGATAGACCTGATGGCCGGGGATGTTTCGGCCTCCGACGTCAAACCTGCCACGGAGGAGGGCCGGCTGACCGCGTGGCTCGCAGAGGTGAGCGCGGTCCGCTTCCGCGATCTCCCCGGAGTGTCGAGCCTGGTCGCTTCGAAAGAAGACGCTCCGGAGGTATCGGCGAGCAAGACGCAGGATCTGAAGAAGGCCGCGCAGGACACCGACCTGCCTCAGCCCGCGGATCAGGGCGGGCACCTGGGCGTCTCCGAGGGCGAAAAGTCCGGCTCCTCCGATTCCGGCAAGGGCTCGACGGAGAAGCCGGGCGGGCGCGCAATGGGCGCCGTGCGCCGGTTGATACGAAGAAATGAGTGAGGGGCCGTTAGGGTAGGTTGCTGTGAAACTTGCGGCTGGAACCTCGCGGCGCATCGCGCTTGAGGATCGATCGGTATTGCCAGGCCTCCCCGGGATTCCCGGGTGGGCCGCGGTGGTGCTGCTCTTGGTATTTGTCGGATTGTCGTGGGCGTTGAGCTGGGGCGAGGAGATACTCGGCCGCCCGTTCACGATCCTGTTCTTCCTCGGCGCCGTGTTCGCCGTGTTGCTGGTGCGCAGGAAGAACGTCTTTACGACGGTGGTGCAGCCGCCACTCGTCGCGCTCGTGACGATCCCGCTGTTCCAGTACCTCAACACCGGCGGATTCGGTTCGGAGATCGGCCGGACGGAGATCCTCACGATCCTCGTTCCGCTGGCAAAGCGTTTCCCACTTCTGCTGGCGACGTGCCTTGTGGTGCTCGCGATCGCGCTGGTGCGCACGCTCATCCTGGAGCCGCGCACGCACCGTGCGCGCGGCGGGGCACGCGGTGGACGCCGCTCGGCGAGGGCTCGGCACGGCGCCGCGCGGCCGACTGGTTCCGGACGTCGTGCCGCGCCGAAGAAGGTATCCGGTAAGGACGCCGGCAAGGGCAAGAGTTCTTCTCGATCCGGAAGCACTGCCGATGACGGCGGAGATGCCGAGCCATCCGGGCGCCGCATCAGCGCCGCCGAGGCCGCGCGAAAGAGCGGTTCCGAACGCCCGCCGATCCGCCGCGTTTCCCGTTCGGCGGAGGACGAGACGACCGCCGGTTGGCCGGAGCGCGAGTCCGGTTCGCGCGGTGGGCGCCACGCCGCGGAGGACTAAAGGTTCGCGGTCGCCATTCGCCGCGCTACCTCTCGCGGCTTGCCACGAGGTAGCGCGACCCACGGTCCGCGGTCGGCACCTACAATCGAAGTCGACCCCGGGCCCCTTGAAGAGGTGGAAGGTGTTATGTCGGATCCGCGACCATCGAATCGGTACGTTCTCGCGCGCGCCGGGATCGGACTCGCCGCCGTCACCGTGACCACGGCGATCGAGCTTCCCGGCAAGGCGCTCGGCGCCACTGTCCGCCTGCCGGCGAATGTGCTCGGTGCCGGCGCGCGCGGATATCTGCAGCTGACCCATGCCGTAAACGAGCTCGCTCGCCAGGGCGACGCGGTCCTCGGCGCGGTATTCCCGCCGCACGACGAACAGCCCGAGTGGGCCACGTTCGACGAGGACCTCACCGAAAAGCCCGTCGCCGGGCGCAAGCGCGCCAAGCCCGCTGCAAAGGGCGGCGCTCGCGCGGACCGCGGAAACGGAGCAGATGAGTAATAAGAGCACCGCAGAGGATCCGTTCCCGGTACGGGTCATCTCCCAACACATCTCCAATTACATCGCCAGACTCGGCGAGGTGTGGGTCGAAGGGCAGATCGCGCAGCTCAACGTGCGCCCCGGCGCGAAGATGGCTTACATCGTGCTGCGCGACGCCTCGGTGGAAAATTCCCTGCAGGTGACGTGCTTCGCGACGCTTCTGAAGAAGAGCGAGGTGCCGGTCGAGGTCGGCGCGAGGGTGATCGTCCACGGAAAATTCGACTACTGGCAGGGGCGCGGCTCCCTGAGCCTGCGCATCGATCAGATCAAAGCGGTCGGCATTGGTGAGCTCCTTGCGCGCCTCGAACGGCTGAAGAAGGCGCTCGGCGCCGAGGGTCTTTTCGCTCCCGAACGCAAGCGCCCGCTCCCCTTTCTGCCGGGGTGTATCGGTCTGGTCACCGGGCGCGCCTCGGCCGCCGAGCGCGATGTCGTCGAGGTCTCGAGGGACCGCTGGCCGGACGTACAGTTCGAGATCCGCAACACCGCGGTGCAGGGCGTTGCCGCCGTGCCGCAGGTGATCGCCGCGCTCGAGGAGCTCGACCGCGACCGGAAGGTCGACGTCATCATCCTCGCCCGCGGCGGAGGCTCGGTGGAGGATCTGCTCCCCTTCTCCGACGAGACACTCGTGCGCGCGATCTCGGCGTGCCGGACCCCGGTCGTCAGCGCGATCGGGCACGAGCCCGACAATCCGCTCACCGATTACGTGGCCGACCTGCGCGCGGCAACACCGACGGACGCGGCCAAGCGGGTCGTGCCCGATGTGCTCGCCGAACGGGCCCGCATCGCGGAGATGCGCGAGCGCTCGGCCGCCGCGCTGCGGAACTGGGTGGAACGTGAGCGACACCAGCTCACCTCGATCACCTCGCGCCCCGTGCTCGCCCAGCCCCACAGGATCTGGCAGGACTATGCGGACGCGATTGCCGAGGGGCGGCGGCGGATGCGACGCGAGGTCACCGACTACGTGGGCGCGCAGTTCAGTGCACTCGAGCACCTCTCGGCGCGGCTGCAGACACTCGGCCCCTCGGCCACGCTTGCGCGCGGCTATGCCGTCGTCCAGCGAGTCGCGGGTCCCGGGGACGCCGATGTCGTCTCATCGATCGGCGATACCCCGCCCGGTTCCCAATTGCGGATCCGCGTGTCCGACGGTTCGATCAACGCCGCGGTGCTCGGCGTCCAGAAGGCGGCGTCATCTCCGACGTCATCGGAAGAAGAGACAGAACCCACGGGCGCGGAGGGCGCCGGCGAAACGACAGGAACGGAGAAGCAATGAGCGAGGACACCAACGAGGCCACTCCGGTCGCCGAACTCGGGTTCGAGGCCGCGCGTGACGAGCTGATCCATGTCGTGCGGACACTCGAGGCCGGCGGACAGGACCTGGATTCCTCGCTGAAGTTGTGGGAACGCGGCGAGGAGCTGGCATCGCGATGCGAGGAACATCTCGCCGGGGCGCGCAAGCGGATCGACGACGTGCTCGCGGCGAAGGACGAAGGTACCGAGCGCGGGGATGGCGCCGAAGCCGAGTAGTTGCGGCGTAGAGGCTGACTGCCGGCGGAGACAGCCGGCGGCAGGCGGTCCTCGCGCTAGTTCGCGGGCAGTGGCTTGACGTTCGCCGCGGCCTCGGCCATGGTCTCGAAGTCGCTCTGCCCGGCCTGGCCGCTGACGGCGATACGCACATCGCCCTCGTCGAGCACCCAGATGTCGCGAGCATCATCGCCCGAGTAGACCGTCCATTCCTCACCGCCGAGAGGCATGGGGCGCTGGTCCGGCCGGGGATGCTCACCGCGCTGCCGGAGCGTCTGCGCGTCGGCGGAGGTCTGGATGAGTTCGACATAGGTGTTGGACGGTGTCACCCACCCGACGACCGAGGCGTCGTGGTCGCCGAGGCGCTCGAGGCGACCGGAATTGGACTGCCAATCGTCCGGCAACTCCGGCTCTCGCACCGGGAAACCCAGCGTCTGCGCATCCTGGGAGAGCGCATGGTGCGAGTCGAACTCCGGAACGGGGCCCGGCTTGGGCTGGCCGAACGTGACATAGCCACCGATCGCGGCGAACACGAGACACACGAGCATGAGCACCATAATCGACCAGAACATGTCGCGGTTGCCCTGCAGGAGCCTCGGTTTATCAGCCACGCGACTACGGTATCGCAGCCCCTGGCACCGGGCGAAAACGCCGCCTCCGCCGGTGACGCTCGCGAGAGGTGGCGGCCGGGGTGCAACAATAGGGACAGCGTGCCCATACACACGCGGCCGCCCGTGCGGCCGATTCTGGCCAGAAGCTTTGAGGAGAGATGCGCGAAATGCCTTCACAGAACCCGCTACCACCGGACCGTAACCTCGCGATGGAGCTCGTTCGAGTCACGGAGGCCGCGGCGCTCGCGGCCGGACGCTGGGTCGGACGCGGCGACAAGAACGGTGGCGACGGGGCGGCTGTGGACGCGATGCGCCGGCTGATCTCGACCGTGGAGATGAACGGCGTCGTCGTGATCGGCGAGGGCGAGAAGGACGAAGCGCCGATGCTGTTCAACGGCGAAGAGGTCGGCACGGGGAACGGCCCCGCCGTCGACGTCGCCGTCGACCCCATCGATGGCACGCGGCTGATGGCCGAGGGCCGCCCGAACTCCATCGCCGTGATCGCAGTGTCCGAGCGGGGAACGATGTTCGACCCCTCCGCGGTCTTCTACATGAAGAAGATGGCCGTCGGCCCCGAGGGAGTCGGCGTCGTCGACCTGTCCGAATCGGTGGAATGGAACATCAAGGCGCTGGCGAAGGCGAAGAAGCTCGACGTCGGCGACCTCACCGTCTGCGTGCTCGACCGGCCGCGCCACGCCGATCTGATCGGCGAGGTTCGCGAGGCCGGCGCCAAGGTGCGGCTCATCATGGATGGTGACGTCGCAGGTTCCGTGGCCGCGGCAGGGCCGAGTTCCTCGGTGGACATGCTGCTCGGCACCGGCGGCACCCCAGAGGGCATCATCTCCGCCTGCGCGATGAAGAGCCTCGGCGGCGAGATCCAGGGCCAGCTTGCCCCGACCGACGACACCGAGGCGGCCAAAGCCAAGGAGGCCGGGCTCGACGTCTCGCGCATCCTCACGACGAACGACCTCGTCGCCAGCGACAACTGCTTCTTCGCCGCCACCGGTATCACCAGCGGCGACATGCTGCGGGGAATCAGCTACCGTCCGGGCGGCGCGACGTCCCGTTCGATCGTGATGCGCTCGCGCTCGGGCACCGTTCGCAATGTCGAGTCCATCCACCGCATGGACAAGGTCGAGGAATACTCCCTCGGTTAGACGCGCGCCGGGCCTCCGGCGTCATACAGACAATCTTTGACTCCCTCGGGCAAAGGGCGTGCCGTGTTAGTGCGCCCTTTGCCCGGCCTAGCTACGGTGGTAACCATGACAACCGATAACCTTCCCGAAGGCGAATACCGCATCGAACACGACACCATGGGCGAGGTCCGCGTCCCGGTGAACGCGCTGTACCGCGCACAGACCCAGCGTGCCGTGGAGAACTTCCCCATTTCGTTCCGCCCGCTCGAGCGTGCGCAGATCCGCGCGCTCGGTCTCCTCAAGAGCGCGTGCGCTTCCGTGAACAACGACCTCGGCCTGCTCGACGACGAGAAGGCGCGTGCGATCGAGGCCGCGGCGCAGAAGATCGCCGACGGCGAGGTCGACGCCGACTTCCCGATCGACGTGTTCCAGACCGGGTCGGGCACGTCTTCGAATATGAACACCAACGAGGTCATCGCCTCCCTTGCCGGCCAGGCCGGCACCGAGGTGCACCCCAACGACCACGTGAACATGTCGCAGTCCTCTAACGACACGTTCCCGACCGCGACGCACGTCGCCGCCGCCGAGTCGATCGCCAAGGACCTTATCCCCGCGCTGCAGCACCTGCACTCCGCGCTCGCCGGCAAGGCCGAGGAGTGGAAGTCCGTAGTCAAGTCCGGCCGCACCCACCTGATGGACGCGGTTCCGGTCACGCTCGGCCAGGAGTTCTCCGGGTACGCCCGCCAGGTCGAGGCCGGTATCGAGCGCCTCGAGGCCGCGCTCCCCCGCGTGGCCGAGCTGCCGATCGGCGGCACGGCCGTGGGCACCGGACTCAATGCGCCCGAGGGCTATGGTTCGGCCGTGGTCGAGAAGCTTCGTGAGCTGACCGGCGTCGAGTCGATCTCGCTGGCGAAGGACCCGTTCGAGGCCCAGGCAGCCCGCGATGGACTCGTCGAGGGCTCCGGCGCGCTGCGCACGATCGCGATCTCGCTGACCAAGATCGCCAACGACGTGCGCTGGATGGGTTCGGGACCGCTTACCGGGCTCGGCGAGATCCAGCTGCCTGACCTGCAGCCCGGTTCATCGATCATGCCCGGCAAGGTCAACCCGGTGCTTCCCGAGGCCGTCACTCAGGTCGGCGCGCAGGTCATCGGCAATGACGCCGCGATCGCCTGGGGCGGCGGCAACGGCGCCTTCGAGCTCAACGTGTACATCCCGATGATGGCGCGCAACTTCCTCGAATCCGTGAAGCTGCTCGCCAACGTGTCGACGCTCTTCGCCGACCGCTGCATCTCGGGACTCGTGGCCAACGAGGATCGCCTGAAGACGCTCGCCGAGTCCTCGCCGTCGATCGTGACGCCGCTGAACTCCGCCATCGGCTACGAAGAGGCGGCGAAGGTCGCCAAGCAGGCGCTCGCCGAGGGCAAGACGATTCGCCAGACCGTGCTCGACCGCGGCCTGGTTCCGGACAAGCTGTCCGAAGAGGAGCTGGATAAGCGCCTCGACACGCTCGCGATGGCGAACGTGAACCGCAAGCGCTAGTCGGCGGTTGTGAGGCGGGCCCGCGCAGATCATTCTGCGCGGGCCCGTTGTGTGTGGAGGGGCCTTCGCCGCCTCGCTAGCGCAGCTTGTCGAGGCCCGTCGCGACGAGTTCGCGGAGCAGTTCGCGCCCGCCGCCGTCATCGAAGGATTGGCCGGCCATGTCGCCGGCGGCGGCACGGGTGAACACGCCCTGCGCGATCGCAGTGAACTTGAATACCGAGAACGCGATGTACCAGTCGAGTAGCGCGGGGTCGGCGCCGGTCGCCGAACAATAACGGTCGATGAGATGCGCGGGACGCGGCCAGCCCGGTCGGTTCGTGATCGACGGCACCAGCGGCACCGGCGGCGCCGCAGAATCGCCCCAGTACAGCAGCGAAAGACCGAGGTCGGCGAGCGGATCGCCGAGCGTCGACAGCTCCCAATCCAGCACGGCGCGCACCGCACCCGGATCGGAGGCGTCGAGGATGCAATTGTCGAGGCGGAAATCGCCGTGCACGATTCGGGTCGTCGGAGTCTCCGGACGCGTGGCCTCGAGCTTTCGCGCGAGCTCGCCGAACTCGTCGAGCTGGACGTGCTCCGCGGCCTTCGCGGATTGCTTCTGCCACCGCTCGAGCTGGCGTTCGAGGTAGCCGGTCGGCTTGCCGAGATCGCCGAGCCCCACCTCCTCCGGATCGATGCGGTGCAGCGCGACGAGCGCATCTATCAGAGCATCGGCGATCTGGGCCTTCTCCGCGTCGGAGTCGGCGTAGCCGGCGGGCAGCTCGTCGCGGATCACACGCCCCTCGACCTTTGCCATCACGTAATACGGCACACCGAGCCCGTCGCCATCGGCGTCGACGTGCAGAACCTTCGGCACGGGCACATCAGAACCGGCGAGACCTTTGAGGATCCGCGCCTCGCGTGCCATGTCGTGGGCGCTGGGCAAAAGTTTTCCTGACGGCGGACGGCGCAGAATTACTTCGCCCGCATCCGAGCGCAGCGTGAACGTGAGATTAGACTTCCCGCCCGCGATGAGCTCCGCACTTGGGTTAGTCCATGCCTGCTCGCCGGTCGCCTCGGCGATGGCCGGTCCCACCACATCGGGGCGCACGAGGTCCCAGTACTTCTCGGTGTCGGATGCTGCGTTCGGATTCTCTTCGACCACGTGTCACTTCCCTCCCCTGCCGGCGCTGTCCCCGGCTCGACAACTGTGTCAAGCC
This sequence comes from Dietzia timorensis, assembly GCF_001659785.1. NCBI lineage: Bacteria > Bacillati > Actinomycetota > Actinomycetes > Mycobacteriales > Dietziaceae > Dietzia > Dietzia timorensis. The sequence goes on from NZ_CP015961.1 coordinate 2,281,635, forward strand.
TAGTGCTCCCGGGGCCGACGAGAAGCCTGTTCGGCGAAGAAGTTTCGCCGGGCAATTCGCGGCCTAGTGTCGCGCGTGTGAAGTAGTTTTACGGTTGGGTTTGTGAAATCATGGGGCATGGCGAATCGACCTGCCCCGGCATTGATGTTGCGTCCCGGCGATCGCGAGGAGCTCGAGACGATGACCCGTTCGCAGTCGATGTCGGCGGGGATGGTGCAGCGGGCGCGGATCGTGTTGCTGGCCACGGAGGGTCGGCGCAATGCTGAGATCGCGGAGCTGGCTGGAGCGTCGCGTCCGAAGGTGAATCTGTGGCGATCCAGGTATGAGGACAAGGGCATCGCGGGCCTGGTCGATGAGAAACGTTCTGGCCGGCCGCGCACGATTGATCACGCGGCGATCGTGACGGCGACGTTGATGCCGCCGCCGAAGAGTTTGGGCGTGACCCACTGGTCGTCGCGGTTGCTGGCGGCGCGGTTGAAGGTCTCGGCCTCGACGGTGGTCACGGCGTGGCGAGCCTATGGGATCAAGCCGTGGCGGGCCGAGTCGTTCCGGTTCTCTACCGATCCCGAGCTGGTCGGCAAGGTCACCGACATCTGCGGTCTGTACCTGGCGCCCCCGGAGAACGCGATCGTGCTGTGCGTGGACGAGAAATCTCAGATCCAGGCGCTGGATCGGACGCAGCCGATCTTGCCCATGCAGCCGGGACTGATCGAGCGGCGCAGCCACGACTACGTCCGGCACGGCACCACCACCTTGTTCGCGGCGCTGGATATCGCTACCGGGCAGGTCACCGCCGCCCTCAAGCCACGGCACCGAAACCAGGAGTTCCTGGCGTTCCTCAAGCAGATTGAGCGGGCCTACCGCGACGCCGTTGACGCCGAGGGAAAGCCGGTCGAGTTGCACCTGGTGATGGACAATTACGCCGCCCACAAGCACGCGAACGTCAAGGCCTGGCTGGCTGACAATCCCCGCTTCAAGGTGCACTTCACCCCGACTCACGCCTCGTGGATGAACCTGGTGGAGGTCTGGTTCGGGATCGTCGAACGCCAGGCCATTCGCCGAGGGGTCTTCACATCCGTCAAGGACCTCAACGCCAAGATTCGGGCCTTCATCGACGGCTGGAACAACCGCTCACACCCGTTCGTCTGGACGAAAACCGCCGAGGAAGTCCTCGCGAAAGCCAACCGTAACAACACTTCAAATGCGGACCACTAGCAACGCGCGGCGCAGGTAGTTCACCACCTCGGGACGCCTGACCAGCATGTCGACAACCGCGTCGTTGCGGATCCGGGCGATGTCGGCGCCTGGGATGTCCACGGGCACCGAGGCAAGTGCGGTAGCGAAATGCTCTACGACCAGTCGCTCGACCGCCTCGCGAAGGCCGTCCTTTGTGCCGTAGTGATGGACCACGAGACCCACCGTCACTCCGGCCGCGGTTGCCACGGTTCGCAACGAAGTGCCGTCCTCGCCGTTGGCGGCGTAGAGATCCAGTGCGGCGTTGCGGATGCGCGCCTTGGCAGTGAGATCCCGGCCCGCGGCGCCTGGTGCGGAACGATTCACGCGGTTCCCCTTCAGTTGCGGTCGAGCCTACGGACCCCAAACTAGACTATACGTCGGTACCGCTTACTGTATGTTCGTACAGTACAAGGTGTCCCGGCTCAGTCGGCCTTGTCGACCTGACTATCGTGCCGTCGACAGCCAGTTGCTCAGGCCACCCGCATCGGGCCTCAGGGCCCCTTGGACGTCCCGGTCAAAGGTTGGCTCACGGGTCGGACGTGCGGGTGTCGGCGATATCTCCGTCGCCACAAGCCGAGGTATCGCACCCAGTACAACTTCATCGACAGGAAGGTCTGGACATGGACACATTTCGCGACAAGGCCGGCGAGCCGATAGGTACCGATATCGACAACTGGGTGGCCTCGTTCACGCGCATGGAATCCGGTTCCTCCGAGCTTCCTCCCCACCACCCCAACTGCCTTGGCTGTGGACCAGAGAACCCGAATGGTCACTTCCTCTCGGTACGGCGTGACGGAGACGGCGTCGTCGCACACCACCAGTTCGACCAGCGCCACGTCGGGGCACCGGGCATTGCACACGGCGGCGCGGTAGCGACCGTGATTGACGACCTCTTCGGCTTCTTGCTGTATTCGGTCGGCGAGCTCGCCGTGACGCGCCGTCTCGAGCTCGAGTATCTTGCGCCAGCACTACTCGACACCCCGTACATCCTGCGCGCTGCAGTTCGGTCTCGCGATGGCCGGAAATTGGACCTCAAGTCCACGATGGAGGATGCAGAGGGCCGCACTGTTATTACTGCCACTGCCCTGTTCATCGTGGTCGAGGTTGAACACTTTTTGCAGTCACAGAGAAACTCGAGGGCTTAGGCCAAACTCACCGCCGCGAGCACCAGGCCCGAATACGTCGAGGGTGTCGGCGGAGCCTGAAGCTATTGAACGCCACGCCCAAAGAAAGGGCGAAGCTGAAGGCACCGTGCATTGCCAGTTGCCCTGTACGAGTCAACCAAGTGGCAGCGCTACCTACGACGGAACCCCGTCGGCGGGTGGCCGGTCCAGTGCTTGAAAGCGTGTGAAAAGCTGGCGAGGTCGCTATATCCGAGGTCCGTGGCGATCTCGCTCGCGGACACAGATCCGTCCAGTAAACGAAGAATCGCGTACTCAAGAATGATCGACTGGCGCAGTCCGCGATAGGTCATCCCTTCCTCAGAGAGGCGCCGCTTAAGTGTGCTCGTAGAGATGGAGAGTTCGTCTGCAATCCACTGACTTCCACAATCTGCGGGACGCTTCTCTATCAGACGTCTCACCTTGTCCGAATACGAGGCGATTTTACTCCGCTCGTCGAGCCTTCGCTGCAAGTCACTGATAGCGAGTCGATACGCCACGGGGTCAGAGAACCGGCAGACGTGATTGACCGCGTCAACGGGAAAATGCAGAATGGACAGTGAAGCGTCAAATACCAGGCGACCAGCTAACCAATCCTGATCCACGGGCAGACCTTCCGGAGCGGGCCAACCCAGTGAGAGTGTGATGTCTGGTGCATCGCCAACGAGTATATTCAGCAGCCTCAGCAGGACCGCACCACAGTAGGTGACCACTAGGGAGTCTAGGACTCGATCGCCCGTCTGCCCATTGAGCGCGACAGACACTCCGTGTCCACCTGCGTAGAACTGCGCACTCAGGGCTGGGGTTATTAGCGGCAGGTAGGCAAGCAATTCCAATATCTCGCCTGCGGAACCTGCGCTTACTAGTGGGACGCTTAATGGTCCGAAGGACGTCAGATGAGCATGCTGGGCGAACGCCAAACCGAGGGTCGTTGCTTGGTCAACGTCGAGGTCGGGCAAGGCTTCCCTGATCCACCGCAGGGGAACTTGGGCGTTGATGGCGAGAAGTGACTCGACGTCGCTTCGCTCACGATCCATGATCTCGCGAAACCGTGCAACGGCGTCTTGCTCCAGAACTGGGCTCTCAAGTAACTGCGCGAACACGAGCGGTGGCACGCCCTCGCGATCAAGATTCATCGCCCCCGCCTTCTGAGCCAAATTAACAAGCTTCTGCCCTCAATCAACCTAGCCGCAGTCGTCGTTGTTAGCAATACTGTGAGCAGCTATTACCCGAACAACCATGCAGGAGCCAGCGATGACAGTCGTAACCTTCGTCTCACATGACGGAGAGAAGCACGAGGTGCCCTTAGAGGAGGGGCAGTCACTCATGCGGATCGCCGTCAACAACGCGGTGCCCGGAATCGACGCCGATTGCGGAGGCGAAGCCGCGTGCGGCACGTGTCATGTCATCGTTGATCCGCAATGGTCCGACGTGGTGGGCCTCTCGGGAGCAAGTGAAGAAGAGATGCTCTCAATGAACCCCGAACGGCTGCCGACCTCCCGACTGTCGTGCCAGATGACCGCGTCCGCGGATTGGGACGGCCTTACCGTCCAGGTGCCAGAGTTCCAGATGTAACGACGTTCCAGATGTAACGACGAAAGACAAGGTGAGACACGTGAAGGTTTCCGATACGATCGGCGACAAGGTTCAGTCGGCCATCCCGATGGATCTGCAGATCCGGGGCGCCCATCTGTACGACAGGACTCGGCGCTGGGTGACAAGGACGAATGGGAAGAAGCTTTTCGTAGAGAAGCCCATCCCCCCCGTCGAGGACGTCGAACTCGCCGACATCGACCTCAGTAATCCCTTTCTCTATCGGCAAGGACGCTGGCAGTCCTACTATGAGCGCCTGCGAAACGAGGCTCCGGTCCACTTTCAGCCCAACAGTGCGTTCGGGCCGTTCTGGTCAGTGACCCGACATGAAGACATCATCGCGGTCGATAAGAACCATGAGGTCTTCTCCGCCGAGCCGATGATAGTGATCGGGGCCCCGCCTCGTTTTCTCGATATTGAGATGTTCATCGCGATGGACCCACCGCGCCACGACGTGCAGCGAGCAGCTGTGCAGGGGGTGGTGGCGCCTAAGAACCTGCGCGAGATGGAGACGCTCATTCGGTCTCGGGTTCGCGAGGTACTAGACGACTTGCCGGTGAATCAGCCGTTCGACTGGGTCCAGACTGTCTCGATCGAACTGACAGCTCGAATGCTCGCGACGCTCTTGGACTTCCCCTACGAGGAACGTCGCAAACTCGTGTACTGGTCAGATATTGCAACTTCGTTCGAGGAAGCGAACGGTGGTCCTGCGGACCTCGACGAGTCGTTCGACGGAATGCGCGAGATGGCGAGCGGTCTGAGTTCTCTGTGGTACGACAAGAAGGCTCGGTTAGCAGAGGGGGAGGAACCCGGTTTCGACCTGGTCACCATGCTGCAGAGCAACGAGAACACCAAGGATCTGATCGACCGCCCGATGGAATTCATGGGCAACTTTGTGCTGTTGATCGTCGGAGGGAACGATACGACCCGGAACTCGATGAGTGGTGGCGTTCTGGCGCTGAACCGGTTCCCAGACCAGTTCGAAAAGCTCAAGTCCAACCCTGACCTGATCCCCAACATGGTCTCCGAGATAATCCGGTGGCAAACGCCGCTGGCCTACATGCGCCGAATCGCCAAGACTGACACTATCTTGAACGGTCAGTTCATCCGTAAGGGTGACAAGGTCGTGATGTGGTACGCCTCAGGCAACCGCGACGAGCGTGTGTTCGAGCGGCCCGATGACTTCATCATCGACCGGGCCAACGTCCGCAACCACATCTCCTTCGGGTTCGGCGTACACCGGTGCATGGGCAACCGACTGGCCGAAATGCAGCTGCGGATCCTCTGGGAAGAGCTGCTCCCCCGCTTCGAGAACATCGAGGTCGTCGGCGAACCCGAGTACGTGCAGTCCAACTTCGTTCGCGGCATCAGCAAGATGATGGTGCGCCTCACCCCGAAATCCGGCACATGACATCGCAGCGAGCCCTCATCATCGGTGCCAGCCATGCCGGAGCCCAACTCGCGGCGAGCCTACGGCAGGACGGGTGGAGCGGTGAGATCGTCCTCATCGGCGAGGAGCCCACGGTGCCCTACCAGCGCCCGCCACTGTCGAAGGCGTATCTCGCCGGGAAAACCACCCTCGACGAGATCACCATCCGCAGTTCGGACTTCTACTCCAAGCAGCGAATCCAGCTTCTCAACGCGCACGTGGAGGCGATCGACCGCTCGGCTGGGCACATCGTTATGAGCACCGGCGACACACTGACATACGACAAGCTCGCGCTGTGCACGGGAGCCCGCCCTCGTCAGCTCCGCGTTCCTGGGGCCGATCTCCCCGGGGTCCATTACCTTCGTACCGCCGCAGACGTCGAGAAGATCCGCACGTCCGCCACCCCCGGGCGGCGAGTGGTGATCGTCGGGGGCGGCTACATCGGACTTGAGACGGCCGCCTCACTACGGGCACTGGACCTGGACGTCACCGTGCTCGAGGCGACCACTCGCGTCCTCGAGCGGGTCACTGCTCCCGACGTATCAACGTTCTTCGAGCGGATCCACCGAGAGGAGGGCATCGATATCCGAACGGGCGCCAAAGTCGCAGCATTAGTCGGAGACGACTGCGTCCGCGAGGTCACACTATCTACTGGCGAGTCGATCCCGGCTGATCTGGTCATCGTGGGCATCGGTGTTGAACCGAGAACAGAACTCGCCGACGCTGCGGGTCTCGTGGTCGACAACGGCATCGTGATCGACGACCATGCCCGGACCGAGGACCCCGACATCGTGGCCGCCGGAGATTGCACAAGCCATGACATCGCCCGTTACGGCTGCCGTATACGCATGGAGTCCGTGTCGAGTGCGGGGGAGCAGGCCAAGGTCGCCGCCTCGACCATCTGCGGAAAATCTAGGAAGATCGAGGCGCTTCCCTGGTTCTGGTCAGATCAATACGATCTCAAGCTGCAGATCGCCGGTCTCAACACCGGTTACGACGAAGTCGTCCTCAGCGGTGACCCCACCCGGGACCGCGACTTCAGCTGCTTCTACCTCCGTGATGGCGAACTCCTTGCTGCAGACTGCATCAACCGCCCCCGCGATTTCATGCTCAGCAAGCGAGCCATCACCCAGCAGCGTCCTTTCGTCCGGACCGATTTCGCCCATACGGGTTCTCCCGATTCCTTTCGCAATGGGTAAGCCAGTCCCGAGCGAGACTCGCACGGTCAGCGGCGGAGCCTCGACGAACGGCGCTGACATCCCACTGGCGCAGCAAGAGAGCCCGGTTCGTGCCCGCCTGCCGTTCAGAAAGGAACTCTGATGACTCGCCAGACGCTCATCGAGAACTATCCACATCGGGTCGGGGGGCACTGCGGCTCAGCCGCGATGCGAGACCTCCTGCACTGGCAAGGCCTCGGCTGGGAAGGACCGCCCGATGAAGGTCTCGTCTTCACCCTCGGGGGGTCACTTGGCCTGTCCTACTTGCGCTCGAGCGACCTCTTCCCGCCGCTTTATCTGGTAGGGAGAGACTCCGATTTCGAAGTAAATCTCCCCCATCTACTGGGCGCACAGGTCCAAGTGCTCACGACCGACGATCCCCGAGAAGGATGGTCGTGGATTAGCCAGGAGGTCGATGCCGGAAGGCCAGCCCTGATATGGGGCGACATCGCGGAGTTGCCCTACCTGCGGGTTCGGCTCCAAATGAGTCGCCACGATATCGTGGTAATTGGTTACGACGAGGCGGAGAGGATCGCCTTCGTTGTTGACAACGACCGTGCCGAGGTCCAAAAGGTTCCGTTCGACGCTCTCGCTCGAGCACGGTCGTCGATGTCATTCCCACAACCGACACGTCACACCACGTACCGCATCGCCTGGCCGCATGAGTTACCAGACCTTGCGCAGGTTGCCGCAGCGGCTTTCCGTCAATCGGCAGCGAACATGCGCCACCCAACTCCGCCAGGAGTCGTTGATCTCACGACCGCGGTGAGCGGTTCCGAAGGCTTAGCAGCGGTCGCCCAGCTCGCCGCTGATGTCCGGACTTGGTCCCATCTACCGGCTGACGAACTCGAGATCCTCTTATTCAGCTTGAGCGCTTTCATCGAGAAGGCCGGCACCGGTGGCGGCCTGTTCCGAAAGCTGCTCGCTGACGGCTGCGCGGACGTGGCACGTTTGACCGGTGACCTCGCGACCGAAGATCTCGCCGTAGCCGCCAGACACTGTGCCCAGACATGGACGGAGGCCGGCCGAGCCGGGATCGAGCACGAGGTCGATGTGCGTACTCGGCTGGAACGTGTGGCTTCGGCGGTTAGCCTCCTGCCCACGCTCGAGCTTCAACTGGCTGAAGCTCTGGAGTCAGCTTCGCGATCGCTTGCAACAGCCTGACTAATCGGGAAGTCAAAACTGGACGGTAGAAGTTCCGGCCGCACTCAGACTGCAGCGGATGGCTCGCCGCCGCTCGCACCGAAACGACCGGGCTCTAGGGTTGCCTCGCCACCTCCCCGGCGACCTCGGCGATCGAGCGGTCACACCCATCCGACAAGAAGAAGCCCCGATTTAGCGAGATCCGCCGGCGCCAGGGCGGTTCAGGTCGTGGATGGACTCGGCCGGGATGGGTTCGCCTCCCTGCTTGCGGGCAGCAAGAAAATCATCAACGAGTTGCACGCATCCGTCGTGGTCGACGGTGCAGAGCCCAGTAAGGCGAGCGAACACGACGGGACCCAGGAGTTGAACGATCGCGAAGGTGGTGTCGACGTTGCCGAGCTGTGCTCGAACGTCAGGCTGTGTGAGGATGCGGTCAAAGGGCTGCCGGTATACCTCGATGACTCGACTACGCAGTGAGGTGATCGCGGCCGAATCGGCAGGATCGCCGCCGACTGATCCGATTGACAGCCAAGCCAGAGTCGTAATGTTCAGCGGCGCCTGGTCAATCAGGTCGGCTTGGGCCGTGAGAAGCGCGATGAGTTGGTCTCGTACCGACCCACTGTCGGCAGAGACCTCGACGCGAGGCAACAGCCGCTCGAAGGTCGCCGCAAGCAACTGGGCGGTCCCGCCGAAATGCCGATAGAGCGTGGCCCGCGCAACCTTTGACATTCGAGTGACCGCCTCGACGGTAACCGCCTCTACACCGCCAGTGCTCAGGAGATGCGTGGCAGCGTCGAGCAATCGTTTTCGTGAGCGCAGCAGTCGCGGATCGAGCTGATCGTCGTCCGTAGCGGGCCGGTCAGCACTCCAGTCGTTCACGCTCTCCCCCTTCGGCCGACGGTCACTTCTCGTCCAAGCTAACCTGTCCAACCAACCGAACACTGTGATACTACTTGTCTCAGACCAAGACCGATCATCTCACAGCAAGGGGCCGGCGATGCACTCACCGCAACAGACCATCACCGAGTCATCCCGGTGGACCCGAGCCGAATGGTGGATGCTCACGGTGTCGTGCCTAGCCGTGGCGTTGGTGGTCGCGGCCATGGCCGCGCTGTATTCGGCATTACCGGAGATTGCGGTAGAGACTGGAGCGACGCAAGCCCAGCTGACCTGGATCGTCGACGGCTACACGCTGGTACTGGCGTGCCTGGTCCTGCCCGCTGGAGCGATCGGTGACCGCTATGGCAGACGCGCAGTTCTCGTAATAGGCCTGGCGATATTCACCATGGCGTCCGCACTTCCCCTGCTGCTGTCTGACCCGGCCTGGTTGATCGCTGCGCGAGCGATTGCCGGGGCGGGCGCTGCACTGGTAATGCCCTCGACGCTCTCGATTCTGACTGCTGGTTTCGCCGCCGTTCATCGCGGCCGAGCAGTAGGTGTGTGGGCTGGAGTCGCCGGGTCCGGAGCAGTGTTAGGCATCCTCGGCGCCGGGGTGTTGCTTGAGCGCTGGTCGTGGGTGTCGGTATTTGTCGGACTGACCGCAGCGGGAGCCCTACTGGCCGCGCTGGCATGCACGATCGCTGAGTCCAGCCAGCATGATCACCCTCCCGTGGACTGGGTGGGCGCGGCGGCAGCTGCAGTCGCGGTTGCGGGAATCGTATTCGCCACGATCGAGTTTCCCGCGCGGGGCTGGGCCGACCCGATCGTTCTCGCCAGCGCCGGGGCCGGCATGTTGGCGACAGCCTTTTTTATCCTGATTGAGCTGCGATCCTCGGCCCCCTTGTTGGATGTTCGGTTGTTCGCCAAGCGCGGCTTCAGCGCCGGCTCGTTGTCGGTGGCCATCCAATTCTTGGTCACTTTCGGGGTATTCCTACTCCTGGTGCAGTACCTGCAACTGATCCTGGGATACGGACCGCTGGCCTCGGCGTTGGGATTGGTGCCGATGACGGTCCCCCTGATCGTGATCTCGGTGATCGCCCCCCGACTGTCACAGCGATTTGGACTACGAGTGATGACCGTCGCCGGTCTGGTGACCATCGCAGTTGGCCTGATGCTGGTGAGCAGGCTGACCGTCGACGCACGTTACCTCGACCTGCTATGGCCGCTGTTGATCATGAGCGCAGGGCTCGGACTATGCACAGCCCCGGCGACCTACGCGATCATCGCCGAAACTCCGGAGAGCAAACACGGGGTCGCCGCCGCAGTCAACGATGCGGCCCGCGAGATCGGCGCTGCGATGGGGATCGCAGTGGCCGGCAGTGTGCTGGCCGCCGGATACACCCGCCACATCCAACCCGCCCTGCCTCAGTTACCCGAACCTGCCCGCGGTCCGGTCTCCGACTCCCTGGCCGCCGCCCTAGAGATCGCCGCACAAGCCGGACCAATGGCGCAACCATTGGTCGACTACGCCAAAGAGGCATTTGTCAACGGCAGCAGTCAGGCCACACTTACGTTGGCAATCCTCACCGCCGCAGCCGCAGTCTTGCTAGCGATCCTTGCCCCGGGCACTGCTCCGCGTGACCACAAGACCACGGCCAGTTCCACAGCACCGGCACACCGGGACAGCGTCGGATAGGTGGCCCGTCCGGCTTCCGGCTGCACTGACTCGTGCCTGGAGAAACTGCGCAAGGTCAGCAAGAACCGCGGTCCCTCCCGAGTGCCGAATCTCGACGGTCGAGCTGCTGTGGCTAGCGATACCCACCATCTTCAGGGCGGGGGTCAGTGGCTGGTGCGTCCACGCCCGCCCGCTTCAACGCGCTGTAGTGCGCGGTAGAGCGTGGATCGGCTAACTCCGAGATTGCGGGCGATCACTGACGGCCCCTCCCCTGCCTCGATGCGGGCCCGGGCTTTGTCGACCTGCTCGGCGGTCAGGACTCGCTTACGACCCTTGTACTTGCCCTTCGCCTTAGCGATGGCAATGCCCTCAGCCTGACGTTCACGAATGATGGCCCGCTCGAACTCGGCGAACGCCCCGAGCAGCGAAAGCATCAGATCCGCTCGAGGATCCTGGGCGCCGGCGGCGTAGGTAGCCCGTTCATGGACAAACTCCACACTCGCGCCCTTGGCAGTGACCTCACCAACGATCTGCTTGAGATCAACCAGGGAACGAGCGAGTCTGTCCATTGACGCGACGACGAGCTCGTCACCGTCGCGCAGGTACCCGATGCACTCGGCGAGCTTCTCGCGATCGGCGCGCGAGCGCGCAGACTGCTTTTCGACATAGACCCGATCACACTCCCCCACCGCCTCGAGCTGACGCGCCTCATTCTGATCCGCAGCCGACACCCGCACATAGGCCACCCTCTGCCCGCGCGGACGCGAAGCCCGGCGAACCGGCCGCAAATGGCGGAGAAGCTCAAAACTTTGCCAACGGACGCAACTACTGGCATCCACTTGTCGCCAACGGCTTCGCCAATGCCGTCTGGGGGAGAATCGGGGAGCGCTACTTGGAACTCGGAGCTGAGGCAGGGAGCCTGATGTACCCCACCAGCAACGAATTGCCGTGCCCCAACCGTGGATTTTGCTCCTTCAACCGATTCGAAACCGGAAACATATATTGGTCGCCGACCACCAACGCCCAAGCAGTGTGGGGAGCGATCTTTCAGGAATACGGAAGACAGGGCTACGAGAACGGCAGGTTCGGGCTGCCCACGACCAGCGAATTCGACACCCCGGACGGAAAACAGGTGAACTTTGAAGGAGGCTGGATTCGCTGGATCCGCAATACAGGGGCGTTGATCACTTCCTAAGGCGGACTCGGTAGCCGCGAGCGCTGCCCCTAGAAGGGTATGCAACTAGTGGTCCGCATTTGAAGTGTTGTTACGGTTGGCTTTCGCGAGGACTTCCTCGGCGGTTTTCGTCCAGACGAACGGGTGTGAGCGGTTGTTCCAGCCGTCGATGAAGGCCCGAATCTTGGCGTTGAGGTCCTTGACGGATGTGAAGACCCCTCGGCGAATGGCCTGGCGTTCGACGATCCCGAACCAGACCTCCACCAGGTTCATCCACGAGGCGTGAGTCGGGGTGAAGTGCACCTTGAAGCGGGGATTGTCAGCCAGCCAGGCCTTGACGTTCGCGTGCTTGTGGGCGGCGTAATTGTCCATCACCAGGTGCAACTCGACCGGCTTTCCCCCGGCGTCAACGGCGTCGCGGTAGGCCCGCTCAATCTGCTTGAGGAACGCCAGGAACTCCTGGTTTCGGTGCCGTGGCTTGAGGGCGGCGGTGACCTGCCCGGTAGCGATATCCAGCGCCGCGAACAAGGTGGTGGTGCCGTGCCGGACGTAGTCGTGGCTGCGCCGCTCGATCAGTCCCGGCTGCATGGGCAAGATCGGCTGCGTCCGATCCAGCGCCTGGATCTGAGATTTCTCGTCCACGCACAGCACGATCGCGTTCTCCGGGGGCGCCAGGTACAGACCGCAGATGTCGGTGACCTTGCCGACCAGCTCGGGATCGGTAGAGAACCGGAACGACTCGGCCCGCCACGGCTTGATCCCATAGGCTCGCCACGCCGTGACCACCGTCGAGGCCGAGACCTTCAACCGCGCCGCCAGCAACCGCGACGACCAGTGGGTCACGCCCAAACTCTTCGGCGGCGGCATCAACGTCGCCGTCACGATCGCCGCGTGATCAATCGTGCGCGGCCGGCCAGAACGTTTCTCATCGACCAGGCCCGCGATGCCCTTGTCCTCATACCTGGATCGCCACAGATTCACCTTCGGACGCGACGCTCCAGCCAGCTCCGCGATCTCAGCATTGCGCCGACCCTCCGTGGCCAGCAACACGATCCGCGCCCGCTGCACCATCCCCGCCGACATCGACTGCGAACGGGTCATCCTCTCGAGCTCCTCGCGATCGCCGGGACGCAACATCAATGCCGGGGCAGGTCGATTCGCCATGCCCCATGATTTCACAAACCCAACCGTAAAACTACTTCACACGCGCGACACTAGTCATGCGCGATCGCGCTCGGCACCTATGCACGCACGTCCGGCCGGATTCACCGCGTCCTGCTGTAGTGAATCCGGCCGGACATGTACTTTTCGCGCGAGGGCGCACTATCCGGGCCCTGTGCGTCCCCTAAGCCGAGCGTGCGACGCTGGCGGGCGCCTTGCCTCCGTCGGGCTGACCCGGCGTGAACTCGGCGAGCATCTCGGTGACGAGCTCCGCGATCGGCGAACGCTCCGAACGCGTGAGCGTGACGTGGGCAAAGAGCTTGTTGCCCTTGAGCTTTTCGATGACCGCGCCGATACCGTCGTGGCGGCCCACGCGAAGATTGTCGCGCTGGGCGACGTCATGGGTGAGTGCGACGCGAGATCCCGAGCCCAGCCGCGAGAGGACCGTGAGAAGCACGTTGCGTTCGAGGGACTGCGCCTCGTCGACGATGACGAAGGAGTCATGGAGGGATCGGCCACGGATATGGGTCAGCGGGAGCACTTCGAGGATGTCCCGGTCCATTACCTCGTCGATGACGTTTTCGGAGACCAGGCCTTCGAGGGTGTCGAATACGGCCTGCGACCACGGGCTCATCTTCTCGGCTTCCGAACCCGGTAGGTAGCCGAGCTCCTGGCCGCCGACCGCATACAGCGGACGGAACACCACGATGCGGCGCTGTTCGCGGCGCTCGAGCACCGCCTCGAGACCGGCGCAGAGCGCCAGGGCGGACTTGCCGGTACCGGCGCGTCCGCCGAGCGACACGATCCCGACTTCCGGGTCGGTGAGCAGGTCGAGGGCGAGGCGCTGCTCGAAGGAGCGCCCACGCATCCCGAAGATGTCCCGGTCCCCCTTGACGAGGCGAAGGGTGCCGCCCTGCGCGACGCGAGCCATCGCGCTCGACGAGCCGGCCTGGAGCTTGAGACCGCAATGGATGGGCAGATCGGCGACGTCATTGGCGTTGAAGAGCGCGCGGGTGGCGGCATGGTCCAGGGAACCGGTTCCGAACAGAGCGTCGATGTCCTCGGGCGAGGCTCCGAGCTCTGCGGTGCCGGTGTAACCGGTGAGCATGACGTCCTGGGCGCGGTATTCTTCGGCGTCCATGCCAACCGCGCCGGCCTTGACGCGAAGAGGGATGTCCTTGGAGACGAGGACGGTGTCCGCACCCTCGGCGCGGAGATTGAGCGCGCACGCGAGGATGCGCGAGTCGTTCCCTGTGTCGCGGAAGCCCGAGGGCAACACCGTCTGGTCCGTGTGGTTGAGTTCCACGCGCAGGGTGCCGCCCTCTGGGGTGACCTCGATGTCTCCGTCCAGACGGCCGTAGCGGGAGCGGAATTCCTCCAACAGTCGGAGGGCCTCTCGCGCGAAGTAGCCGAGTTCCGGATGGTGGCGTTTGCCCTCGAGCTCGCCGATGACGGCGATGGGCAAGACGACCTCGTGTTCGGCGAATCTGCTGATCGCCCACGGATCGGAGAGCAACACCGAAGTGTCGAGGACGTAAGTACGAATGGTCTGTGCCACGGGAATCTCCTCGCCCCGGGGCGCCCCAGGGCGTCGTTGGTGTCGGATTACCTCTGGTGCGGTCCGAACGTTCTCGGGCCGATCCGCAAGTCGCCATTGGCGGCGTCTTACAAGGGCCACGCTACGGAGCGCGGGTGAGAATCACATGACTGTGAGTTAACGTGTCGTGAACTTTCACCGACCGCGGTGAGGCGTCTGGTCACACAAACACCACCGGACACTCCAGAGCCTCGGGTAGGGCACCCCCATCATGACTAGTATTCATGACACAACCCCAAACCCGTAGGAGTGCACATGCCGTTTTCGTTGCCATCCACGATCGTCCAATCGCTACCGGCCGACGGGCCGACCCGTTCGGTCGGCTGGGCCCCGAACGCCACCGATCGCGCCCGTCGTGCAGCACTCGGAGCCTCGGGACTCGTGCCTTCCGCGGCCACGGCACTCCTCGCGCGGCCCGCGACGATCGCCGACGGAGCACGACTGGACCCCATGTTCCAGCTCGGCGACAAGGTAATCGACATCTTCGGCGATCAACCGCTGTCCGACGAAACCCTTCCCGGCGCACGCAAGAAGACGGTGGCCGCCGCGTACTACACCTCGGGGCCGCACATCCCGGTCGACTACGTCTGCGACCTCTCTATTCCAGTGCCCACCACGGGAGCGGCCACTGGCACGAATATCGGTGCTCGCCTGTACCGGCCGACCAGAGAAAACACGACGCTTCCGCTGCTTGTCTTTATCCACGGTGGAGGATTCGGTGCGGGAACCCTCGACTCGCACGACGTCACCTGCCGCTACTTCGCCACACGCGGACAAGTCGCAGTCTTGTCGGTCGATTACCGCTTGGCGCCGGAGTTCCCCTACCCGACCCCTCTCGATGACTGTGTCGCCGCCTTCCGCTGGGCACGCGAACACGCCGAGGAACTTCGCATCGACCCGGAGCGCATCGCGCTCGCCGGAGACAGCGCGGGCGGCAACCTCACGGCGGCGACGTGTCTTCGCCTCCGCGATGCCGGCGAAGTTGGTCCCGCATTCCAGATGCTGTTCGTTCCCGTCACCACCGCCGAAGCGGGCGGAGGCGGCACGGACTCGTTCACAACCTTCGCTCGCGGCCCCTACCTGACCGCAGAGCACATCAAATACTTCACCGGGGCATACCTTCCCAGCGACGACCTCATTGGCGAACCTTACGTATCTCCGTTGCTCGCCGAGGACCTCTCGGGGCTTCCGTCGGCGCACGTCGCGGTCGCGGGTTTCGACCCGCTCCGCGACCAGGGCGAGGCCTACGCCAGAAGGATGCGGGAGGCCGGGGTACGAGTCTCGCTCCGCCGTCACGAAACAATCGTGCATCCCTTCGTGAACTCCGTCGGCGTCAATGCCGCCGCGCGTTCGGCAGTCGACGAGGCGATCGGCGCGATGCGAATGGGACTCGGCGTCTGACCGGGCCTCGCACCCGATCTCTTCCGGCACAAAAAGTCGGGAATAAGCAGGCTCTCGCCTCTTAGCGTGGACTTCGGATGGGAGGAAGCCATGCGCGAATGGAACGAGGCAGTCGATTACATCGAGGCACACTTGGCGGACGGCGTGTCCGGGCGGGCTCTGGCTGCGATCACGTTGACATCGGAATATCACTTCCGCAGGATGTTCGCGACGCTCGCGGGAATGCCATTGTCCGAATACGTTCGGCGCCGCCGAATGAGCATCGCTACAGGGCAGATACTCGAAGGGCGCGGTGTGCTCGATGTTGCCGTCGACTTCGGTTACGGGTCATCCGAGGCGTTCTCGCGCGCGTTCAAGAATTTGCACGGGATCACCCCTTCGCAGGCTCGTCGTCCCGGCGCGAGTCTTCGTTCCCAACCACGACTGAGATTCCACCTGCACGTAGAAGGGAGTACACACGTGGAGTATCAAATCAGTAAGGCCCCGGCATTCCGGCTCGCAGGTTTCTCGACTAGGGTGCCTTTGGTCCATTCGGGCGCGAACACGGCGATCGAGGAATTCGAAAAGGGATTGGACCAGGAGGCAAAAGCCCGACTGCATTCGCTTTCCGACCGCGAACCGTCAGGGCCGCTCGGCGTCAGCATCAACCTCGACGACCCGCGCGCCGAAGGCATGATGCTGGACTATTGGCACGCGGTCGCCACCACGGCCCAGGTTCCCGAGGAATTCGAGTCCATGGACGTGCCCGCCAGTACCTGGGTGGTGTTCGAAACCCACGGAAGTTTCCCCGAGGCTCTACAACAGTTGTGGGCGACGGCCGCCTCCGAGTGGTTCCCCGCGAACCCCTACCTCTGGGCAAGGGGCCCCGAGATGCTCAAGGTTGAATACCTGAGCGAGAACTCGTGCCGTGGGGAACCTTGGCTCCCCGTCGAGAGGGCGGATTAACCTCGCCGGAGCCACCGAATCGTGGGAGCTCTCGCCACCGACGGTGTCACAATGGATCTATGGCAATCAGCGTGGTCGAGATGTTCTCCATCGGTATCGGGCCGTCGTCATCGCACACGGTCGGCCCGATGCTCGGGGCGGCCCTTTTCGCTCGCGAGCTCGCCGACCAGCACGCCGGTTCCGTCACCCGTATCGAGATCGATTTGTTCGGCTCGCTCGCCGCCACAGGGCGCGGACACGGCACGCCGGGCGCGAAACTCGCCGGACTCGAAGGAGCCGATCCCAAGACGGTCGACCCTTCGCACGTGCTCGCGCTGGCCAACGGTTCCTGCCGGTCGATCACGCTCGTCGGCGGAACAACCCTGCCACTGGATGACGTCGCAGTCACCTTTCGCACCGACCGCAAGGAATTCCGCCACCCCAACACCGTCGAGCTGCGTGCGTTAACTTCAGACGGAGGCGAGATCCTCGAGCGCCGCTTCTTCTCTGTCGGCGGAGGCTTTGTGGAATTCGACGAACCGGCGCACGAAACCGAAGCAACAACATATGTAGAGGACGCTGAGTCCTCCAGCTCACATCCCGCCGGTTTCCGTGCATATTCGTGCGCAGACGAGTTGCTCGCGGCGTGCGCGGACGCCGAGTGCACGGTCGCCGAGCTGGTCAGCGACAACGAGGCCGCCATGAGCGGCCAGGGCCTTGCGGAAAAACATCTGATCGATGTGTGGCATGCCATGCGGGACTGCATCTCGGCCGGATTCAGCGAGCGAGGGACCCTGCCCGGCGGCCTTGATGTGCCTCGCCGTGCGGCCGCACTTTCGCAACAACTGGGAACGGTCGATTCGGTCACCCGGACCATGGACACGCTCTATGCTGCGGCAATCGCCGTCAATGAGGAAAATGCCGCGGGCCACCGCGTTGTCACTGCGCCCACCAACGGCGCGGCCGGCATCGTCCCGGCAGTGTTGCACTGGGCGTTCGAATGCGCGTGGGAACTTCTGGACACCGAAGAAGAACACGACGAAGAAACCGAGTCTCAGCTTGCCGTTCGCTATCTGCTCGCTGCCGGCGGCATCGGTGCGCTCATCAAGGAGCGGGCCTCGATTTCCGGCGCGGAACTCGGCTGCCAGGGAGAGGTCGGCTCCGCCTGCGCCATGGCGGCAGCAGGCCTTACGGAGATAATGGGCGGCACTCCTGCGCAGGTCGAAAACGCTGCCGAGATCGGGATAGAGCACAATCTCGGCCTCACCTGCGATCCGGTCGGCGGGCTCGTGCAGATTCCGTGCATCGAGCGCAATGCCGTCGGCGCCGTCAAAGCCGTGAATGCGTCCGTCCTCGCACTCAAGGGTTCAGGCGAGCACCGAGTCTCCCTAGATACGGCAATCGAGACGATGCGACAAACTGGGCTCGACATGATGGATAAGTACAAGGAGACCTCGCTCGGAGGCCTCGCCGTCAACGTTCCCGAGTGCTAACCGCCGTGTGCACTTATTGTTTTCCAGAAGTCACCTTCAGCCAGCGAGGGTGATGCATAGCCCTGGATTCGTCCTCGCTCTGCTGTCCGCTAGTAGCCGGCCTCACCGGCGTCATAGATATTCGAATCCCCGGCAACGCCCTCTACGCCTGGGTCGTAGACCGGTGCGTCGTCTGCATAGTCGGGCGTGACCGGGTCAGCGGGGACGAAGTCCCCTGCCGTATCGGCACCCGAGGGAGCCTCATACGTCTGCGTTTGCTGCATTTGCTGCTGCTGCTGCGGGTACATCACGTTCGCGCATTGCTGTGTCCAACCCGAGGAGCCATCGGTAAAGAATGTGGTCCCTGATTCCATGGTCCCCGGGTCACCACAGGAAGCCACCTGCTTGTCCAAGCACGTAGTTCCTTGGAACTGTGGTTGCCCCATTGAGCCGACAAGGCAGTTTCCTTCGACGGGTTTCGAATCCGCGGAGTCCGGGTCGGAGACGGCCTCGGCCGTCGTTTCCGTGGTCGGGCTTGCCTTGGTCGTACTCGACGCACTACTCGGAGGCACCGTAGACGTCACTGTGACTGCCTCCGGTTCACTTCCGGAGTTGCCGCATGCGGCCACCGACCGGGTGAGAAAAAGGGCCGCAATGGCCGCAAGGACTTTGTGCATTTTCGTTCTTCCGCGTGAAGTTGGACGTGTGTCGACGATCACTAAGCGGGCGTAAAGGCTCATTTATTACGGGGGTAGCCAAAGGGGTAACCGCATATCGCAATTCACAACCAGAGCGGCCTGCCAGCCGACGTCCGCGCGGCATCCCTACTTTTTCTCGTTCCTGCGCAATACACTTAAGCGACCTCAAGGTCAGGAGACCGTCATGTCCACCCGATCCGTCGCGAAAAAGGTCATCACCACAACCGCCGGACTGGTGGTGAGCGCCGGCGCGATAGTTGCAGTAGTCCCGGCGGCCTCCGCCGAAGTCAGGCCGGGAACGTACACGTCGACAACGCTGTCGGCGGGAAGCGTTCTCCTCGCACGCGAGGGACGGGTCGAGGGAGACGAACTCGTCCTCATCGGACGCTACAAAATCCACCCCACAGAAACCGGCGGATACGTCGACTTCTTCCCCGGACATCGCGTGTACATGGATGACGACGGACAGGGCGGATATCAAGGGGCTGCGTTCCTGGGCCCCTTCGTCATCGGCTCGTTCACCCTCACACCCCGGGGCTAGCGCATCACGCGCGGTGAATTCACACACTGCGCAGGTACTAGGCCGATATCTGTTTTGGACCGCCATCGAGCCGCGCGTTACCGATGTCCACAACGCTACCTGCGCGCATGCCTGCGTCCGACGCTCCGCGGTCGAGACGCGCTCTCGAGCGCCTGCGCCCGGCGAGTACGTATCCATTATCGATGAGCCATTGATCCCTTGCCGCGTCGGCAGCGTCCCTGTCGGAGGTGAACGCGAGTTCCGTCGACGCGCGGTCCCCTGCGGCGCGTTCGCGCTCGCGCTCGGCGGCGACCGAGTATTCGGTCTCGTTGAGCCGCTTGGCGACCGACGTCATAAACGCATAAAGGAACGACATTCGCTTGCGGCGCGTCGAGGCGGAATCGTATCCCCGCGTGGCGATCATGTGGGTCGTACAAATCTGCACCAGGAGCGGCCACAGGAATTCGAGGCGGTCGAGATGCGTGCGTCTGCCGAAGATGACGGCGGTGCGATCGAATTTCCCGTACGTGTACGAGCAGTGCAACGCTGCGGCTATCCGACCGAACGCCGTGCCGTATTCGTGCCCATACTTCATGTTCATGTCGACGCGGAGCACACCGACCTCGCTGCCGGTGTCCCCTTCGCCGATATCGGCCTCCGCCAACCCCTCCCTCGCCATCAGCTCGAAGGCTTTCGCGCGGAAGAGTTCCGACTCGGCGTCGCCGACTGAGCGGTCTGCGCTCTGCGCGAGTAGTTTTCGAATCTTGTCCTTTGTGCTCGATTTCAAAGCCATGGCCGCTCCCCGGTTGCGTTTGTGATCAATCCACTCGGTGCGACGTCGATTCGAACGCAATCGGCTTCCTCTACATTTGTATTCGAGCCGATGGTTGACATTTTTCGACACCATCCACAAGGTTCACCGAGAACCACGACAAGATTGGCATCCTGCAATTTATGCGTTCGGGAGTTACCTAAAGCCGGAAAAGAATAAGTTCTGTGTTTATGGAGAACTCTGGCTTCCTCACCACCGCGCTTCCCCTGGCGCTGGCAATCATCATGCTGGGCCTCGGACTCGGTCTCACCGTCGACGATTTCAAGCGAATCGGGAGGAATCCGCGGGCGGTACTCATCGCGTTGGGCATCCAACTCGTGATTCTCCCCGCGATCGCGCTGGCGTTGATCTACCTCGTTGGCCTGCGGGGAGCTCTAGCGGTCGGCGTCATTCTCCTCGCCGCGTCACCGGGCGGGACGACGGCCAACCTGTTTAGTCATCTTTTCCGCGGGGATGTCGCGCTCAATGTCTCGTTGACGGCCATCAACTCGGTGATCGCCGTGTTCACCCTCCCACTGTTCACGAACATTGCACTCGCACTGTTTTTGCCGGAGTCCGACGAGATCGGCCTCCAGTTCGGCAAGGCCGCGCAGGTCTTCGCTATCGTCTTGCTTCCCGTAGTGATCGGTATGACGATCAGACGGGTGTGGCCGGGCATCGCGGCGAGGTCGGATCGACCCGTGCGCATTTTCTCCGTCATCGTGCTTGCGGCGATCACCGTCGGCGCGATCGCGGCCGAGCGCGAGAACGTGCTCGAATATCTCACGGACGTAGGCGTCGTGACTGGACTGTTCTGCCTGTTCAGCCTGTCTATCGGCTACTTCCTCTCCCGCACACTCAAGCTCTCGCACAGGCAGTCCGTAGCGGCGTCGATGGAGATCGGAGTGCACAACACGACGATCGCGATGACGATCGGCATGTCGGTCATGGGCTCTGCCGAGCTCGCGATCCCCGCCGCCGTCTACTCGATCCTCATGTACATCCTCGCCCCGATTTTCGGGTTCGCGATCACCCGTGGCCGGCGCGGAGACGACGAATCCGAACGCGACGCGCAGCCGTCGGCCGTCGTCCGATAAGCCTGCGGCTATTTCCGGCGTCCCCTGTTCGGACCGCGGCGACCAGTTTTCCCCGATCGAGTTTTCGACACCGGCCCGTCCGCTCGGCGGCGGGCTTCGCCGCTCGCTCCCGCCCCTTTCTTACCGGCCTTCGATTTCGCTTGGGCGCCGGTGTGCGTCGCGGGCTCCGGCCCGCGACTCGTGCGTTCGGTGCGGCCCTGGACGATCCCTACGAAACCGGCGATCTCGTCCTCTTCTCCCCTGTCCGGTAGCCAGGCAATACCCATTCGGGTACGCGGCGGCTCGTCGAGAGGTATGACGACGACGTCCCTGCGCGAGTGAGCGCATGCGAGCGGGAGCGGGAGAAGACCCAGACCTACGTTCGCGGCAACGAGCTCGACATGCATCTCTACTTCTGCAGAGGACGAGGCAAGAGCGTCGACGGGGTCCACCCAGCACTCCCCTTCGAGGTCCGACAAAGAGAGCGACGGAAACAGGGACGCCTCGTGATCGCGGGGCACGAGCACAGCGAGATCCTCGAGATACAGCGGAATCCGAGCGAGTCCCTCCGGCGCCGAACGCGGCGCCTCGGCGGGCTCTCGCACGAAGACGACGTCGAACTCGGAGGCGAGAAGATCCTGCGCCTGGGCGAGCTGGGCACGTCCGACGTCAACAAGCGTGGTGGCCATATGCACCGTGGGAAAGCGGCCGGCCATGCGGCGCAGCCACTTGTCGGGCGACAGCCCCGGCGGGTAGCCGATGCGGAGGCTGGCTGCCGGGGCTGTGGGAGCCACTGGGGGCTCGTGTGCACTCATGGTTACTGGACACACCGCCTGGCGTTATCCGAGGAGCTTCCAGTCCTCGAGACCGTCGTACAGCGGCTTGGCCTGCGCGAGCGCGGTGACGCGGGCGTTGAGCGCGGCCACGTCGGCCTTGTCTCCCGCAACAAGCGCGGTGGCGATGATGTCGGCGACCTCGCGGAAATCGTCGTCATCGAAGCCGCGGGTCGCGAGCGCCGGGGTGCCGATGCGCAGGCCGGAGGTGACCATCGGCGGGCGCGGGTCGAACGGGACGGCGTTGCGGTTGACGGTGATGCCGACCGAATGCAGGAGATCCTCGGCCTGCTGGCCGTCGAGCGCGGAATTGCGCAGGTCCGCGAGCACAAGGTGCACGTCGGTACCGCCGGTGAGCACGTCCACACCCGCCTCCTTGCAGTCGGACTGGGTGAGGCGCTCGGCGATGATCTGCGCGCCGGAGACCGTGCGCTTCTGGCGCTCGGCGAAGTCTGCGGAGCCGGCGATCTTCATCGCGATGGCCTTCGCCGCGACGGCGTGCATCAGCGGCCCGCCCTGCTGCCCCGGGAACACCGCGGAATTGATCTTCTTGAACAGGTCGAGATCGTTGGTGAGGATCATGCCCGAGCGGGGGCCCCCGAGCGTCTTGTGCACGGTCGTCGACACGACGTCGGCGTACGGCACCGGGCTCGGGTGCAGACCTGCGGCGACGAGCCCTGCGAAGTGCGCCATGTCGACCCAGAGCTTCGCGCCGACCTCGTCGGCGATTTCGCGGAACTTCGCGAAATCCTGCTGCCGCGGGTAGGCGGACCAGCCGGCGATGATCACCGCGGGCTTTTCCGCGATGGCCTGTTCGCGCACGGCGTCCATGTCGATCTGCATCGTCTCCGGGTCGACCTCATACGCGGCGACCTCGTACAACTTGCCGGAGAAGTTCAGCGCCATGCCGTGGGTGAGGTGGCCGCCATGGGCGAGCGACAGGCCCATGATCTTCTCTCCCGGTGTCGCCAGCGACATGAGCACGGCGGCGTTCGCCTGGGCGCCCGAGTGCGGCTGCACGTTCGCGTACTTAGCGCCGAAGACCTCCTTGGCGCGCGAGCGGGCGAGCTCCTCGGCCTGGTCGACGAATTCGCAGCCGCCGTAGTAGCGGCGCCCCGGGTAGCCCTCGGCGTACTTGTTGGTGAGCACGGAGCCCTGCGCCTGCAGCACGGCGCGAGGAACGAAGTTCTCCGACGCGATCATCTCGAGGGTGTTGCGCTGGCGACCGAGTTCGCCGGCCATAGCCTCCGCGAGTTCGGGATCGAGCTCGCCTAGCGAGGTGGTCATCACGTCGGGGTTAGACATCGTTTGCTGGTCCTCCTACGGCCGCGTACATCGTGCTGGCAGATCGCTTCTGCGTTCATTCTAGGGTGCACCAGCCCCCGTACCGCCAGCGGAATGCCGCTCGTGTCCGCTCCCTGCGGATGTCAATGGCGATTACTGGCTAATTCTCAGGGTGATTAAGACAAAAGCAATGCCGCCTGGAACAATCGGCCAGAGACCAACTGCCAACGGAAAAGGTAGAGCGTGAGTCGGAACACGAGCGAACCCTCGCCGTACATCGAATTCGACCGGCCGCATTGGAAGCGGCTGCGTCAATCGATGCCCATGGTGCTGTCCGAACAGGACATCCAGGGTCTACGCGGTATACAGGACCACCTCGATCTCGACGAGGTGGCAGATATTTATCTGCCGCTTTCACGGCTTATCCATCTGCAGGTATCCGCACGCCAGCGCCTGTTCCAGTCGACCAACACGTTCCTCGGTAAATCCGCCGAACGGTCGGTGCCGTTCGTCATCGGCATCGCAGGATCGGTGGCGGTCGGCAAGTCGACCACCGCCCGCGTGCTGCAGGCGCTTCTGTCGCGGTGGGATTCGCATCCCCGCGTCGATCTCGTCACCACCGATGGCTTCCTCTACCCCAATAAGGAGCTCGAGAGGCGCAACCTCATGCAGCGCAAGGGCTTCCCGGAGTCCTACGATCGGCGGGCTCTTCTACGTTTCGTGACGGCGGTCAAGTCCGGCGCCGACGTGGTCTCCGCGCCCGTGTACTCGCACAAGGTGTACGACATCGTCCCCGATCAGAAGATCGAGGTGCGCCAGCCGGACATTCTCATCGTCGAGGGGCTCAACGTCCTGCAGACCGGACCGAAGCTCATGGTCTCGGACCTGTTCGATTTCTCGGTTTACGTGGACGCGAAGATCGACGACATCGAAAGCTGGTACGTCGAGCGCTTCCTCACGCTGCGCAACACGGCATTCCAGGACCCGAATTCGCACTTCAACCACTACGCGACGCTCACCGACGACGCCGCCCGCAGCGCCGCGAGCCAGATCTGGGGCTCGGTCAACCGCCCCAACCTGGTGGAGAACATCCTGCCGACCCGTCCGCGCGCGACCCTGGTGCTGCGTAAGAACTCCGACCACTCCATTCAGCGGTTGCGCCTGCGCAAGGTGTAGCCGGACACACTCCGTTAGTCCGGCAGCACCACCGGGTGCCCGAGTTCGGGATCGCCGATCACCCGGCAGTCGAGGTCGAACACGTCCTTGAGGTTCTCCGGCGTAACAACCTCCGCGGGCGCCCCACGGAAGCGGATCTCCCCGTCGCGCATCGCGATGAGATCGGTGGCGAATCGCGCGGCGAGCGCCAACTCGTGCAACACGGCGACGACAGTCCGCCCCTCCGCGCGCAGCTCATCCGCGATGCGCAGCACCTCCATCTGGTGCGTGATGTCGAGGTAAGTCGTCGGCTCGTCGAGCAGCAGCAGCTCGGTCTCCTGCGCGAGCACCATCGCGATCCACACTCGCTGGCGCTGTCCGCCGGACAGCTCGTCGACATAGCGGTCGGCGAGCGCACTCGTGCTCGTCCGTTCCAGCGCGGCGTCGATCGCCCGCTCGTCCTCGCGCGACCACTGCGACCACAGTGTCTGGTGTGGGTAGCGCCCGCGCGCCACGAGATCGCGGACGCTGATCCCGTCCGGGGCTACCGAGGACTGCGGCAACAGCCCGAGCTTGCGCGCAACCTCCTTGGTGCCGTAACTGGATATCGCTTTTCCATCGAGGATGACGTCGCCGCCCGTGGGTTTGAGCAGGCGCGAGAATGCGCGCAGCAGCGTCGATTTCCCGCACGCGTTCGGCCCGACGATCACGGTGAACCCGCCCGGCTCGATGGACGCGCTCAGATCGGAGATCACCGTTTTCTCCCCGTAGCCGACGCGGAGGTTCCGGCCGGCGAGAAGATCGGCGTGGCTGGCATTGGTGGTGGTCACGTACGTGCCTCCTACTTGGTCCGAGCTTCGCGAGCGAGAAGCCATACGAGATAGATGCCGCCGACACACACGGTCACCGCCCCCACCGGGAGGTCGGCGTCGGCGAATGCGTGCTGGGAAATGAGATCCGCGGCCGGGACGATCGCGGCGCCGATCGCCGCGGAGCCGAGCAACGTCACCGAGTCTCCGGTGCGGCACAGCAGCCGCGCGATCTGGGGCGCGGCCAGCGCGACGAACATGATCGGCCCGGCCACCGCCGTCGCGACCGCGGTGAGCGCGACGCCCAGGACGATGAGAATGGCCTTCGCGCGTTCGACGGGCAGGCCGAGCACCTTCGCCACGTCGTCACCGAGCTCGAGGTAAGGCATCCACCGGCCGGAAACGAACAGGCACACCACGAGCGCGCCGATGCTGGCCGCCGCGATCGCCACGGTGTTCCACGTCGTCCCGAGGAGGCTGCCCGCGCCCCACACCGCTACCTCCATCGCCACGTCGAGGTCGGCGACGATGGAGAACCACGTGTTGAGCGAGGCGAGCATCGCCGAGACCGCGATACCGACGATGATGAACCGGAAGCCCTGCACGCCGCGCCGAAACGCGAGCGCATACACGACGAACGCGGTGGCCAGCCCGCCGATGACGGCGCCGATGGAGGTCCACACGAGGCCGGAGAATCCGGCGATCGTCACGGCGATAACGCCGACGTAGGCGCCGTTGTTGAAGCCGACGATATCGGGGCTGCCGAGGGGATTGCGGGTCAGCGATTGGAAGATCGCCCCCGAGAGCCCCAGGGCCGCACCGAGCACAATCGCGACGACCGCGCGCGGGAAGCGCCACTCGAACACGACCTTGTTGAGTGCCTTGCTGCCGTCGCCGCGCAGCACCTCCCACAACTCGGTCGCCGAGACCTCGATCGTGCCCAGGGCCAGCGCGAAGTAGGTGCATAGCGCGATCGGCACAAGGATCAACGCGGACACCACGAGCACGCGCACGCGTAACTCCCCGCCGACGCGGCCTGCGCGAAACCGTAGGAACATGCCGGCATCGCCGCGACGAATGCTGAACCCGGCAGCGTCCGAGGACGCCGCAGGATCCCCCTCCCGAGTCTGAGTCATAGCCCCGAAGCCCTTTCCCTGCGCACGAGAACGATGAGGATCGGCGCGCCGACGAACGCGGTGACGATCCCGACGGGCAACTCCCCGGATACCAGGAACCGCCCGAGTACGTCCGAGCCGATGAGCAGCACCGGGGCGAGCAGGATCGTGTACACGACGATCCAGCGCTGATCGGGACCGATGATCCAGCGCACGACGTGCGGGATCATCAACCCGATGAACGCGATCGGACCGGCCGCGGCGACGGCCCCTCCGCACAACAGCATGATCGCGAGCAGACTCACCCCGCGCACGAGTGGGACCCGGGCGCCGAGGCTCGTCGCCGAGTCCTCCCCCAGCGCGAGCGCGTTGAGCGGGCGCGCGCACAGGAGCGCGATGACGAGGCCGGCCACGATAAACGGCAGGACCGACGTCAGAGTTTCCGGTGGACGGTCGGCGACGGAGCCGGCCTCCCAGAAGCGCACCTGTTCGTAGATGCTCGCGTCGAGCAGCCCGATAGCGCGGTTCGCTCCGAGCAGCACCGAGCCCAGCGCCATCCCGACGAGCGTGAGCCGCAGCGGCGTCGCACCCTTACCGCCGCCCGCAGCGATCCCGAACACCATGACCGACGCGATCGCCGCGCCCGCCATCGCGAGCCACACGTAGCTCGACACCGCCTCGATACCGAGAAAGGCAATACCGAGTGTGACGGCGAAGCTCGCGCCCGCGTTGACCCCGAGAATGCCCGGATCGGCGAGGGGATTGCGCGTGACGGCCTGGATCAGGGCGCCGGCCACGCCGAGGGCCATCCCCACGACGAGCCCGAGAACGGTCCGCGGTACACGAAGGTCGTGGACGACGATCGAGGCAGCCGAGCCATCGGGGCTCCACAGCACCTGCCATGCCCGTCCGGCGGCGACCTCCCCGGAGCCGGAGAACAGGCTCGCCGCGATGATCGCAGCCAGCAGCCCCGCCGACACCGCGAGGAACACCGCGTGCCTGGCTGCGATCCGGCGCAGAGGGCTCGGGCTCCCTCTCCCCGCGAGCGGCCTCGCCTCGTTCGGCTGTTTCGTCTGTGTCACCAACTACCCGCCTCGTCGAAGTGTGGCGTAGATCTCTTCTGAATCTGAAAAATTTTTAGGATTGATACAGCTAACATAGCCTAGGCTAACCGTTAAACATTTACGCTCCACTACCCGGCCCCGCGCTTGCGCGCCGCATGGCGCAGTCATCGCGGCCCGAGTGGGACGGTGGAAACCTACCACCGCCTCGCCTCGCTCGCCGGTTAGGAGAAAGGACCCCATGTACGCATCCCGTAAGCGCACGCGGCTCGTGGCTGCCACCGCGCTCCTCGCCGCCACGGCCCTTCTCGGCTCGGCCTGCTCCTCCACCGAGGACTCGGCCTCCGAGTCCGGTTCCCAGTCCTCCGCTGCCGGCAGCGAGGAGACCCGCACGGTCGAGACCGAGAACGGCGAGATCGAGATTCCCGCCGAGCCGCAGAAGGTCGTCGTGCTCAACAACGCGCTCGCCGGCTACGCCTACCACCTCGACCTCCCTGTCGATGCGACGGTCGCCGAGTCCACCGGCAAGGAGGGCAAGCCCGGCCAGTTCTGGGAGGAAGAGGCCGCGGAGAACGAGACCAAGTTCCTCCCGTGGTCGAACGACGGGTTCGACCTCGAGGCGATCCTCGCAGAAGAGCCCGACCTGATTATCGCCGGCGGCATCGGCTTCCCGTACCGCCACGCGACCCAGCAGTACGACGAGCTCTCCGACATCGCCCCCACCCTCGTCGTGCCGGACTCGCTCGACACCTGGCAGGCACAGTTCGAGTTCCTCGCGGATTCGGTGGGCAAGCCCGAGGTCTTCGACGAGGCCGAGAAGACCTACAACGACCGCGTCGCCGAAGTTCGCGAAAACATCGAGCTCCCGCCGACCCCGGTCGCCTACTACGTCCAGAACGCCGACGGGAAGACCTACGTCGCCAATGACGAGGTCGGCTTCCCGAAGGAATTGGCCGAGGTCGGTCTGGAACCGGCTCCGCTCAAGGAGACCGGCAAGTTCGAGTCCTACGGCGGCTCCGGCGACATCCTCACCATCAGCAAGGAGCAGATCACCTCCGAGCTCACCATGCCGACGGTGTTCGTTCTCGGATTCAACCGCGACGTCGTGACGGCGGAGGAGCTGAGCCAGGACCCGGTCTTCGCCGACCTGCCCGCATTCAAGGACGGACACGCCTACGACCTGCCGTACTGGGTGCACCGCCCGGACTATGACGAGGCCCTCGGCACGCTCGACAAGATCGAGGAGCTGTTCGGTTAATGTCCCGACTGGCGGTACGGCCTCTTCCGCTCGTGCTTCGCGAGCTCGAGGTGGCCGCGGTTCACGACGTCACCCCGCGCCTCCGGCGCATCACGCTCACCGGACCGCAACTGTTCGCGTTCAGCACGGATGCGTCTAGAACCGACACCGCCACCCCCTCGCCCGGAGGGGAGCCCGTGGAACTTCCCACGTTCTCCTCTCCGGGTTTCGACGACCACGTCAAATGCATTTTCACCTCTGACGTCGGAGGAAGCGACCTCCCGGTCCAATTGCCCCACGGCATCGAATGGCCACCGTCGGCCATGCGCGTCGCCCGGGACTACACGCCGACACGCTTCGATCCGGTCACCGGCGAACGACGCTGACGATCGCGTAGGACTGCGAGCACGCCGTCGACCGGCGCGCGTGCGCGAACACCGGCGGCGACGCGATAGCCTTGCTTGTCGGAAAGGATCGAGATGAGGCTTAGTTCTTCGCGCGTGTACCGGCGTTCGCTCCAGGCGGTCGCCGTGGTGTCGGCAGCCGCGCTTGTCACAGCGGCGTGCTCGGATTCGGGAGGCGACGGCTCGCAGGATTCGTCGTCGACGACCACCTCGTCGACCACCGCATCCGCGGCGCCGCACACGGTCAACACCGAAATGGGCAGCGTCGAGGTTCCGGCGGGGCCTAAGCGTGTCGTCGTGCTCGGCTACCGCCTCACCGGTCTCGCCTTCAATCTCGGCGCCCACGTCAAGGGCACCATCCCGGAAATGGCCGGCGGCTCCAGCGATGCCTCCCAGGCGTGGAGCGACGCGTCGGCCTCCGAGGGCACCACGTTCCTCCCCTGGTTCCCCGACGGCTTCGACATCGCCGGCATCAAGGCGCTCGACCCCGATCTCATCATCGGCGGCGGCCCCGGGCTCGAGCACGAGCATGCGGTACAGGCCTACCCGGAGCTCGAGCAGATCGCGCCGACCGTCGTCATCGGCGAAGACGAAACGTCGTGGAAAGACCAGGCCGAGATCATGGCCGATGCCCTCGGCGCGAAGAAGAAGCTCGCGAAAATGACGAAGAACTACGACGAATTCGTTAGTTCGATCCGCGAGAACATCAACGCCCCCGAGGGCGACGTCGGGTACCTCGTCTTCGACGCCGAGGGGCGACCCTACGCGGCGAACGAGAACATCGGGCTGCCCGCCGAGCTCACCGACATCGGGCTCGAGCCAGCGAAGTACTCGCAAATGCCGGGCCTCGAGCCCGCCGGGGCGAGTGGGGAGCTGCTCGCGGTGCCGCCCGAGCGCGTCGAGGAGGTGTTCGACCAGGACAACCTTTTCGTGCTCGGGTACGGCCGCGATGTCGTCAACCCCGGCGAGCTCTCCCGCGATCCGCAGTACGCGGACCTGCCGGCGATCAAGAATTTCCGCGCCTTCGGGCTCGACTACTGGTCGCTGAGCCCCGGCTACGACGAGATCATGAAGACGCTCGGCACGATGCAGCTCCTCTTCGCGAAGTAGCGCCGAATAACGCCTCTGACGTCGGAGGGGCGCCTATTTCCCGAAGCGCCGGTTGCGCTGCCCGAAGTCGCGGATCGCGCGGAGGAAATCGACCTTACGGAACGCCGGCCAATACGCCTCGGTGAACCAGATCTCCGAATAGGCGCTCTGCCACAGCAGGAACCCGGAAAGGCGTTGCTCGCCGGACGTACGAATCACGAGGTCCGGATCGGGCTGGCCCTTGGTATAGAGGTGCTCGCCGATCCCGTCGACCGTGATTCCCTCGATGAGCTCCTCCCCGGACTTTCCGTCCGCGACGAGCTCGGCGACCAGATCCCGCGCGGCATCGGTGATCTCCTGCCGCCCGCCGTAGCCCACGGCCACGTTGACCAACGTGCCAGTGTTGTCCTTCGAGGAATCCTGGGCCGCCTGCAGCCGGGCCGCGAGCGGCTCGGGCAGCAGCCACGTGTGGCCGACGACCCCGACGCGCCAGTTCGAATTCGATCGCGAGATCTCCTCGACCACGTCGCCGATGATGTCGAGCAGCAGATCGAGCTCCGAGGCGTCACGTTCGAGGTTCTCCACCGACAACAGGTAGATCGTGGCGATCTCGATGCCCAGATCATCACACCACTGGAGCAGCTCGGCGACCTTGACGGCGCCGGCGCGGTGCCCGTGGGAGACGTCCGTGAACCCTGCTTCCTTTGCCCAGCGGCGGTTGCCGTCGCACATCACGGCGACGTGCCGCGGCATGCGCTCCGAGTCCAGGCTCGCGCGCAGCCGGTTCTCGTACAGCGAGTAAACGGGAGAGGGCAATTTCACGTGTTCCACACTACCGCGCACGCGCCGCACGTCTCGTTCCGTCGGGCGATACGTGCGCGGTTCGGCATGCGCGCCCGCGTGACGACACGCGGCGCCACACGACCTACTCTGCGGGAACCGAGACGAGCGCCCGCCGGCGGGCGACGGCGTCGCGCAGCTCGCGTAGCCGCTCGGCGGTCGTGTCCCAGTCGATGCACTTATCGGTCACCGACTGCCCGTAGGTGAGCGGCTCGGCGTCGGTGGACTGTGCACCGCCGACGAGGAAACTCTCGACCATGACCCCGTTGACGCCGGTTTCCCCCGCCGCGATGCGCTCGGCGAGCTCGCCGAGCAGCTCGGCCTGGCGCACGTGGTCCTTACCCGAGTTCGCGTGCGAGGCGTCGACCATCACGCCCGGGTTCATCCCCGCCGCGGCGATCTCCTCGCACGCCGCCGACACCGAGGCCGCGTCGGCATTCGGCCCGGCGGTGCCTCCGCGCAGGATCACGTGGCAATCGGAGTTGCCGGTGGTCTCCACGACGGCGGTCTCGCCATCGCCATTGAGCCCGAAGAAGTGGTGCCCCGAGGCAGCCGAGCGGCAGCCGTCGAGAGCAACGCCGACCCGGCCGTCGGTGGCGTTCTTGAACCCGATGGGCATGGACACGCCGCTGGCGAGCTGGCGGTGCACCTGGCTCTCGGTCGTCCGCGCACCGATCGCGCCCCACGACACGGCGTCGGCGATGTACTGCGGGCTATTGGGCTCGAGGAATTCGCATCCGACCGGCAGTCCGAGCGCGAGCACGTCGGTGAGCAGCTTGCGCGCCACGCGCAGCCCGCGCGCGATGTCGTAGGTGCCGTCCATGTCGGGGTCGTTGATGAGCCCCTTCCAGCCGACGGTGGTGCGCGGCTTCTCGAAGTACACGCGCATCACGATGTGGAGCTGGTCGGACAGCTCGGACGCGAGCGGGGCCAACCGGCGGGCGTAGTCGAGCGCGGCCTCGGGATCGTGCACCGAGCACGGCCCGACGACCACGAGCAAACGGTCGTCGCGCCCGGCGAGGATATCGGCGGCGCCGCGGCGCCCATCCTCGACGACCTCGACGGCCATATCCGACAGCGGGTATTCCGAGCGCACCTGGCGCGGCGAGGGCAGCGGGTGGAACTTGACCACGCGGCGGTCGTCGGTGGGTCCGTCCGCCCGCGTGTCGCTGCCGGGTTGGGTGCCGGGATGTTCTTCTGTGCTCATCGGTGTGTCTTCCTCTTCGGGGTCATCTGGCGTGGCTGAAAGAGCCTGCGCCCCGGGGGCATCAGCCGAAAAGCGAAAAGCCCGGGGCAACAAAAAAGCGACGACCTGTGGACAGGCCATCGCTTCCGGCTCCGGGCGTTACGCGCTAGGCAGTGCAACTAGCGGCGGCTCCACCCGGAGCCCCGCTAAACCAATACCTGCGCGCGTTCAACACGCCACGAACGTAGCACAACTTGCGCTCGCCGCACCACCCCGCGCTCCCGCGCCGTGGCAACACCCGTCCCAGATCTCGGGACTCAAATCGCACCCTCGCAGGTGGGAGGCCTCGCGAATGTCGGCGGAGGAACGCCGAATTACCGGTCGCCGGGCTGCGGAATATCTCCGTCGTCATCGGCGTCGGTGACGACCCCGGAGCGGTCGGTGCCCTCGTCGACGAGCTGATCGGCCTCCGGATCCTCCGGGTCGAACGAGTCGGGAAGGTTCTTGAGCCGGGAATTCATGTTCCACACGAGCGCGACGGTGACGATGAGCAGTAACAGCACGACCGGGATGCCGATCGGCGAGGCCTTACCGAATTCGGCGCCCTCGGGCGGCTCCGGCTCGGCTTGCGCGAGGATCGTCGCGCCCTGGTACACCGCGAGCTGCGCGTCTAGCAGTCCCGGCATCAAATGCTCCACTCCGGCTCATTGCCCTGGACACCATTGAAGAGGTCGTCCTCGAAGTCCGGTTCGCCGTAGTCGGGCAGATCCAGGCGGGTGCGGGCGAGCTCGAACTCCTCGGTCGGCCACACGTTGCGCTGCACGTCGAGCGGGACACGGAAGAACATTCCCGTCGGATCGATCTGCGTGGCGTGCGCGAGCAGCGCGTCGTCGCGCTGGCGGAAGTATTCGCCGCAGGGCACGCGCGTGGTGACCCGGTCCATGATGTCCTTGGTCCCGCGTTCCTCGGCGCGCTTGAACCAGTCCTCGAACGGGTGCTCGCCGGTGAGCTTGTACGTCGCCTCGTCGAGCAGCTTGAACCGTGAGAGCAGGAAGCCATGCGTGTAGTACAGCTTCTGCACCGGCCATGCCTCGCCGAGCTCCGGGTGATATTCGGGGTCCGCCGCCGCATCGTAGGCCGCCATCGAGATCTTGTGCACCTGGATGTGGTCGGGGTGCGGGTAGCCCCCGTTCTCGTCGTAGGTTATGACGACGTGCGGACGGAATTCCCGGATGATCCGCACGAGCTTCTGCGTGGGGACATCGGGGTCGAGCGTCGCGAAGGAGCCCTCCGGCAGCGCCGGCATCGGATCGCCTTCGGGAAGGCCGGAATCGACGTAGCCCATCCACAGATGCGAGACGCCGAGCGCGGCGGCGGCGCGAGACATCTCCTCGTGGCGCACGGCCGAGATGTTGTCGCGCACCTCCGCGGTGTCCATCGCGGGGTTGAGGATGCTCCCGGCCTCCCCACCGGTCGCGGTGGCCACGAGCACGTCGTGCCCCTCGGCGACGTAGCGCGCCATGGTTGCTGCGCCCTTCGACGATTCGTCGTCCGGGTGGGCGTGTACCGCCAGCAGGCGCAAGCCTGGCATGTGTGCTCCTTGAAACGTCATGCTGGGACCGCGGATGCGGCCCGTTCAATCGCTGCCCCTTATTCTAGGAAGGTAAACGGTGTCCGCGTCCACCAGGTGGGTATTTCGCGGCGCGGACGAGGCAAGGAACGAAGGCGGGATTCTCCATGGCCCAGCGTGATCAACCCGGCAAGGGCGGCGGTTCCCCGCACCGCCCGGAGGGTCGCTACGCGAAGTCTTCCGACAACGTCGGGCTCGTGCCCAGCCGCATCATGGCGGTCATCCTCGCCGTGTTGGCGGTGGCGCTTCTCGTCGCCGTCGGCGCCTACATCTACGAGCAGTTCACTGCCGAGAAGATCGAGGGCGAGGTCACCGACGCCCAGGTCATCGACGACCATACGGTCTCGGCGACGGCGTCGATTGATCGCTCCGAGCCGGATCGCGAGGCCTACTGCATTTTCCGTAGCCGTGAATATTCCGGCGCCGAGGTCGGCCGGGCGGAGGTCTACCTGCCGCCGGGCGAGGAGACGACGAATGCATCGGTCGAATTCTCCACCACGTCCCGCGCCTACGTTTCCGAGCTCTACGGGTGCGCCTACGAGGTCCCGCCCTACCTCGACCACGAGGCCGCTTCCGGGCAGTAGCCCGGCACTATCCTGGGATGGCGTCGAGCGCGACGCGCTTACCTGCACCTGTGTTAGAATTCCTCTCGCTGCACGGACCTGCGCCAGTCGCCGGCCGTGCATTTCCATATACCGGCCGCCCTGCCGCCGGCATCTAGTCAACTCACCATTTGAGGGAGGCCACAATGACTGAAGGCCAGACCTGGCTCACTCAGGAGTCCTACGACAAGCTTTCGGCCGAGAAGGAAGCGCTCATCGCGAACCGTCCGGTCATCGCCGCCGAGATCAACGAGCGGCGCGAAGAGGGCGACCTCAAGGAGAACGGCGGCTACCACGCCGCGCGCGAGCAGCAGGGGCAGGAAGAGGCGCGCATCCGCCAGCTCGACGAGCTGCTGTCGAATGCGACGATCGGCGAGGCCCCGACCGAGTCGGGCGTCGCCCATGTCGGCTCGGTTGTCCGCGTCTACTTCGATGGCGACGAGGACGACAAGGAAACGTTCCTCATCGCCACCCGCGAGGAGGGGTCGTCGAAGGCAGACCTCGAGACGTTCTCCCCCGATTCGCCGATCGGCCAGGCCGTCCTCGGCGCCAAGTCCGGCGACACGGTTGAGTACCCGGCGCCCAACGGTTCGATGATCAAGGTCACGATCGTCACCGCGGAGCCCTACAAGGCATAGTCCGACCGCGCCCCGACCGGGGCGCGCGATCTGGTCGACGAAACACGGCACCCGCCGCGAGCGGGTGCCGTTTTTGCGCCGTCATGCGCTATGGTTCTCGGGGTGAAACGTGAGGTCGGCGGCCGTTGGGGGCGCGCTGTGGTGAGGAGGTAAATCACCGTGACCCAGGGGATTTCGACACATCGGCGAAATAATGCACTGGACGGGCTGCGCGCTATCGCAGTCGTGTCCGTGTTCGCTTTTCACCTGTTTCCCGCCTCGGTTCCCGGCGGGTACCTCGGCGTCGATATCTTCTTCGTTCTCTCCGGCTTCCTCATCACTTCGTTGTTGTTGCGGGAGAAGACTGTTGACGGCGAGGTGTCGCTGAAGAACTTCTGGCTCCGCCGTGCCCGTCGGATCCTCCCCGCAGCTTTTTCGGTGATGGCGGCCAGTTGCGCGGCAGCGCTGTTGGTCAGCGCCGACCTCCGTGTCGGGCTGTGGCAACAGGTGCTCGGAATCCTCACCTTCACCACCAACTGGGTACAGATAGCGACCGAAACCAGCTATTTCGAATCGCAGATCCCGCAGTTGTTCCTCCATTACTGGTCGCTGGCGATCGAGGAACAGTTCTACCTCGTATGGCCGCTCGTGCTGCTCGGGCTGCTGTGGCTGGTGCGCCGCATGCCGATGCGCCGCACCGCGCTCGCGGTGGTCATTTTCGCCCTCGCGGTCGGCTCGGCCGCGCTCATGTGGGCCGGGTACACCGAGGGAACGGACTCCTCGCCGATCTATTTCGGCACGCACACCCACGCGTTCGGCCTCCTCATCGGCGCGGCCCTCGCCGTCGTCACCAGCTCGCAGAACACCTCGAAGCTCGCCTCCCGCTGGACCGGGGACGCGTTCCCATGGCGCACGGACGCTGCATGGACCCTCGCGTCCAGCATCGCCGGAGTGGTCATCGTCGCCGCGTTCTTCCTCATGAACGACAAGGACGCGCTTGCCTACCAGGGCGGGATCTTCGTGATCTGCCTCGCTACTGCGGTGCTCATCGCCGCGGCCGCTCTGGGCCGGGGCGCGCTCACCGCGCCGCTGTCGCACCCGGCGATGGTGTGGGTCGGGCGCCGCTCGTACTCGATGTATCTGTGGCACTGGCCGGTGTTCGTCATCGCCGGGCAGCTGTTCGACGACAACCCCGAGCAGGCGCAGTCCGGCTTCGTCGCGGTGCTCACCATCGCGGTCGTCACCCTCCTGAGCCACCTGAGCTACGTCTGGATCGAGTTGCCGTTCCAGCGCTACGGCTACGGCGGGGTGGCTCAGCTCGTCCGGCGTCAGGACACCGAACCCAAGCCGGTGACCGCGCGCGCCGCCGCCAAGGCCGCGCCGCCGGTCAAGAGCCGACTGCTCCCGGTCGGCGCGACGGCGCTCACCGCGGCAATGGTTGTGCTCACCGGGATCGGTGCGTACTCGGTGACCACGGCCCCGCAGAAGACGTCGATCGAGGAACAGCTCGAGGCCGCCGGCGGCCAGTCCGCGTCCGCCTCGGCTGCCAACGAGATGGAGCTTCCGCCGGAGCCGCAGCCGTTGCCCGCCGGCACCGACATCTCGGTGATCGGCGATTCGGTGGCGCTCGGTTCGACAGAGGCCTTTACGCGGGCGTTCCCCGGGATGGATCCCGCACAGGTCAACGCCGAGGTCTCGCGCAGCCTCATCGCCGTCCCCGGGATCCTGCAGGAGCTCTCCGCCGCCGGTGTGGAGCGCGACGTCATCATCGTGGCGATGGGCGCGAATGGCCCCGCCGGCTCCGAATACATCGACGCGATCATGGACGAGATCGGCCCGGACCGGCTCGTCGTGGTGATGAACGCGCACTCGTCGCTCCCGGTCAACGCGGACATCAACGCCGGTATCGCCGAGTCTGTCGCGAACCACCCCAACGCCGAGGTCGGCGACTGGGATGCCGCGATCTCCGAACGGCCGGATCTGCTCGCGGCGGACAACGTCCACCCGGCGGGCGAGGAGGGCCGCGACCTGTACGCACAGGTGGCGAAATCGGCACTGCAGCGGCTCGTCGATCGCCAGGCGGCCGCCGGATGATCAACTAATACCTACCGGTGGGCGCGCCCCTGGTAACTTCGACATATGACGGAGGCGTGCGCCCACTGCGCTGCGCACCATCCTTATACGTAAGAACCGAGGTTTACTTTTCGTGACTCAAGGTGCACATGAACGTCCGACAGGTCCCGCTCCCGAGATCGAGACCGCAGCGTGGCAGGTACTCGGCCCTGCCCTGCGCATCGGCCAGTCGGCATTCGAGCCGGACCTCTATACGTTCACACCCGAGGTCGCCGAAGAACTGATCCGCCTGCTCGACGCCGAACCGGCCGAACAACCGCAGGATGCCGGTGCCGCGAAGAACGCCGACGTGCTCCGCTCCCCTGTGATGCAGACCCTGCAGGAGCAGCTCGAGGGCGCGCAGCACCCGGTCATCATCCTCGCCGCCGAGCTGCTCTACATCCAGCAGCTTCCGCTGTCGACGGTCACCTCGCGGCTCAAGCGGTCACGTGTGGGTGAGGTGCTGTCGTGGACCGAGCCGAAGCTCGCCATCCCCGCGCCGCTGCTCGCAGCGCTCGACGAGAAGGGCCCGCTCACCGGCGGCCTCGGGTTCAACGTGCAGATCCGCGAGCACCTGCGTTGGCTCGCCTCGTTCATCGTGCACTGGGCGGAGGTCGACGAAGCGACTCGTGACGCCGCTCTGTCCGATCCGTGGGAGTTCCAGCGCGTCGCACGGTCGACGCCCGGCGACTGGCGCGCGATTCGCTATTCGCTGCAGTACCTCGCGTGGCCGGCGTTCTTCCAGCCCATCGTCAAGCACGAGCACAAGACGAAGATCCGTGACGCCTTCGCCGATCTCATCGGCGGCCCCTCCGGCATCGACGAGCTCGATATCGACCAGGACCTGCATCGCATCGGCGAGCAGCTCGCCTCGCAGATGGGTGGCAGCGTCGACTGGTACCGCGGACAGGTGGCCCAGCGCTGGCAGCGCTACCAAAACGACCACTCGCGCCGCGCCTGGCTCGTCCGTCCCGGCCGCGCGGGCGCGCAGACCGCCGCGCAGTGGGTCTCGCAGAACCGCATCGCGGTCCCGGCGACGCACCTGCCGCGCATTCCCGCGCACGCCTCCCGCATGGAGGTCTCGCAGGCCGTCGAGCAGGGCTATCCGCACCACGATTACCAGGCGCGGTTCCAGCTCACCGCGGAGATCTTCACGTTCTTGTCGCGGATGAATCCGCAGGACGTCGTCGCCACGATCGCCGGCGGCAAGCTCCACATGGGCACGCTCACCGACGACCTCGGTTACGTCGATGACGGCGGACAGCAGCTCGAGCGCAGCGTCCGGTGGGTCTCGGCGACGATGGACGTCGATCAGCTCGACAGCCCGCTGTCCGAACTCATCGCCGAACCCGGTTCGGTCGTCGACCTCACCGACGCGCTCGACCCGCTTCTCGCGTTCATGCACCCCGGCCACCATTCTTCCGAGGTCGCTCCCGGCGAGGCGCCGGCCGCGGGCAAGATCCCGGAGCTGCCGGAGATCACCGACGAGTTCGCCGACAGCCTGCGCATGTCCCGCAAGGAGCTGCAGGACTACGTCGATACCTTGCAGTCTCGCCAGCAGATCGTGCTCTACGGTCCTCCGGGCACCGGTAAGACCTACCTCGCGCTGGAGCTCGCGCGCTTCCTCGCGGGCCCGGACGACCCGTCCCGCGTGCAGCTCGTCCAGTTCCACCCGTCCTACAGCTACGAGGACTTCTTCGAGGGCTACCGGCCGACGCTCACGGACGACGGGCAGCCCGCGTTCTCCCTGCAAGCCGGGCCTCTCCGCCGTCAGGCCGCCCGCGCCTCCTCCGAGGCTGGGCGCGGCCACCCGAACTTCCTCATCATCGACGAGATGAACCGCGCGGACCTCGCGCGCGTATTCGGCGAGATGTATTTCCTGCTCGAGTACCGCGACCGCAC
This sequence comes from Dietzia timorensis, assembly GCF_001659785.1. NCBI lineage: Bacteria > Bacillati > Actinomycetota > Actinomycetes > Mycobacteriales > Dietziaceae > Dietzia > Dietzia timorensis. The sequence continues at coordinate 2,320,677 of NZ_CP015961.1, forward strand.
CGTGCTGCCGCAGTACTCGCCGGACAATTCTTTCCGCCTGCCGCGCAACCTGTTCATCATCGGCACGATGAACACGGCGGACCGCTCGATCGCCATGGTCGACGCGGCGATCCGCCGTCGCTTCTCGTTCATCGAGCTGCACCCGGACGAGGCTCCGGTCGCGGGCCTGCTTCGCCGCAAGTTCAAGGCCGAGGGCAAGAACACCGAGCCCGCGGATCTTTTGGATGCGCTCAACGCCGAGATCGACGAGGCCGACCGCGACCTGCGCATCGGCCCGTCGTACCTCATGCGCGACGAGGCCCAGACCGACGAGGGGCTGGAGAAGATCTGGCAGCTCGACCTGCTCCCGCTGCTCGACGAGCACTACTACGGCCGCCTCACGCGGTCGGAGGTGCGCGAGCGTTTCGGCTTGGAGGCGCTGCGCCGCTCGCTCAAGAAGAAGTAGCGGGGCGCACATAATGATCGCCGCCCAGACCACGGTGGAGTTCGACGAGTTCGACCGCAAGGGCCGAGTCGTCGAGCTCACCGGAGCCGAGGCCGTCGCCCTCGCCGGCACCGGCCTGCTCGAGGTCCTCCCCGCGCGCACCGGCCGCTGGCGCATCATCCCCAACGGCCACGTCGGCGCGGTGCGCATCGGCACCCGCTCGGTGTCGGTGCTGCCCCATGCCAACCTCGGGCTGTCCGATCTGTTCTTCCTGCTCGATTACGCGCCCTCGGGCGCATTCCAGAACACCTCGATCGGCGCCTCGGAGACCGACGATCTGTGGACGTCCATGGCCCGGTCCTTCATCGCGCTCGCCGAACCTGAGCTCGCCCGCGGGCTCATGCGCGGCTACAAGCGCGTCGACGACGCGCTGTCCACCGTGCGCGGCCGTATTCGCATTTCCGACCAGATCCGCCGCCACCCGGGGATGACGATCCCCCTCGAGGTCACCTACTCCGAGTTCACCCCGGACATCCCCGAGAACCAGATCCTGCACACGGCGCTATACCGGCTGCAGTTCCTGCCCGGCCTGCCCGATGCGCTGCGCCGCCAGCTCGCACAGCTCGAGTTTCGACTCGCGGACGTGCAGATCTTCGGCCACGGCCAGAAGCTGCCCGAGTGGACGCCTTCGCGCATCAATGCCCGCTTCCACGATGCCCTCGTCCTCGCCGAGCGCATCCTCACAAGCGTGTGGCTCGACGTCGACCCGCTGTCGGAGTCCTCCACGCTCGCCGCCTTCGTCACCGAGATGCCCGATCTCTTCGAGAGCTACGTCGCCGACATCCTTTCGGAAAGTATGACGGCGAAGGGCGAGGAACTCCTGCGGGACCCGGTCGTCTACCTCGAGGACAGCTCGGGCGGAGGCGCAAGCTCCCGACACTCCGGTTCCCGCGCCCGGGGGACCGCTTCCGGGAGTGCCGCCGCGGCGGCCGCAGCACCCGCGTCCGCGCCGCAGCAGGCCACGTCCTCCCCCGCTGTGCCGGACGACGATTCTTTGCCCCGCCACTCCAACGGCCGCGAGTCGGACCTCATCTCGGTGCCGACCGGCCTGGTGTACGTGCGCGACGGCGCGCCGATCGCCACGTTCGCCCCCGCATATCCGACCACCGCGGACGGCGAACTCGACTCGCATTTCCGACTCCTCGCTGCGTGTACGGCCCTCGGCGTCAACCACGCCTTTCTCGTCTACCCCGCCGATAGGCGCGGCGCGGCGCCGCGGCCGAGGCGCATCGTGCACACGGATATCTCGATCGTCGAGTATCCGATCGACCTGGCGCAGGGGCCCGAGGGCGCACGCTCCGCACTCGCGGAATTGGCGCGCATGGCGCGTAACCTGAAACCGACCCCGGCGAACCGAGGCAAGAGCAAACGAGCACGGCAGAGGAAGAACACGTAGATGAGCACAGGCGCCAGCGACGACGCGACGATGCGCATGTTGCGTGGGGTCGGCGTGGCCGCGGTGGCCGCCGCCGGCTCCGTCGGCGCCTCGCGCGGGGCCTACGAGCTTCTCGCCGCGCAGGCGCGGATTGCCCGCAAGGTCATCCCCAAGCCGACGACGTGGCCCTTCAACGGTGACGGGCTCTATCTACCCGGCGCGTCGGCACCGCAGACGTGGCGCCTCGGGATGCACGCCGACCTGGAGTTGATGATTTTCGGCGATTCCACCGCCGCCGGGCTCGGCGCCTCCTCGCGCGAGGAGCTACCCGGCGTGCTCATCGCCAAAGGGCTCGCAGAGGAGTCCGGACAGTCGGTGCGGTTGTCGACCAAAGCGATCGTCGGCGCCTCCTCGAAAGGCCTGTGGTCGCAGATCGAGGCCATGCAGATCACCGGCGGCAAGCCCGATGTGTCGGTCATCCTCATCGGCGGCAACGACATCACCGCCCGCAACGGTCTCTCCGCCTCCGCCTCGCGCCTCGGTGAGGCGGTCCAAACACTCGTCGATTCGGGGTCGAAGGTCGTCGTCGGCACGTGCCCGGACCTCGGCGTCATCCAGCCCGTGCCGCAGCCGCTGCGCTCGATCATGCACGCATGGAGCCTGCGGCTGGCCGCGCTGCAGGCCCATCAGGTTCGGTCCGCCGGGGGCATCCCGGTTCCCCTTTCCGAAACTCTGACGCCGGAGCTGCGCGATCGCCCGGACCACTTCTTCTCGGCGGACCAGTTCCACCCGAACTCGGCCGGCTACGAGCTCGCGGCCGCGATCCTGCTCCCGCCGACCCTCATCGCGCTCGAGATCTGGGACGAGGACGCCAAAACCGCCGCCGACGGCAAGGTCTCCGCGGGCGCCGAAACCGCCGACGCAGACGACGCGACGCAGGTCGAAGGTTCCACCTCAGAGGACGAGGTTGATACGACGGCCACGGCGAACGACGGCACGGTCGTCCAGCAGCTGCTGTGGCGCCTGGTGCACGTCGTGCGCCCCGGCGATTCGGACGATGCGAGCGGCGCCGACTCCGATTCGCCCTTCGACACCGAAGTGTTCGACTCGCACCGCGAACGCGCACGTGCCGAGGCCGCCGCAGACGATTCCGCGGCGAGCGGTTCGGGCTCGCATGCCTACCGCCCCGGACCGCTTCCGGAGGACCGGAATGTGTCGGCCGATTCCGCCGATGCAGAGGCTCGCCGGGCGGCCGGCCGCTTCTTCCGCCTCAGCCGCTTCCGGCCCGGGGGGAACCGCTCCTCCGGCGTCATGGGTGAAGAAAAAGCGGGAAGTGGGACAGCAGCCCCCGACACGAATGGTTCCGCAGAAGAGACCGCGGAGCTGCACGAATCCCGTGGAACCGAGCCCGAGAGCCGCGCGGACGCCTAGCGCGCCGAGGGCTCACTTCGGAGACACTAGTAAGCTTGCTCGCAAGGCACATTTGACCGCGCAATAAAGGAGTATCCATGCCGGAAGCCGTCATCGTCTCAGTCGCACGTTCACCCATCGGTCGCGCCATGAAGGGCTCGCTGAAGGACATGCGTGGCGACGACATGGCCACCCAGATGATCAAGGCCGCACTCGACAAGGTGCCGGAGCTCGACCCCACCACGATCGACGATTTCCTCGTCGGCTGCGGCCAGCCCGCCGGCGAGCAGGGCTACAACATCGGTCGCATCCTCGCGGTCAACCTCGGCTTGGACCAGGTCCCCGGCGTGCAGGTCAACCGCTACTGCTCCTCCTCGCTGATGACGACTCGGATGGCGATGCACGCCATCAAGGCCGGCGAGGGCGATATCTTCGTCTCCGCAGGTGTAGAGGCCGTCTCCCGCTATGTCAAGGGCATGGCGGACAACATGCCCGAGTCGACGAACCCGATCTACGAGGAGGCTCTCGCCCGCACCGCGAAGCGTGCCGAGGGTGGCGCCGATAAGTGGACCGATCCGCGCACCGAGGGCCACATCCCGGACGTGTACATCGCGATGGGCCAGACGGCGGAGAACGTCGCGCAGTACACGGGCATCACCCGCGAGGAGCAGGACGAGTGGGCGGTGACCTCGCAGAACCGCGCCGAGGCCGCCATCAATAACGGCTTCTTCGACAAGGACATCACCCCGATCACCCTCGCCGACGGCACGGTCGTGTCGAAGGACGACGGCCCGCGCCCGGGCACCACGCTCGAGGGCATCTCCGGCCTCAAGCCGGTGTTCCGCCCCGACGGCACGATCACCGCCGGCAACGCCTGCCCGCTCAATGACGGCGCCGCTGCGCTGGTCGTCATGAGCGATGTGAAGGCCAAGGAGCTCGGCCTCACGCCGCTCGCGCGCGTCGTGTCCACGGGCGTCACCGGTCTTTCACCGGAGATCATGGGTCTCGGCCCGATCGAGGCCACCCGCCAGGCGCTCGGTCGCGCCGGCAAGCAGGTCTCGGACATCGATCTCTTCGAGATCAACGAGGCGTTCGCTGTGCAGGTCATCGGTTCGCAGCGCGAGCTCGGCATCGACCCGGAGAAGCTCAACGTCTCCGGCGGCGCCATCGCGCTCGGCCACCCGTTCGGCATGACCGGCGCCCGCATCACCTCCACGCTGATCCACAACATGCAGGAGCGCGACGCCCAGTTCGGCGTCGAGACCATGTGTGTCGGTGGCGGCCAGGGCATGGCTATGGTGCTCGAGCGTCTGAGCTAGTTGTGATGTCCAGGGAGGTTGGTCAGTCGGGTGACTGGGGCCTGGCCTCCTATAGCGGAATGTGCTCGGTGATGATTGTAGAAGTGCATCCACTCAGGCAGGGCTGCGTTGCGCTGTGCAGTTGACGCGTAGAACTGGGCGTAGGCCCAGCCGTCGGACAAGGTGCGGTGGAAACGCTCGATCTTGCCGTTGGTCTGTGGCCGGTAGGGACGTGTTCGCTTGTGCTTGATACCCAGGTCAGCACATGCATCTCGCCAGGTGTGGGCGCGGTAACACGAGCCGTTGTCGGAAAGAACTCGTTCGACCACAACGCCTCGTTCGGCAAACCACGCACTCGCTCGGCGCAGGACCCCGATCGCGGTCTCGGCCTTCTCATCAGAGCAGATCTCGGCGTAGGCGACCCGGGAGTGGTCATCGATCACCGTGTGGACGTAGGCGGTGCCGATTCGCGGGCGGTAATCCTTCCCACGCTCGCCCGTTCGATGCGCTGTTGCTAGCGAATTCTGCTGGCCCTGCTTGCGACCGACGAACTTGTGTCCGCCGCCGTCGGGGATGTTGCCGAACTTGGTGACGTCGACGTGGATCATCGAGCCTGGATACGGGTGCTCGTAACGGCGCAGCGGCTCCCCAGTGACGCGGTCGATGTAGGTGAGTCGGTTGATCCGGCATCGCGCCAGCACCGCATGCACAGTCGAGGCAGGCACGCCGAGCCGGCCAGCGATCTGGACCGGTCCGAGCCGCTTGCGCCAGCGCAACGCCACGATCCGACGCACGACTGACTGCGGTGTCTTGCTCGGGCTACGGCGAGGACGCGAGCTGCGATCGGCCATTCCCGCGGCGCCTTCGGCCCGGTATCTATCAGCCCACTTTCTCGCTGTGCGCGGCGCGACCATGAACATTTTCGCCACCGCTGAATACGTCCAATGGTCCTCGACGACCAACTTCGCCAGCCGCAATCGTGTGCGTGGCGTCAAGACAGCGTTAGCGTGGGACATGAAGACCTCCGGGACCTGAAGCGGTGAACTAGACAGCTCCACTCCACTACCGGAGGTCTTCCCTTGTCACCCCGACTCACCACCGAGCAGCGGTACAACCTCCCTGGACATCACAGCTAGTCCACCTCGGTCTTACTGCACGGCGCCGCCCGTGCCCCGCGATTTAGCTGGGCACGGGCGGCGCCGTTGTCTCTATGTACGCTCGCGCGCGTTGCGCGAGGACGCGACGTCGTCGACTACGACGACGATGTGCCGCACGCTGGTGATCAGGGAACCGTACAGCGTCCAGGACATCGGATCGATTTCCTCGTTCTTGGCCATAGTCGCCGACAGATCGGTGAGGCGATCGTAAAGCGGGCTGACATCCGCATCCGGATCAGAGATAGCCCGTCCGGCGTCCCCGACGATATTCGCCCATTGCGAGCGGAATCGCTCGTCCCAGTTTCTGTACCCCTGCGTGGCCTCGCGGAGAGTTCGTGCCAGGTGGAGAAGGTGCGAAACGCCCTCGTTCGCCCGCGTAAGAATATCTTCGTATCCAGCGACCGATCGCGAATCCTTGGGGGTGCCGGCGCGCGTGGCCGGCCCGAACGCGCCGGAGCGCATGCGGGGATTCCCCCTCCGCGATTCCCGCGCGTAATAGACCACCTCCCACGCCGAGTCCAGCTCGGAGGCGATGGATTCGCATTCCTCGAACCACGTATCCGCCTTGTCCGTCTCCCACGATTTGGAGAACTCCTCGGCGACGCTCACGAGAACCTTGCCCATGCGTTCGTTGACATTGTCGACATACCTTGCTGCTTGTTTTTCTCTCAGCGGTGGGATGATCACCAGGTTGACCAGAACGCCGGCTCCCACGCCGACAGCCACTTCGAATATGCGGTCGATCAGCAGTGGAGCTTGTTCACCGAAGCCGCTTCCGAGAACGAAGATGGCCGTCGTGGCGATCGCTATCCCCTCTTCGCGAAGCCACGATAGTCGCGCGGCAGCGACACCGATCAAGATCGCCAGAGCGAAGCTCCACAAGCTGACGCCGAGGTAGTGCCCCACGAGGAACGACAGCGCGACGCCGAGCACTGAGGCCACCATGGTCTGCACGCCGCGAACGAGTGACCGGTGCACTGTCGCATGAACCGTGAGCAGCGCCGTCCAGGGCGCCAGGAACGGCAACGACGACTCGAGCAGGGTTACGGCGATCCACCACGCGGCGGCGGCAGCCACGACGGTCTTGAGAATCTGGATGAGGTCGGTGGTGAACTCCGGCCTGCGCCAGAGCGGTTCGCGTTCGTGTATGCGCCCGCCGTTCAAGGACCTCATGCGTTGCCCGAAGTCTCCGATCCCGCTGTGCGGTCGGGGAAAAACCCATCGGGAAACTCCGCCTTGAGCGCGGCATGCTGTCCCGTCGAGGCAGATTCGGCAAGGAGCTCGAGCGTGGCGCGTACGATCCGCTCAGTCTCTTCTCCATGCGCGGTCCCGTGTAGGGCCGAAGCACGGCCGAGGAAGCTGCGAAGATTCGGCGCCGCCGTCAGGTCGGTGACTTTCCGTTTCTGTCGCGTGTGAGCGCTCTCGGCCTGAGAGGCGATTTCACCTGCAACTTTACGAGAAGTTCTCGAACCGATGTCTTGTGCCACAAAGAGTTCCGTTCCCCTCGGCATTTCGGGATTCAATTCTGCGTCGGGACCGATTTCGGAGTTCATCATCCACCCCTCTGAGACATCTTTCGACCTCGCCGCGTCGAACACGGCGCGATCCGTACGTCACCACCGTAGACCGACGACAGATGTAGTTCTTCACCCTTAAGGGTGAAGTTTTGACGCCGACGCTGCCCTAGCGTGAGGCGTAGTCAGCCCCTTCGGGAGCTGAAACAAATGGTGCGAGGATCGTCCCGTCTGTCGGTGTGGGCGTTTCTCCTCGCTCGATGAGCATGCGCGACAAGGAAAGTAAGTCGACAGCACAAGCGGAAAGGTTCAATGCAGACACACGATTCACCAGACCGCGGCAGCGACAACTCGCATCTGCAGGTCAATGATTCCCGGATCGACTTCTACCCGACGCGCTCGTCTGCGAAACGGGACCACCTCGGCCGCATGGCATGGAAAGAGCGTTCGGTGCCGACGGTGTGGGCAGACGAAGATTCTCGGTTCTCTCCGCCAACGGGCTTCGACGTTTCGGGGCATAGTAAACGCGGGTACACCATTCAACCCGGACTCTTGACCCCGGCGGAAGTACAGAAGTATTGGTCGGAGCTCAACCGCCTCATCGCCCGGTCGTCCGATACCGACGATCCGCGGGTGATCCGGGAACCCGGCTCCGGGGACGTCCGCTCGATCTTCGACGTTCACAAGACCTCCGCGGACATCGCCGCGCTCGCAGTGGACCCGCGAGTGCTCGAAACCGCACGATTCCTCCTCGGTTCCGAGGTATACCTCCACCAGAGCCGCATCAACTTCATGCCCGGGTTCGCAGGTAGCGGATTCTACTGGCACTCGGATTTCGAAACCTGGCACGCCGAAGACGGGCTACCGTCCCCCCGCGCCGTCAGCCTATCGATAGCACTGACGGACAACTACGCGTTCAACGGTGGACTGATGGTTGTCCCCGGGTCGCACCGATACTTCATTCCAGGCCAAGGAAACACGCCCGACAACAACGTGGAAACCTCTCTCGTTCGCCAAGAGGTCGGCACTCCGGCTCAAGATGACGTCACCGAATTGACCGCAGAGCTCGGTATCGACCAGTTCACCGGAGCCGCAGGAGCTGGCTTATGGTTCGATTCGAACATCATGCACGGTTCCGGCAACAACATCACTCCCTACCCTCGCTCGAACATTTTCTTGGTATTCAATAGCGTTGCCAATGCGCCGCAAGAACCGTTCGAAAGCACCTCGCGTCGACCCGAACATATCGCGGCAACCGAGGTCGATCCGCTCCGTCGGTAGCCGCCCTGATCGCGACGGTCTCCGCATGGGGACGGTTGCATAGCGAGCCCCGGGGCAGAGCCCACGCCGCACCGTTTTTTCCGTCTTCCCACACGTAGGATTTCTGTATGAGTGCGATCAGAGTGGCCCTCGTCAACGACTACGACATCGTCGTGCAAGGCCTCAGGGCAATGTTGCGACGCTACGAGGGTCGAATCGAGTTCGTGGAATTGAGCGTTGATAATCACGTCGACTCGTGCGCTGATATCGCTCTCTACGATTCGTTCGCGAGCCCACGTTCGTCCCCCCAACGTTCGGCGGCGATAGCGGACAATTCTCGTGTCGGGAAGGCGGTGCTCTATTCGTGGGAAATCGGTCAGTCGGAGATCGCTGAGGCTCTAGCGAGAGGTGTCGCCGGATACATTTCCAAGACCACGCCGGCACACCAGATGGTCGAGGCGATCGAGGCTATCCACCGCGGCGACGAGCCCGTCCACAATCCCCCTGGCAGGCTGCAGGCGAACTACGGCGATTGGCCGGGCCGGGAAGAGGGTCTCACCCAACGTGAAGCTGAGATCCTCGCCTTGATCACCCAGGGGTTCAGCAACGAAGAAATCGCCCGGCACGCCAATATCACCATCAACTCGGTCAAAACGTACATCCGCAGCTGCTACCGAAGGATTGGGGTGTCCCGGCGCGCCCAGGCAGTTCTGTGGGGCGTACAACACGGGTTCCTTCCCGACCGAGTCGAGGATGAAAAGGTGAGGGAATCGTGACCGTCTCCCGACCTTTCCCGGCGAATACCTTGACCCGATGAAAGGGGCGCTGAAGTAAACTTCCATCGCAACGACGAGGCTCCGGGAGTTACATGAAGCGATATCGGCCCGGCGAGAAAGCTCTCGCCATGGCGCTCGCAGGCTCCGCCGGCTTCGCGGATTCGGTGGGCTTCATGTTCTTCGGCGGTGTTTTTCTGTCGTTTATGTCCGGCAACACCACGCGCATCGCGGTGTCCGGCATCGAGGGGCAGACCGACCTCATGTGGCTATCAGTGCGCTGCGTCGCGCTGTTCGTCGTCGGCGTCATGCTCGGCACCGTGGTCCACCGTGTCACTACCCAACGGTTCAATCTGTACCGCGCACGCGAGGCGGTCCTGGCATTCGTTTCGCTGCTCATGCTGTCGTCCTCACTCCTCCACGCCTTCGGCCCGGATTTGGTCGCGATGCTCATCATTTCGCTCGCGATCGGCGCTCTCAACTCCGCGTTCGAGCGCAGCGGCGAGGTCGCAGTACCCCTCACATACGTGACAGGCACGCTGGTCAAAGCAGCGCAGCGTTTCGTCGACTCATTCTTCGGTGGCGACAAGACCGCGTGGGTCTATCCACTGCTCATGTGGGTATGCCTCGCGGTCGGCGGCGGGCTCGGCGCGGCTTCGTTCCACAATTTCGGCCTCGACGCCCTCTACATCCTCACCGCCTGGCTCGTTGCGGCGACCGTCGTCAACCAACTCAAGCGCGAGCGCCGCCGCAAGCTCGGCCTTCCGCTCTAGGCCCGGGACTTTTTCACGCGCGGCTGCGTTGTCCTAGGGGAAGCAGAAATCCCCAGCCCGAAGGTGCCACCATGACTACGCCCGTAGAGTCCCCCGTCTCCCCGCAGCCGCTCATCGAGATCGACGTGTGGACCGATGTCGTCTGCCCGTGGTGCTACATCGGAGAGGGGCGCCTGTTCGAGGCGATAGAGGCCGAAGGCCTCTCCGACAAGGTGCGCCTGCGTGCCCGCTCCTTCGAACTCGACCCGACCTCGCCCGCCGAGGTCACCCAAACCTCGACCGAGATGCTCGCCGCCAAGATGGGTGTGTCGAATGACGTCGCACGTGCCAAGGAAGGCGAAGTCGCCGCGCTCGCCGAGGAACTCGGTCGCGATTTCGCCATCGACCGGCCCTTCGCGAACACGCGCGCGATCCACCGGGTGATGCAAGCCATCAACGCCGCCCACCCCGGCGACGACGGCGCCACCGGCACCGCGTTCTTCCTCGACCTCCAGCGCGGTTACTTCTCCGGCACCCTCAACCCGTTCGAGGAGGCCAACATCCTCACCGCCGCCTCCGCACATGGCCTTTCGGAGGACGCAGCCCGCGAGGCCCTCACCTCCCAGGAGTCTGACGCCGTGGTCGAGCAGGAAATCCAGGCCGCACGCCAGATGGGCGCCGGCGGAGTTCCGTTCTTCGTGTTCAATGGCAAGTTCGCAGCGCCCGGCGCCCTACCGACGGACACCTTCCGCAAGGCGCTGCGCCAGGTCGCAGCCAATTCCGAGGGCACCGCCAACACGGAAGGATCCCACGCATGAACAACCCTGCTTCCGAGTCCACTGATCCAGCGAGCCAAGCCGCACAGCAACCTACCGCTGCCCTCACCTCGTTCACCGAGCTCCTCGGCCTCGATGACGGCACCGGCACGGTTTGCACGCCAGACGGATACTGCAGCTAGAGTTCCTGCGCTGCTCGCATCGCCTTGTGTCGCTTCCGCACCTTCTTCACGACGAAAACTATGAGAGCAAAGAACGGAACTCCAACGATTCCGTAGGAAATTGCCGCGAGCGCAGCCCAAAACAAGGTGGCAAGAGGAACGTTTATCAAGTCGTGTAGCAGGAACGCAGGTTCCGGGGGCTCGCTGAGCATCATCAACGTGAATGCGGCACCGACAATCCACAAACAGAACAAGGCCCAATAGAGCGCTCCCCACGCTAACGAATCGCCGAAATCTCGCATTAGCCGAGCCTCCAGACATTGCCGCTCGTAGACAGTGACTACAGAACGCCACGAATAATTGCTTCACCGAAATGAGTAACCGCGCCTCGGGAATGTTCCCGGGGCGCGGTTATCCAATGCGGTGTCAATGCCGCAGCAAGCCAAGCAAACTTACTTCACGTGCGCCTTACGCAGCGTGACCTTGTTGATCTTGCCCGTCGCGGTCTTCGGCAGCTCGTCGACGAATACGTAGTCCTCGGGGATCCAGAACTTCGCAACCTTGTCCTTCAGGTACTCGCGAATCGTGTCCGGCGTCGGATTGTGCCCCTCCGCCGGTACCACGATGCCCACCGGGCGCTCGTCCCACTTGGGGTCCGGTCGGCCGATCACGGCAGCCTCCGCCACGTCCGGCGCAGCCGCGATCCAGTTCTCGAGCTCCGCCGAGGAAATCCACTCGCCGCCCGTCTTGATCAGGTCCTTGGTGCGGTCGACGATCGTGATGTTGCCGTGAGAGTCGATCGTCGCGACGTCGCCCGTCTTGAGCCAGCCATCCTCGGTGAAGGATCCGGAGTTCTCCACGCCGTAGTAGCCGGACGCGATCGTCGCGCCGCGGCACTGCAGCTCGCCCGTGGATTCGCCGTCCTGGGCGACGATCTCGCCGAACTCGTCGACGATGCGCACGCGGACGATGGGAATCGTGATCCCGGCGAGCGCGAGCATCTCGACCTTCTCATCATCGGAGGCGTCCTGCCGGTCCGATGGGATGTGGCCGGTCGACACGAGCGGACTCGTCTCCGTCATGCCCCACGCGTTCGACAGCGGAACGCCGATCTCGCGCTGGTAGTCGCGCGACAGCTCGACGGGGATCGGCGCCCCACCGGACACGAGGCGACGAAGCTTCGGAAGCGACTTGCCCTGCACGTGCGGGAAGATACCGCGCCACAGCGTTGGCACAGCGAGGCCGATCGAGCACTCGTCCTCGACAAGTGCCTTCGCGAGCAGGTCCGGGGTCATCGCGTTGCCCGGCAGCACGAGGTCCGCGCCGCACATCATCGCGGCATACGGCACACCCCACGAGTTGACGTGGAACATCGGGACGATCCCGAGGACGCGGTCCGCCTCGGAGATCGCAAGAGTATCGGCGAATTGGATGGCCATCGCGTGGAGGAACATCGAACGGTGGTCGTACAGCACGCCCTTGGGGCGCCCGGTAGTGCCGGAGGTGTAGCACATCGCCGAGGCCTGCCGCTCGTCCGGAACGTCGAAGTCCATGACCGGCGAGGCGTCCGCGAGCAGCGTCTCGTAATCGTGGAAGCGATCGTCGCCCTCGGGGGTTTCCGGCCCCACGCCGTCATCCATAACAACGATGTGGCGAACGGTGGGAATCTTGTCGAGAATCGGCAACAGCGCACCGAGAATCGAGCGATCGATGAAGATCGTGTCGTCCTCGGCATCACCGACGATGTACTCGATGTCCTCGGCGAACAGGCGATGGTTGACGGTATGCAGGATGCGGTTCGAGCACGGCACCGCCATGTACAGCTCGAGGTGGCGGTGGGTGTTCCACGCGAACGTCGCGACGCGCGCCTGGTTCGGCACCTCAAGGGTGTCGAGCACACCGGCGAGGCGGCGGATGCGATCGGCGACCTCGCCGTAGGTGATCGTCGTGCTCTCGCCGGTGATCGAGTGGGTCTTCACCTGCTTGTGCGCGAAGCGCGTCTCGATGCCGTCCATGATGATCGGAAGGCTGAGCGGGACGTCCTGCATGAGTCCTTGCATGGGAAGAAACCTTTCACTCGGGTTCACTTTCGCCGCGTATCGCGGCCCTAATCGCGTATGACGGCGGAGTGATCTAGACCACTAAGTCGCCGCTACACCTCAGGTTAGCCGCGCCGCGAAACCGGTGTCACCCGGGATCGGCAAAACTTGAGGGACTCTCAGCTTTACGCACAAATGTGAACTACGACTGTCCGTTTTCTGGACACTCGCGCCCTGCCCATCGGCCGATGTCTAGAACGACCTAGTGTGGTTCCCATCACTACTCTCCGCCTGCTTCAAGGGACGAAGCAGCGTCGACGAAAGGACGATCAATGAGAATCGACCTGACCGTGGTCGCGATTCCCGCCTATGTTGGCGCGATGGCGGCAGAGTACGCGTGGCAGAAGCGGAACCCGAGAGTCGCCGGAACCCGCGCGGGCGATTACGAGTTCAAGGACACCATGGCGAGCTTGTCGATGGGCCTCGGCAGTCTCCTCGCCCCGCACGTGTCGAAGGCACTGTTCGGTTCGCTGTCCGGGCGCGGGCGGGCCGCCACGGCGGCACTCGGTCTCGCGGTGGGCTCGGGCGCGGTCGCCACGGTAGTCGACGTTCTCCGCCGTCATCGCCGGGGCGAACTTCCCGAGGCGGGCGTGGTCCCCGAGCCGCGCCCTACCCCAACCGCCTATGACGCCGGAGCCGCTCAGCATCAAGGCCCCGCCGAGCTTCCGCCGGTCCTGAATAGTATCGGCCGGGCGGCCGCCGTATCGTCGGTCGCGACCACCGCGCTCGTCGTGGCCACGGAGTGGGGCGCATCCACGGCGAGCAAGAAGATCTTCGGACGAACCGGGCGCGACCTGGGCTCCGGCACCCTCGCCTACGTGGTCGCGGTACTCGGCTGGGACTTTATCTACTACTGGAACCACCGACTCTCGCACGAGGTTCGCTGGTTGTGGGCGGTGCATTCGGTGCACCACTCGAGCGAGCGCTACAACCTTTCGACCGCGTTACGGCAACCGTGGGGCGAGGCACTCACCTTGTTCGTCCCGTATTCCGTGCTCGCATCGATCGGCGTGCGCCCGCGAGTGCTCGCCGACGCACGGGCGATTAACCTGATCTATCAGTTCTGGGTCCACACCGAGGCGATCGACAAGCTCGGCCCGTTCGAGCGGATATTCAACACCCCGTCGCACCACCGCGCACACCACGGTTCCAACGCCGAGTATCTCGACCAGAACCATGGCAGCATCCTCATCGTGTGGGACAAGCTTTTCGGCACGTTCGAGCCGGAGGATGCGCGGGTCGTCTATGGGCTGACGAAAAACATCGACACCTTCAACCCGGTACGGGTGTTCGGCACGGAGTGGATTGCGATCGCGCGCGATGTCGCGGCATCGGAGTCGTGGCGCGAACGCTGGTCGTTCCTGCTGCGCGGTCCGGGCTGGGCTTACGACAACCGCCGGTCCACGGGATAGCCGGGCTCCTAGGCCCCGAAGTGGTTTTCCGGCTAACCGCCGACAGTGACCGCCTCGAACACGACGATCCAGATGGCGATGTGGTGCAGCCCGGCGGCGACGATCGTCGCGGCGTGGAACACCTCGTGGAAGCCGAACCAGCGCTCGCTGGGGTTCGGCCACTTGAGCGCATAGCCGAGCGCGCCCAGCGAATAAATTGCGCCACCGACGAGGATCAGCACCATCGCCGGGACCGTTAGCCCCTCGATGAGTCCGCCGAGGTCGAACACGGCGATCCAGCCGAGCACGAGGTAGACGGTGACCGACAGCCACCTTGGGTGGTCGATCCACACCACATTGAGTGCGACGGCGAGCAGTGCCGCGATCCAGCACACCCCGAGAATGATGAACCGCTGCGGGCTGTCGGAAGCTCCGATAAAGACCGGTGTGTAGGTGCCTGCGATAAACACGGCAATAGCGGCGTGGTCGGCGCGGCGCCAGGCGACTACGGCGCGTTCACTGCGCCAGGGGAATCGGTGATACGTCGCGGAGGTGGCGAGCATTCCGACGAGGCACAGCGAATATATGACGACGGCGAACGTCAGCCACGAGGCCCGAGACGTCGCGGCGGTGAAGGCGACGAGCGCGGAGCCGGAACCACCGAAGAACCATGCGGCTTCGGAGTGCAGATGCCCGCGCAATTGGGGCCTTGGCCCTCGGTCGAACACGGGTGGCTTGAAACGGGATTTCACTGCACTCCTTCCACGCCGAGGTCGTTGCGTACGCTATTCGATTTTGCCACCGCGGGACCGTACGCGGGGCGAAAGGTGACAGGAAAGACCGAACGCGGCCTCGCCGGGTGGCGAGGCCGCGTTCGCGTTCTGGGCAACGGTGACCGACGTTCTAGTCGTTGTTGAAGATCGCGAGGAGGCGGAGGATCTCGGTGTAGAGCCAGACGATGGTCACGGCGAGGCCGAGGGCAACGCCCCACGCCATCTTCGCGGGCGCGCCGGCGCGAACGAGCTTGTCGGCGTTGTCGAAGTCCATGAGGAACGAGAACGCCGCGAGACCGATGCACACGAGCGAGAAGATGATCGCGATCGGTCCACCATCACGCAGCGGGTTGAAGTCGAAGAACATCGCTGCGACGAAGTTGATCAGCGCCATGAGTGCGACGCCGATGATGGCGGCGGTCATGAAACGGGTGAACCGCGGGGTCACGCGAATCGCACCGGTCTTGTACACGAACAGCATGCCAGCGAACACCGCGATCGAGGCGATGATCGCCTGGAACACGAGCGTAGGGATAGACGCCCCGGCGACGCCGTACGCGGACGGGATCACCAGCGAGAACGCGCCGACGAAGAGGCCTTCGAACGCGGCGTAGATCAGGGTGACAGGCGCGGAACCCATCTTCTTGCCGAACGTCGCGACTAGCACGGTGATGAACCCGCCGATACCGCCGACGAGAAGGAACGGAATGGCGAGGCCGGGGTTATTCTGCGAAAGGAAGAACGCGACCGCGCCAAGCGCGACGATAATGCCGAGAGTCATCGCCGACTTGGTGACGACGTCGTCGATCGTCATCGGCCGCTCGCCGGCGGGCGCCTGCTGCTGGTAATCCTGTTCGTAGCCCTGGCGGAAGGCCGCCTGCTGCGCGAACTGCTGCCCCTGCGCAAAGCCCTGGTAACCGCCCTGCTGGCCCTGCTGACCAAAGCCGCCCTGGCCGCCGCGCTGCGCGGTGCCGATGCCGCCGCGCTGCACCTGCTCGTTCATGTTGTTGAATACTGGATTCGAGCTTCCGAGCACTGTTCTGCCTTCCCTAGACGAGATTTATTGTCGATCTATACGTACTGATGACCAATCTACGTTCATTAGAACGACCTAAGGCGCCCAGAAGTTCCCGCGACGGGCCACCTATTCGAGAATTGCTCATTGCATTCCCTGCCCCAGTCGATCTAGAGACCATCGTGTGACCGCTAATCCTCCTTATGACCCTGTTCGTCGAGGACTTCGGCCTCAAGAAATTCGTGCACGTCCGCAGGAACGGTCTTCATTTCCTTTAATACGTCCGCGAAGGTGATTCGTGTCGCTTTGACAGCGCCTCGTCCGAAAAGGTGATTGCCACCCGCCCCGATTGCAGCACCGAAACCGAACGGCGCAATCTTCCCGATAACCAGAATGCCTTGCTTAGATCCGTACTTCGTGACGAAATTTCGTCCAAGCACCTTGTTAAGTTGTTTGATACTTGAAGTCGGCACCTTCTTTGTCGCCAATTTCCCCCAATGCGCTCCCGTGCGCTCCGCTGCCTTACTCACGGCGCCTGAACTAGACCCACCGAGAAGGACGGCAAGTACCAATGCCCGCACATGGTCAGAATCCGCGACATCGACTTCGAGGAGGCGTGCAACCGACTGCACGTGTACGGCTGTAAGACCCATGAATGCCGTCGTGTCACCGACTGCAGTTCCTAATGCAGCCACGGTTCCGACACCCGGCACCGCCGCCGTCCCGCCTGTTGCCGCTCCAATAGCCGTCACTTCGGACAAGAATCGTCGTTCCAGTTTCGAGACGAGCTCAACCGGCGATTTGTCCGGGTTCTTTTCACGAAGATTCTTAACTTGTTTGTCTGCTAGGACACCCGATCCTGCAAACGCCTTGTCAAATAGTGAGAGCAATGATGCGCTTTGCGCTATAGACGAGGCGGACTGCTGTGCGGCCTTGCCGGCCGAGTTCGCCCGGTCGGCAAGTACAGCCAACCTTCCCCTGGACTTTTCAGACGGCGCTGCTTGCTCTGAGTCGCCCTGTTCCGAACCCCTGGATTCCTGATTCCCCATGCCAATTCCCCATATTGATACAGCCCTACAGCCTTCTGCCTGCGTTGCTTCGTCGAATGGATGCTAGCGCATCGAGGCTGGATCAGGACGTACTCTATAGCTGAAATCGTTTCGTGCGCATTCGGTCTAGTTTCAACGCAAGCGCGGTGCGGTCGGGAGTTTCGAGCTTCCTCATGACCGTGGACACGTAGTTTTTCACCGTTCCGGGTGCGAGGTGCAGCCGCTCCGCGATGTCCGCATTGGTGAGTCCGTCGGCGATACACATCGCCACTTCGCGTTCGGACTTCGTCAAAGCACTCAACGGGTCGGCCGGGCGGTTGCGCGTCCTCAGTGCCGTCTTTGCCACTCGCGGGTCGACGGTGACGCCACCTGCGAGCGCCGATCGCACCGCGTCGACGATCTTCTCGGGAGAGGTGTCCTTCAGCAACAGGCCCGCGGCACCGGCATCTAGCACCGACGCCACTACATCCGTCGTATCGAAGGTCGTCACCACGACTACCGGCACACCCGGAAAGCGCTCAGAGCATGCGGCTATGAGCTCGGCGCCGCCCATCCCGGGCATCACCGCGTCCGTGATGATCGCGTCCACATCGAGTGTCTCCAACAGTCCGAGCGCCTCGTGTCCGTCGCGTGCCTCGCCGACGACCTCGGCATCGCCCGTGCTCTCGAGCAGCATGCGCAGCCCGCGGCGAAGTAACTCCTGGTCGTCAACCACCAGCAGTCGCAGGCGTTCCTCCCCGACTGCGCTCATGCATTCACCGGTTGCATTGGGTACGAGGCGTCGAGCACGAAACCGAGTTCCCCGGGCTCGGCGACCAACTCCCCTCCTGCGGACTCCACTCGCTCGCGCAGGTTGATCAGCCCGAAGCCCTCTTCGGTCGCTTCAGGCAAGGCGCCTCCGTCGTCATGAATCCGGATACGGCAGGTCGTGCCGGCGACCACCGACACGGTCACGTTTTCCGCGCCCGAGTGGCGCGCCGCGTTCGTTAACCCCTCCTGGATGATTCGGTAGGCGAGCTCGTCAAGCGCGCCGTCCGTTCTGCCCGACGGCGATTCGAGGCGCACGTTCAAACCAGTGCCTTTGAACGAGGCGGCGATTTTCTCAAGCGCGGAATCGAGGTCGAGCTGACGAGTTTCTGACGTGCCGAGGGGGCTCATGGAGCGTACGAGCGTCCGCAGTTCGTCTAGCGCGCGGGCGGCCTCGGCACGCGAGCGTTCTACTTCTGTCCATGCCTCGGCGTCGCTGCTCGATCCGGGTTCAGCGCTCCGGAGACGCGTGGCGAGATCGAGCCCCATGCCGATCACGGTGAGGCGCTGACCCAGCTCATCGTGCAACAATCGCGCGTTCGCGGCGCGTTCGGACGCGAGTACTCGGTCCATCTCCGCGAGCGCCTCCTCGCGTCGCAACCGCGAGGTTTCCGCCTCGAGCACGATCGCGCGGTCGAGTTGAGCTACGAGATGCGCGGAGGCGAGACCGGCGGCGACCAACGCGACGACGATGACCGTATTTGCAGCGACGCCACCGAAAGGCACGCTGTCGGACAGCAGGTACAGCCCGAGCATCATCGCGAGGAATACCGCCCCGAGGAGCGCGCCGGCACGAAGGCCGAATTGGACCACGAGTACGCAAATCGCGACAGCGAACAGCGGCGTGCCCATCATGTTGTTGGCGAGGAGCCAGACGAACAGCCCGCCAAGCCCCGCGAGCACGGCCATTGCGAGGGCAAGGTTCCTCCGCCGACTTCGGACGCGCCACCACGTGGCGGACACGCCTGCCTCGCTGATCGCCACTGCTGCGAGGAAGCACGCGAGCCACACGTCGCCATGGTCGAGAATCTCGATGGCGCGGAGGAGAGCGAACGCGAGCGCCACCGCGAGCACGGCGGTCGCGATCTGCGAGACGGACGTGCGTACGCTCACCTGTTTCGACTCGGTGTCCATCCCTCTATTCATCCACATCGGCCCGCGCCCGCGCATGTGACCACGGTCATCAGTTTCTCGCCGCTATCGATGACCGCAGGCACTACGGCCACACCCCGGATCGAGACACCCTTGATTCACCGGCCTTTCGATCAAGGAGTTGCCATGACTACCACCGCACATGCCCCGCACTCGCAATCCCGCGAAGACTCCAGATCCAACCCCCGTGCATTTCGCCCCACCCTGTGGGGCGTTGCCGGGCGATGCGTCCTCGCCGCAGCAGGCATGATGGCCTGCGCTATGTCCCCAGCCCTGCTCGAATTCGTCCCCGGCTTTACCGACTGGATGACGTCGCTCGAATCCCAGCCGCTCGGCCCGACCTTGTTTTTCGCGTCCCTCGCAACGCTCACTGTGCCGCTGCTCTCGGCGGGGGTTTTGCTTTCCATCGTGGTGAGGTTCTCGCGGCTCTCATGGCGAGACATTCTCGGCCACCGCACTTCAGGATTCTCGGCTGGTGCACTTCTCGCGACCACAGCCGCTGCGGCCGTGCTGACCGCCGCAGTCATCGGCATTCTCTCGGCCGCTGGGGTCGACGCCGACCGCGCGGCAGATCCGGGAACTGCAGGCGTCCCCCTTGCCGCGGTCGTCGCGATCGGGCTCGCCCGCGCGTTCCTGCTCCAGGGCATACAGGAAGAGCTGTGGTTCCGCGGAGTCGCGTTCCTCGGCCACAAGTCTCGGCCGTGGCTCGTCCTCGGCGCGACCACGGTCGCCTTCACCGCATTGCATCTGACGTCGACGGGCGGCCAACAATCGACGGCCGAAACCCTTCTCTACCTCGTGCTGCCGCTGGGCATGGGGTTCTGGGCGGGCGTCGAGAGGCTGTGCACCGGTTCGGTGTGGCCGGCAATCGGTGTCCACGGCGGCATGCACACCGGCACGATCATCACTGCGCTCGCCGGCTGGCCGATGGGCCCGGGCGCATGGGTCGGCGTCGGCTCCGCCTTTGTCCTCGCCGGTCTCGTCCGCTTGATGACGACCCGGATCGGTGGACAGAGAAAGGCACGCCGGCCACTGCCAATTCAATTTGGATGACTTGTAATACAGTTCGAGCCCACGACTCGCCGTCCATCCCAAAGCCTTATCCTCGCGTTTCAGCCTTGAGCAAACAGACTCAAACGCCTTCCACATTGTGGCCAGGGAACGGGATGAGTTACTTGTTCACGCGACTGCGTGGAATCCTCAGCGGCCGGAATCGGACGAACGGATCGCCAGTCTCGTCGTCGGTGAGGATCTGTGCACGTACCTCATATGTGTGCTCGAACAGATCCTCGGTGAACACCTCGTGCGGCGTCCCGTACGCTACAACCCGTCCCTCACACAGCACAGCGACCTTGTCGCAGTACGCCGCCGCGAGGTTGAGGTCGTGCAGCGCGATCAGAGAGGTCACCCCGAGCCTGGTCGGCAGCTCGAGCACGTCGAACTGATTGCGCAGATCGAGGTGGTTCGTCGGCTCGTCCATCACGAGCAGGCGCGGCTCCTGCGCGATCGCCCGCGCAATGAGAATGCGCTGGCGCTCTCCCCCGGACAGCGACACATATGGCCGATCCGCAAGATGCGTGCCGTTGACCATCCCGAGCGCGCCGCCGATCTTCTCCTTATCAGCAGCATTATCGCGGTCGAGGAACCGCTTGTACGGCGAACGCCCCATCGCCACCACGTCGCGGCAGGACAGGTCGAAATCCCCGGTCCCGTCCTGCAGCACTGCGGCAATGTTGCGCGCGCGGTCGCGGGTGCGCATCTCCCCGACCGGCTTGCCGTCGAGCTCCACCTCGCCCGAGTGCATCGGCAGCAACCCGAGCACGGCCTTGAGTAGCGTGGACTTGCCGGAGCCGTTGGGCCCGACCACGCCGAGCTCCTCGCCAGGCTCTACAGAAAAAGAGGCATCGGAGACGACGTCGCGCCCGCCCAATCGGACGGATACCCCGCGTACCGAAAGCCGCGCGGGATCGCCCTGCCCAGAAATCATGCGGCCACCGCCTTCGCCTTGTTCCCCTCGCGCCGAATCAGCCAGATGAAGAACGGGCCGCCGCACACCGCCGTCAGAATTCCGACGGGCAGTTCCATGGGGCTCGCCAGCGACCTGGCGGCAATGTCCGCGAGGATGAGGAACGTAGCACCCAGGAGCGCCGCCGCCGGCAACGCGGTGCGGTGGTCGGCGCCGAAGAGGATGCGCGTGGCGTGCGGGATCATCAACCCGACGAAGCCGATCGGCCCACTCGCCGCGACGAGCACGCCGGTGAGCAGCGAGCACAGCAGGAACATCTCGACACGAAACCGCGCGACGTTGAGGCCCATCGTCGCGGCGGCATCATCGCCGGCGAACATCAGGTTGAGCCTGCGCGCGGACGCGTACAGCCACAACAATCCCAGCACGACCACCACGGCGACGATCGGCAGCGCATCCCACGACGCACCGCCGAGCGACCCCATGAGCCACGTCATCACCTGCTTGGCGTGCTGCGCATTCGGCGACACCAATAGCAGGAGGCTTGTGACGGCGGAGAGCACATATGCCACGGCCACACCGGCCAAGATGAGCCGCAGCGTGGTGATGCGGCCGCCGGCACGCGCGGTGAGATACACGAGCACCATCGACACCAACGATCCGGCGAACGCGAACAGCGAGATCGTCCAACGGCCGAGAACCCCGGAGACGAACACGATCGCGAGCACCGCGCCGACCGACGCGCCCGAGGACACCCCGAGTAGGTACGGATCGGCGAGAGGATTGCGCACTACGGCCTGCATCGCCATGCCCGCCATGGCGAGCCCGGCGCCGACGAACACTGCCAGCAGCACCCTCGGCAGGCGCGATTCGAAGATCATCGTGTCCACGTAGGACGGCCCGGTGGCGTCGATGACGCCGGGCAGCGCCCTCTCCCCAACGGCCGTGATGATGTCGATCGGAGAAAGCGCGACCGAACCGATCCCCACGCCGGCGACCATCGCCGCGAGGAGCGCGATGACAAGCCCGACGTAGCCGGTCGATAACGCGATCTTCCTGCGCGCCCGGCGTTTCGGGGTGGCTTTGGGCGCCTGGACTTCGGGCGCGTTCGTGGACGCGGTGTCCGTTGTCGTCATGCGTTCTCCGGCGTGGCGGGAGTCGGCGCGGATTCCTGGAAGGCGCGGACGACGGCGGAGTCCTTGAGCGCGCAGTCGCCGCACGGCCGGCGGCGGGCGGCGCGGTAGTACAGACAGCAGGTACGCCGCTTGATGGGTCCGGGCAACTGGCCTGTGTACCAGTCTGCGTAGCCGCCGCGCTCAGCGACGAGGGTGGCGAGGTGGACAAGGGCAACGTCGTCACCGCGCCCCATGAGCGAGCGCGTCGACAGCGCGATTCCGGTCGAGGTGTTGCCGAGAAGGATGCGCGGGTTGACCTTGCCGCAGCGGCCGATGGTGTCGGCCAGGGTTGCCATGAGGGGTTGGATTTGTCCGAGGAGCGCGTCGGCGAGCTCCTCCGGGGAGGATTCGAGGTGCGACGTCATACGTGGTGTTCCCATAAGGGGCCAGCGGGGGCCGCCGCCGATCGGGGCGCGGAGGTCGGCGATGTGGGGAACGACCCCGTGCAGGTGCGCGGCGCTGAGGAGGATTCCCCACAGGCGGTCGCCGAGCATGTACTGGGTCCACGACAGGCCGACGCGAAGCTCGTCGGTGCCGAGGTGCGCGAGCGCGCCGTCCGCGCGGACGCGCACCTCGGCCGGGTCGGCGACGAGCTGCGGCAGGGGTGGTGCCGCTTGCGTCGCGGGGGACTCCGGGAGGAGCGAGGGGTTCCCGGAGATGTCGATGAGGTCCGCGGCGATGCGGGAGGCCGCGCGTGAGTCGACGGCCGGGACGATCACTCGAGTACCTCCGGGTGGAGGTCCGCGGCGAGGGTGTTGACGGCCATGGGTGCGCGCACGCCGAGGACGGTGTCCATGAGAGTCATGTGCACGAAGTTGCCCTCCTTGATGGCGGTGACGTCGCGCAGATCCGGGCGCGCCTTGAGGGCGGCTTCCTTGTCCTCGGGGGACTGCTGGCCTGCGTAGTCGAGGATGACGATGGTGTCCGGGTTGCGCTGGATGACCTGCTCCCAAGAGACATCGACGAAGGTGCCCTCCTGGTCTTCGAAGATGTTCGTGCCGCCGGCGCGCTCGATGACCTCGTTGCCGATGCCGGTGCCACCGACGGTCATGGGCGCGTCGTCGCCGGAGTCGTAGACGAAGACGTCGGCGGGGTCGACGCCCTTGAGGGCTGCTTCGGTGTCCTCGATCTGGCCTTCGAGGTCGTTGGCGAGCTGATCGGCGCGGTCCTCGATGCGGAAGATCTGGCCGAGTGTGCGGATTTCTTCGTAGACATCGTCAAGGGTTGCCGGCTCTGCGTCGGCGCAGCTTTCTGCGGTGAGGAAAGTGTTGATGCCAGCGTCCTCGAACTTCTGGCGGTCGCGTCCGTCCTCTGCGGAGAATGCGCTCGCGTAGCCGCCGTATATGAGGTCCGGTTCGAGGGTGAGGAGATTCTCGAAGGAGGTGTCGGTTTCGGAAATCTCGTTGAGGGCGTTGTATGCGTCGGCGTATTCCGGGAGCGGTTCGTTGTCCGGGTAGACGTGGCCGACGATTTTGTCCTCGAGGCCGAGCGCGAGGAGCATCTCGGTGGGGTGCTGGAAGTAGGTGACGACCTTTTCCGGGGCCTGGCCGAAGGTGATTTCTTCGCCGCAGTTGGTGACCGTGACGGCGCCTTCGGCGGCCTGCTGGTCCGCGGCCGAATCGGTGTCCGTCGCACATGCGGCGAGAGTGAGCGTTGCCGCGAGGCCGGCGGCGAGGAAGGTGGTGCGTCCGGCGCGTGTTGCCGAAGCAGTGAAAATAGACATGGCTGTGCCAGGCTCCATCTGGGATTGCGCGTCCCTTTGAAGTGGCTACGCGGGACAGTCTCCTGACTTACGGGGCCGTCGAGTTCCGGCTTCCGCTTACAGTGGCGCGACCGTTCCGGATTTCCACCGGATTCCTGCCACCGTGCAGCGTCGACTGTTTTGTCGACGTTTAGGATTCTAAAACATGTTTCACTTTTTGCGTGCCGCGGGGCCGCTTACTGTGCCCCCAGTCGGACTCGAACCGACACTTTGACGGTTTTAAGCCGTCTGCCTCTGCCAATTGGGCTATGGGGGCGAGAGGTGACGTTGCCACCAAACTAGGTAGCTTACCTGTCGCGTTGGACTCGACGTTACTGGACGCTTTATACGTTTTCGCTGTGCGGCCTACGCCAGAGTCGGCGGGCATTCGAATGCAGAGCCCCGCGCGGCCGGGAACCTTTCGCCGCACGAATGCGTCCCACCACATATAGCTATCGATTCCGACAAGGGAGGTCCCGTGCGAAGTGATTACGTGCGAACTAAGACGGTCGCAGTGGCCCTGGCGTTGCTTTCGATTTCCGTCCTCGGAGCAGGATGCGGTACAGGCGTTAACCGTGAAAAGACCGAGCAAGCGCTTGAGCTCGCCGCAAGGGAACAAGGCTACGAAGGGCGCGTCAGCTTCTCTACAGGTGAGTACAAGAGTGAGGCCAGCCTGAGCGCACAGATCAACGCCGGCGACGCCACTCCCGAAGAGGCCGCAGAGATGATCGATTTCGTCAACGAACAATTCCGAAGTGACGATGCGCGCGGATATTCCGGGAAGCGCCTGTCAATGAGTTGGACCGTCGGTGGTACCGAGGTATGGATCGATGAAGGCGCGGACATTGCTCTGCTTCGTTCCATTAGCGAACTCGCGACTGGGTCGGACCGGGTCACGATGGTGCAATCGAAGCTCGACAACGAAATAATCGAGATCGATCTAAAGCCATGCGAGACCGCCCAGTGCATCAACAAGACAATCAATGACACCGGTGAGGAACTCGACGCGCTGTACGCCCAGCAAGCTAGATCGTTGGCTACCGAATCATCGGAGCTCATTTCGGGATCCCCGCAAATGTTCAGCGTGGACTTCTCCCGAACGGCAAACGATCCCGACGAAGGCCTCACCATCATGCTCAACGGTGAACCGGAAACCGACGTCGCTCAGGAGAACGGCTCGACACGCGTCTCAGATTCGCTACATGAAGCTGCGGGCATTATCGACCTCACGGCACCCTACGAGCTGACGACCTTTGTTGATAGCCCGTCGACGGTGAAACTCCACCGCTCATTCTCTGAAGAAATCCCCGATAAAAAGTTCGAAGAAGCACTGTCTCGAGTGATGACGTTCGCCTGCGGAAAAGTCGACACGGTGGAGGACAACTATTCCGAGTTCGACGTCGCCTCGTCCCCGGAATGCAATGAATAAGTCGAAGAGCAACTTGGTGTCACACCAGAAGATTGAAGCGCCCTGGGTACTGGTTGTTGCCGGAACATTCGGCTCGGCGAGTGCATCCATGAATTAGGACAACGATGGGTGGACACGAGAGAAGATGCGAATGCGGAACGTTGTAGCGGCTGTTGCCGTGGCGACGGTGATGTTCTCGACCAGTTGCGCGCTCGTCGGTCCGGACCTGGACGAGCTGAGCGGCCAGTTCAATGAACAGGTGCTCAGTTACGGCTACGGCGAACTGGTTCACTATGGCATCGAAGATTTCTACGGCGAGGACACGCTGCACGTCGATATGGGGCTCAATCGAGTGAGCCCCGATGAGGCCGCCGAGATCGTCCACTTCGTCCGGCAGCAACTCGAAAGCGAAGGCCACGGCGATCTTCTTCAGACCACGACGTTTGATTTCGATGATCAGATTGGGAACGCAATCATCGACATCGACTCCCGGATCGACTTTCGTCTACTAGAGTCCGTGGCCAAGCTTGTCGCTGCGTCCGACCAGATCGAACAGGTGCATTTCAACTCCGACATCGGCTACACGCAGGTGCATGTTCCGGGGTGCGCAGACAGCGAATGCGTTCGTCGAATAGGTGCCGAGATTGGCGCGCCGCTCGACGAGCTCTTTGCGCAGCAAGTGTCGGCTTCCACGGATGGTCGCTCGGAGTCGGACGTGCCGCACGACGAGGGGCTGATGCTGAGCATGGGAGATCTCGAACCCGAGGGCTCCCTCGATCCCCTCCATATTTGGATTTCGGACACGAGGGAACTCGACTATCGGACGCTGGTTAATGATGGGCGGTTGTCGAAGCACCTCGAAGCTGCGGCCGCTGTGAAGGAGATCGCCGGCCCGTGGATCGTAGAGGCAGTAGGCGGCGTAGATCCGGCGCGGATATCTTTAACGCGGCCTGACGATGACGAAGGGGCCAGTGAGGCCGAGTTCGCAGACGCCGAACAACGAGTGCTGGAGTTTGCCTGTGCCGACTACGATATCGTCGACGTTGACAGGCGCAAGGTCGACACTGCTGTGCCCGGAACGTGCCAATAGGAAGTTTCGAAGGCAGAGGTCCAGAACTCTCGACGACACTGTTCACTAAATTCGGCTTCCGCTCTATGAACGGTCTGAATATCAGCTTCGTTCGAGCTTCGCGACCGTATCGATTGCCTGATAGCCCTCCGGCACCCCTTCTAACAAAATGATGCTCGACGTGGAGTTGTTCTCGCGGAGCTTCGAAATGGATTGGTAGTCCGAAGAAAAATACCAGGTACGTGCATCGTCCAACGTTGGGAATTCGATGATGACGAGATCCCCGTCCCACTCTCCCTCAATGATCTCGGGCGACGCTCCATGTACGACCCAGCATCCGCCAAAAGGTATGAAGGTAGATTCAATCGTTTCCATGTACTTCTTGATGTCTGGACCAAACTCGACATCTCGAATGTGGCCGACAGCGTAACCACGCCTATTGCTCATGTTTGCCCCTTAATGGCAGGTCCTAAGACTCGCGGTAGTAGGTGGCACCCATAGCAACACACCACAATGTTTTACGGATTCCGAATCGGCAATTTGCCCAAAGCAAATTCTTGCAAGCCGATGATTAACTCGCCCTCTCGATTCGGCTGAGCGTCAATCGTCGCCAAGTGCCTGGCGAGGTTACCGACTAGCTGCGCAAATTTGCGACGGAGCGAGCGATGCCGTCGAGGATGTCCTTTTCGCTGACAACGAGGGTGTCGATTCCGACGGACTCGGCGACGTCTGCGAGGCGCATAGCGACCAGCGCTCCCCCGCCGATGACGTCGGCGCGGCCCACATGCATGGGGCCGAGGGCGCTGCGTTCCTCCGACGTCATACCTAGGAGGCTGTGACAGACGCGGCGCAGGTCCGCCAGAGGAATGCGAGAGAGGTGGATGCGCGCGGGCTCGTAGGTGTCGAGGTCGAGGGCGAGCGCCATGAGCGTGGTGAAGGTGCCGGCGACGCCGACCCAGGTGCGGGCCTGCTTCGCGTCCACGTGGGTGAGCGCCTCGGACACGGACTCGTCGATGATGGCCTTGGCGTCGCGGACCTCGGTGGCCTCGGGCGGCTGCGAGTGGAGGACGCGCTCGGTGAGGCGGACGCAGCCGATGTTCATCGAGTGCGCCGAGTTGATGTGTGGGCGACGGTCTTCGAAGCTGCCGACGACGAGCTCGGTGGAGCCGCCGCCGAGGTCGGTGACCATGAACGGGCCTTCTGTGGGGTCGAGCTCGCCGACGCCGCCGGCGAAGGTGAGCTCGGCCTCGGTGTCGCCGGAGATGACCTCGGCTTGGGCGCCCGGGAAGTGCTGGCCGAGGACTTCGGCGGTCATGCCGAAGAAGTCTTCCTTGTTGGAAGCGTCGCGGGTGGCGGAGGTGGCGACCATGCGGATGGCGGTGGCACCGAGCTTGTGGGCGGTGGCGGCGTAGTCGGTGAGCGCCTCGCGGCAACGCTCGATGGCGGCGGGGTTGATCTCGCCGCTGGCATCGACGCCCTCGCCGAGGCGGATGACGCGCATCTCCCGGGTGAGGTCGACGAGCTTCGGGTTGCCGAAGGTGTCGGCAGTGACTTCGGCGACGAGGAGGCGGATGGAGTTGGTGCCGCAGTCGATGGCGGCGACAACGTTGTTGGGCTTCGCGTCCGGCACGCGCTACTCCCCCGCAGCGTTGAGGTCGTTGGCGTCGGCGTCGATGCCGAGATCGGCGGCAGTGGGCCAGTCCTTCGGGATCGCCGTGCCGCGGAGGTTCGAGTCGCCGTCTGCGGCGAGGGCGACGGATTCGTCACCGAGACGGATGACCCCCGGGCCTTCGGCGAGCGCGTAGGCGATGAGGACGTGGAGGCACTTGACGCGTTCAGGCATTCCGCCGCCGGAGAAGTCGGTGCCGAGGTCCTCGATGGCGTTGCGCTTTTCGAGGTAGCGCTCGTGGGCCTTCTGGTAGTCGGCAGCGAGGTCTTTGTCTTTTGTGAGCCGGTCGGACATCTGCCGCATGACGCCCTTGGACTCGAGCCGGCTCGCCTCGGCAGTGAGTCGTTGATCGGTGAGGTAGTAAAGCGTCGGAAACGGCGTACCGTCGTCGAGCTTGGGAGCCGTCTTGACCACGCCCGGCTGGCCATCGGGGCTGCGGTAGGAGATCTCGAGAACACCGCGGGGCTCGCGGCCGAGCTGCTTGGCTACGGCGTCGAGGTCTGCCTGATCGACCTGATTTCCAGGGGTAGTTTCGTTGCTCACAGTCGACAGTCTATCGGGCGGACAAGACGGTCCAGGAATCTCATGGTCCGCGGTCCTCGGGAAATTCCGGTCGAATGTTCGAGTGCAATCTATTCTGCTCAAAGGGGAGTATGCGCGGCGTCGGCGAAACTGTCTGGCGCGTTCAAAGAGGGGAACATGCAGTGGTGACGGCAGAACCGAGCAATATTACCGAATTCATTCTTGAAGGGGTGTCGTTCGACGTTCGCGAGACTGGTAGCATTGCTCCAAATTTCAGGCCAGGCGAAAGTCGGTGTGGAATTTATCGACTGGTCTTTTCCGATGGGCAGCGGTACATAGGCCAGGCCAGAGACGTAGTCAAGCGCTTCGCAACCCACCGGGGAAATCATTCCGATATTGAGAAGATTGAGTTCTTCCACTGTCCATTGGACTCGCTCGACGAATTCGAGCAAATGTTGATCACGCATTCCGAGAAGAACTACTCACTTCGAAACATCATGTTGACCAACAAGCCCGCAGGCCGAAGCGATTACTCGATCACGCTCGAGGAGGGCAGGAGTATCGATCTGCCGTGGGATCGCGACCGCCGACCTCGCGCGGCGGGACTCTCTGGATCGTCCTCGATCGAGAAGCTTCAACGTCTCTCGTCGACGCCCATACATACCTACGACATCCTCCGCGCTGTTCTCGGCTGGTATGTCGCGGAGACGATCCCGGCACCCGAACTATCCGTGAAACAGCTCTGGATCTCTTCGTGCCTGCCGTCGACCAATAGCCGTCCAGATTTCTATCGCACCGCGTCCATCAGTTGCGGCAACATCGAAACTCTTGTTTGCATGGTCGAGCGTCTAGAGGACGGTGATTGGGCGGCTCCGGCGTTCATAAACACCTCTCCAATCGAAAACGCCGAATCGCTGGAGGGGAACAGGAATGAGTTCCGAACCCAGGTGAGTAGCTATCGCGAGAAGTCGGTGCTCACCTGGCACTTCGACCTCGATACGCTATTCGCGATCTCGCAGGGCACCTACGAGTTTCCACACACTGCCCTGCTGTTGGACGCCGCTTATGACCTCAACGTACGCATGATGCGTCGTGGCTCAACAATGTATTCGAGATTTCACAGCAGCGAGCTCGGCGACGAAGTTCTACGCACGGCCCGTGGGCGGACGCCCGCAATGTAATGCGTGGCAAAATTCCCTGCCCGTGTCCGCTCCTATGCCACAGCACAAATCGCGAAAGGCGCGGCGCGCCCGAATTACGTTGACCAATCAAGAGCAGGGATTTACCGACTTGCAGACGCTGACTACGAGACCACAGACGAAAGGCAAAGGCCCAAGAGTCTGGCGCTAATCCTCGCCGCGGTTGCCGGAGATCGAGCCCCAGAGGGTTTCGTTCCACGGCTTGCGGTTCGCCTCTTCCTCCGCGGCGGCTGCGGCTGCAGCGCGCTCTGCGGTGGCATCGTCGACGACGCGGTAGGGCGTCTCCCCCGGCTTGACGGCGCCGAAGCGCTGGCGCGCCTGCGCCTGGATGTACTCGGGGTCGTTGAGCTTGTTCTTCTCCTGCTGGAGCTTCGAGATCTCCGACTCGAGCGCCGCGCGCTCGGACGACAGGGCGCGGGCCTGGTCGACAGACTCGTAGTGGTTGCTCACGGGCACCGAGATCGACACGATGAGGAACACCATGACCACGGCGAGGATGCCGATGCGGCGCAACGCGTAGCCGCGCGGGCCGAGGACCGTGTTCTCGGCCTCGTTGCGGACCTGCAACGGCCGACCGGCCTGCGAGGAACGGGAAGACTGCGAGCGCCCGGACTGGGGACGGCCCGACTGGCTGAGCTTGCCGCTCATCCCCGTCCGGCCGCCTGCCTCGCGGCGGGCGCGGTTCGACCTGCCGGCGAGCTGGGACGCGGAGCGGCGCGAAGGCGCGGGCTTCGCCGGCCGCCTGGTCGAGCCACTTGCCGGGCCGCGGCTGCCTGCCATAATCGCCTCCTCCGCCGTCATACGTGATGAAAAGCCGCACCGGTCGCGGGCCTAGGCAGGAATGCCGAGCACACGCCAGTGTGACTGGTGTGACTAAAGAATACTGGGTCGGCGTCACGATCGTGCAACGCGCGCCGGATTTTCGCGGGGAATTTCGGGGACTCTCAGGAGGTCTCGGGGAAGGCTCAGGGAAGCCGAAAGCGGGGCGACCGTTGAGGCCGCCCCGCTTCGCTGTTTGTCGTGCGAGGGTCTTGCTTTGGCGCCGGGAACGTGGCGCCGGGAGTGCTACTTGCCGAAGCGCGGGAACGCGGCGCGGCCGGCGTAGCGGGCCGAATCGCCGAGATCGTCCTCTATGCGCAGCAGCTGGTTGTACTTGGCCACGCGCTCCGAACGCGCCGGGGCGCCCGTCTTGATCTGGCCGCAGCCGCACGCGACAGCGAGATCGGCGATCGTGGTGTCCTCGGTCTCGCCGGAGCGGTGGGACATCATCGTCTTGTAGCCGTTGCGGTGCGCGAGATCGACCGCGTCAAACGTCTCGGTGAGCGTGCCGATCTGGTTGACCTTGACCAGCAGCGCGTTCGCGATGTCCTTGTCGATGCCGTCGGCGAGGCGCTCCGGGTTGGTGACGAACAGGTCGTCGCCCACGAGCTGAACCTTGTCGCCGATCTCGGCGGTGAGGGTGGCCCAGCCGTCCCAGTCGTCCTCGTCGAGCGGATCCTCGATGGAGACGATCGGGTACTTGGCGACGAGCTCGCCGTACACCTTCGACATCTCGGCGGCGCTGCGCTGGCCGCCCTCGAAGTTGTAGACGCCGTTCTCGTGGAACTCCGACGCCGCGACGTCGAGCGCGAGCGCGATGTCCTCGCCGAGGGTGTAACCGGCCTTCTCGATGGCCTCGGCGATGAGGTCGAGCGCGGCGGCAGTGGAATCGACAGACGGGGCGAAGCCGCCCTCGTCACCGAGACCGGTGGACAGGCCCTTGGCCTTGAGCACTGCCTTGAGCGCGTGGTAGACCTCCGCGCCCCAGCGCAGCGCCTCCTTGAAGGTCGGCGCGCCAACGGGGGCGATCATGAACTCCTGCACGTCGACACCCGAATCGGCGTGGGCGCCACCGTTGAGGATGTTCATCATCGGCACCGGCAGCAGGTGGGCGTTCGGCCCGCCGAGGTAGCGGTAGAGCTCGAGGTTCGAGGATTCTGCAGCTGCCTTCGCCACGGCGAGCGAGACACCGAGGATGGCGTTGGCGCCGGCCTTCGACTTGTCCGGGGTGCCATCGGCGTCGATGAGCTCGAGGTCGACCTCGCGCTGGTACTCGGCGGGAATGCCGATCACGGCGGGGGCAAGCACGTCGAGCACCTGGTCGACGGCCTGCTGCACGCCCTTGCCCAGGTAACGGTCGCCGCCGTCACGCAGCTCGACGGCCTCGTGCTCGCCGGTGGATGCGCCCGAGGGCACTGCGGCGCGCGAGACGGTCCCGTCGTCCAGCGCGACCTCGACCTCGATAGTCGGGTTTCCTCGCGAGTCGAGGATCTCCCGCGCTCCAACCTGTTCGATTGCGGCCATCCGTGGCCCTCCCATCACCTGTATGTGGCGTGTTTCGAGTATGCGAATTTTCTCGGCGGCGGCGCCTTCGCGGTGTGCTCGGGTGTGCGGCGCGCGCGTGTACGCGCGGCAGGACCCGGCGCCTCCGCTACTTATTGTGCCGTACTTCTCCCCGCGCCGCGGACGGGGCACGGCTTCCGGTGCAGCACTCCGCCTTTACTGCGCGGGTCTATGACACGGGAGGCCGCTATTTCCCGGTCTCGTGCCCGCCCGAAGGTAGACCGCATGAGGGGTCACGTTTCACCGCGTCATGACACGCCGAAAGGTGACTCTGCGCGCGGTTTGTTTAATCGTCCTGCGACGGCGTTGTGGCGGGTCCGCCTGCTTCGCCGGGCTGCGCCGAATAGCTGAGCATGAGGATGAGAACGTAATTCGCCGCGAGCCCGATGCCCGGGCCGAGCACGAATTCGTAGTACCGCCGCTCGTCGGTGAGCGCCTCCTCGAACCACAACACACCGCTCACGAGGATCAGGAAGGCGCCGAACGGGATGAGGATGAACGCCATCGCGCGCTCAGGTCTGGGAACCGCGATATTGATGGCCCCGGCGAGAACGACCGCGACGAGCAGCGCGGTCGCCCAGACCGGCGCCTCGCCTGTGGTGACGAGACCGAGAACGACGATGCCGCCGAAGAAGGCCGCGAGCACTCCGCACACGATGAGTGTGCCCTTGCGCCGAAGGACGACATCCGTCTGCTCCTGTGTTTCTGCGCTCACTCGGGTCCCCTCGTCTCTCGGTGGCTATCGGCAATTCTGGGGCTGTGATGGCCGCGGAGCGAGGAATGTTCCGCTGGATTGGGAGAGGCCGGGCCCGGCTGAGTTTGCGGCAGGGCTTGCGGCAGGGCTTGCGGCGGGCCTGGGCGGCGGGAGGTCCGACGTCAGGCTTGGGTGTTATCCCTCCGCGCCTTGAGGCGTTTGCGGAGGAAGAGGCCGAGAATCACGAGGATCCACGCGAGAAGGGCGATGGGTAGGAGCGGGCCGAGGATGTCGATCACGGTGTGGCCGACGAGCGCGCCGCCGCCGACCCACAGCAGCGCCCAGATGAGCGCACCGAGGACCGACGCGGTGGCGAAGCGGGCGTAGGTGACGCCGGCCGCCCCGCATGCCGCCGCGACGAGCGTGCGCACGCCGGGTAGCTGCCGCACGACGATGAGCGGCACGAGGCGCTGGTGCTGCACTGCCTGCATCGCCCGTTCCCATTTATCGAAACCGATGGATTCGACCGCGCGCGATCGGCCGATGGGTTCGCCGACCTTGCGGCCGACGAACCAGCCGAAATGGTCGCCCGCGGTGGCACCGACCGCGACCATGAAAACGCCGAGCGCGACCCACCAGCCGCTGGCGTGCGCGAGCACGGTCGCGCCGATGACGACGACGGTCTCGCCGGGGATGAACACGCCGAGTCCGAGCGCCGCCTCGACCATCGCTGCGAGCGCCATCACGACGATCACGAGGAGGGCCTTATCCGACACGGACTCGATAAGGGCTACTAAATCAGGCATATAAGCTACGGTCGCCGCGTCTTTCGAATAGTTTCAGTGCCGCAGGTCGGCACATTTCACTAACTTTGGTTACTTACCCCTCAGGTTTACTCCTCGATAAGTTTCGCCGTATGACTCGCCTCCCCCGTCGCCCCCTCGCCTCACCGCTGACCTTCGCCGGCCTCGGCGCGACCTGCGGCGTCGCATGGTCTCTTACCTTCGGGCCGTGGTCCACGGTGGCCCTCGCCGTGTGGGGCGCGCTCAGCGTCGTCCTCGCCTATCTTCTTATCGAGCGACCTGCCGCCCGCAACTTCGGCGCCGCCTTCGCGGCGTTGTTCGTGTCCACCGCGATCGTGTCCGGGATTGTCAGCGAGGCCACCAGCTCTCCGTCGACATCGCCCGTGGACGTGACGTTGTTGACGGGCACAAAACTCCTCGTCGGGATCGCGCTCGTGGTGATGGTGGTACTCCTGATCCGCACGTTCACCGAAGCGGCCCGCCACCGGCAGCTCGGCTGGAAACTCGCCGAGTCGGTCGCCGCCGAGGAGTCCCTTCGCACGCGCAGCCTGCTGCTCTCCGAGCGCTCGAACCTCGCCGGGGAGATTCACGACACCATCGGCCACCGACTCGCCTACACCTCCCTCGCACTCGGCACGCTGTCGCAGTCCCCCGGCGTGGATGAGGAGGCGCGCGCCGAGATCGACCGGATTCGCTCCGAGGTCGCCGAATCCACCGAGGAACTCGGCCGCACCATCGCGCTCCTGCGCAGTAGCGAACCGCCGACCGCGCCCGCGGACGATTCGCCGGGCGACGCAATCGAGCGCATCCGCGCCGAGGGCATCGAGGTCGTCGTCGCCGGTCCTCTACCTACGGCGGTCTCCGCCCACGTCCGCACCACTCTCGCCCGAATCCTGCTGGAGGCCGCTGCCAATTCCGCCCGTCATTCCGGCGGCGCGCCCCTTTCGGTGCGGTCCGAGGCGTCCGTCTCCACGCTCCGCTTTCGCGTCGCCACACCGCTGGATGACGCCGGACGCGCCGATCCTCCCCAGCCCTCGGGGTCCTCCGGCACGGGTTTGGCGTCGCTCGCGCAGCGCGTGCGCATTCTCGGCGGCGAATTCTCCTACGGTCCGCAGCCGGCCGCCGATCCGACCTCGTTCGTGCTCGAGGCGACGCTACGGCTCGATGCCGAGCCCGCCGCGCCCGAGCCGGCCCCGGGCATCGCCGTCCTCGATCAGGCGGCCGAGTCCCGTCGCCACACCCGTCGTGTCGTCCTCACCTCCCTCGCCGCTATCGGCGCTCTACTTTTGTGTGGCGGCATCATCGCCGTGTCCGTGGTCGGTTATCGCACCATGGTCGGGGTGCTACCGGAGGAGGATTTCTCGAAGATCCACGTGGGGATGCCCGAGGCCGAGGCGCTTGACCTGCTGCCGGCGGTACAGATGGTGGAGCCGCCGCGTTCTGCGGACGCCGAGATCATGGACTGCCGCTATTACGAATCCGAGGTCAGCTGGTTCCGGCGGACCGAGGTGTTCGAGGTATGCCTCGACAACGGCCAGGTTCAATTGACTCGGACGATCTCGGCGCCCGCGCCGCAATAGGAGATTTGACGATGCACACTGCTGACAACGAGGGCTTCGGGCCTGTGCGCGTTCTCCTCGTCGACGACGATGCGATGGTTCGCGAGCATCTGTCCTCGCTCCTTTCGGCGGGATCCTCCGTGGAGGTAGTCGCCGCGGTGCCAAATATCAATGAAGCTGTCGAGGTGCTTCGTTCTCATTCCGTGGACGTTGCCCTCCTCGATATTCGAATGCCCGGAACCGACGGCATCTCCGGACTTCCCCGGCTACTCGAGGTCCGACCGGAACTCCCCGCGGCCATGCTCACCACATTCGGCGATGACGCGTACATCCGCGGAGCGGTGGCGGCCGGTGCGCGAGGCTTTCTTCTCAAGACAGACTCCCCGGCCGATATCGTCCGCGCGGTCACTGCTCTGCATGCAGGCGGCGCTTTCTTCACCCCACGCGCGGCTCGTTGGCTGGTCCGGGCGGAGGCCGCATCCCGGCACGAGCGAGACGACGAAGCCGCCGGGCTCATCGCCGGGCTACCGCCACATCAACGCCGAATGCTCTCCCTGGTCGCCCAGGGATTGTCGAATCGTGAGATCGCCACCGAGCTCGGCCTCGCAACTGGCACGGTCAAGCAATATCTGTCCAGCGCGTTCGCGGCTATCGGAGCGGATAACCGGGTGCAGGCGGCCATCATGGCCCACCGCGTCGAGGGACTCTAGACGAAAGAGTCCAGCTAGAGACTTAGGGAGTCAACTTGCTAACCCCAAAGCATCTTGTCATTTCGCAACTCAGCGCAACGTCGTATAGTTAGTTGCAAGCGAGGAGGGTTGGTCATGAGCACCAGCAAGACCGAGAGCACTCAACTGTTGAAAGAACTTCAAGAGGCACTTAGTACCGATACGAGCGGGCAAGGATCAAAGGCGTCCCGGTGGAGCGTAAAAAGGGACGCCAGGCAGCAGATCGTTCTCGAACAATCTGCAGATTCATCTTCGAAGAAGAGCACGAACAAGAGGCTTTACCTCTACGACGAACCTCCAGAGAATCAGGTCGCGAAGGTGGAACGTAACGAGGGCGCGGGAGCGAGCCTCCTCGGCATGTTGTCGAAGTTCGGGCTGAGTTCATACGTCGACGACATAGTCCTCGAACTGGAACGAAGCTTTCGAGAAAGCCAGGCCGGCACCTTCGAACCGGTCGCGGAAACGATGGTCGATTACCTTGTGCGTTCGGTTGAAAGTGTTCCTCCGGTCTACGAGGGATGGGAAGTCGCAGGCCCGAAAGAGCGGAGGAAAATTCTCGCCGAAGCTTCGAGGCATAGCCAGAAAGATCGCGCGGAGTCTGCGGCCGGCCAAACTATGTCGCTATTCTCGTCGACCCTCAGCCAGACCGAGGCGGCGGAGCTACTGGGCGTCAACAAATCCAACGTGTCTCGCCAGGGCCAAGCAGAAAAGCTTTACGTCGTCGATTTCGGCCGCAGCAAGCGATACCCCAAGTGGCAGTTCTCGGCGAACAGCGCACTTCCGCAACTCCAGCCTGTAGTCCACGCACTCAATGACGCCGGATTCGACGCGCTATCAGTCGAGCGGTTTATGAATACAAGCAGAGACGAGCTCGAGGGGCTCTCTCCCCGCGAGCACCTTCTGAGTGGCGGAACCCCGAACACCGTGCTGGCACTCATTGAGGGCTGGATCTATCGGTGAGTCGGAAACGAGCCAAGGTTCCGCTGCCACCGTCTGTACTCGATTGGTCCGATCACCATCTCGTCGCATTCGAAGACGAATTGTTCAGGATCTATCGAACTGCTGGGAATTACCCGGTGGAGTGGAATACGTTTCGGGAGTACGGGCCCGTAGCCACGTCCCGGTGGGATCCACATCCACTTCCCTCCGGCATCCATCCAAGCCACGCGATTATGTACTGTGCGTGTTCGCTTCCCACTGCGCTGGCGGAGGTATTCCAAGACGCTCGTCACGTGGACTTGGTAGCCAATTCCCCTCGGCTCACAATTTGGAAGCCCTCGCGGCCTCTCACCCTGCTCAATCTGACCTCTACCTCGTCGTGGACGCTGCAGAACGGGGCGGCTCATTCTCTGAATTCGCTTCAAGACATCGCTCTTTCGCAGCAGTGGGCCAGAGCCATCTTCGCCGCGGACATCAACGACGAATTGGACGGTCTTCTCGTGGAGTCCACCATGACCGGGCATGACTCCGTCGTGCTGTTCAAACCTGCCGAAGAGTCGCTTCCTGTAGCTCCCACAGCTGACGCTCCGTTGGCGGCGCAGCACGCGCGACTACTGATCAAAGCCGCAGCCAAAGAGATCGGATACTCCGTCGATGGGTGAGAAGAAGTTCTCTACACCTGAAGAGAAAATCAAGCGCTTCACGATCCGTTAGCGCGCGCTTCTCCAAGTTGAAGCAGTATCGGAACTGGGAAGTACTTAGCCGTCGCCGGCTTCGCCATCGGGTTTCGCCTCGGGCCAAGGCGCGCCCCTGCCGCCTTCGTCGAGACGCGCGCGATACAGCGCGATCTTGTCGTCCATCAGGCCGAGTCGTTCTTGAGCGTCGCGAAGTTCTTGAAGGACGCGTTCACGATGGTTGGCCAGTATCTCTATTCGATTCTCGTCAGGCGAATCCGCACGG
Organism: Dietzia timorensis; assembly: GCF_001659785.1. NCBI lineage: Bacteria > Bacillati > Actinomycetota > Actinomycetes > Mycobacteriales > Dietziaceae > Dietzia > Dietzia timorensis. Next base: position 2,358,737 of record NZ_CP015961.1, read on the forward strand.
ACGAGCTGTACGTATCTAGAAATCTCCGCAATCGGCATTCCCGCTGCGCGAAGGATGCCGAGCCTTTGTAGCCAGTCCACGTCGCTTTCGTCATACGCCCTGTTGCCTCGTGAATCTCTTTGGACCTTGTTGACGAAAAATCCTTCACGTTCATAAAGGCGAAGAGTGTGCTGACTCATGCCAGTCAGCTCGACGACCTCACTTATCGAATACATCCGCCCCCTAAATTCATCTCCAAGAACGCTTGCGCTAGACCTCGCTCGAGGCCCTAGCTTCCTTTCCATGAACAGATTTCAGGGAAAGACTATCCTCATTACCGGTGGAACGAGTGGCATCGGACTCGCCGGCGCGGCCAAGCTTGCCGACGAGGGTGCCGATGTCATCGTCACCGGTCGCTCGACCGAACACCTTGCACGAGCCGCTGAAGTACTAGGCGACCGCGCGATGGTGGTCAACGACGACCAGCTCTCACCGGAGTCGCCCCAACGTCTCGCTCGTGTTGCCCGCGAGGCCGGTGGTCTCGACGGGATCTGGCTCAATGCCGGCTACGCGGCCGCTTCACCCATCGAAGACCTCACTAGGTCGGAAACAGAGTCGATGTTCGCCGTCAACACAGTTGCTCCCATGCTGCAGATGGGTGCGCTTTCCCCAATGGTCCGAAGCGGCGGATCCGTACTGGTCACATCCTCGACGGCGACGTACGAGGGCGGCAAGGACCTGTCGCTGTACTCAGCCACTAAGGCCGCATTACTCAGTTCTGCCAGATGCTGGGCCACCGAGCTCTCGCCGCGCAACATTCGCGTCAACACTCTCGTTCCTGGACCAATCACTTCAAACCTGCGAACAGGGCTGCCGGCGGAAATCAGATCTACCTTCGAATCGGAGTTGGCCGATCAGGTGCTCCTCCGCCGGGTTGGCGACGCGAAAGAGGCGGCCGCCTTCGCAGCGTTCTTACTGTCGGACGACGCGAGTTTCGTCACCGGAAGTAGCCACTATGTCGACGGCGGACTTCTCCTCCACTAACCGCGCGGCTTGGCACGTAGGACCGATTGTCGATTCGCCGGCCTTACGTCGCCGAACACGTGTCGTTTACGGCTCCTCCGGCAACACGGTCGGCGAGCCAATCAGCGCCCTTGGAGTGTAGGCCCGCCGCCATGTGCACGGTCGCAGTCGACGGCATGAGCGGCGGCAGGAAACCTTCGAGGTAGTCGACCTGCACGCCTTGGGCGCACCAGTCCGCCTCGAGCTGCCGGACCTGCCCTTCGGGGATGATGTCGTCGTTCGGCTCCTGGATGATCGCCACCGGAACCTCAGGTTTGCCGAGGCCGATGCGTTGGGCGTTGACGAGCTCGTCGAGCTCCGGATTCGAGCGCAGGTTGTCGGCGAAGGAGTGGCCGTCCTTGGTCCACGTGCGCGAGTCTGCGAAGCCGTAGGCGCCTATCGAGTCGCCGACGCAACTGCTCGCGCTTCGGTCGAGCATCGCCTGGCCCTCGTCGTTGAAGACGTCGCGCAGACTGTCGGCGGCATCTGGATACGCGGCGGCGAGTCCGGAAGAAACGAAGCCGACGAGGCCGGCGTTGATGCTGCGATCGACGACGTCGAGCATGGGATAAAGGTCTGCCGGCGGACCGCTGACCGCGGCGCCGGCGATGTTGAGGTCGGCGGCGTAGCTCGGTGCGAGTTCCGCGGCTGCCGCCGTCGCCCCGCCGCCCTGGGAGTGGCCGAAGAATCCGACCTTCGATTCGTCGCTCACGCCCGATTCGGGGATTGCCTTCGCAGCTCGGGCGCCGTCGAGCGCCGCGTGGGCCATGGCGTCGCGAGTGAGATAAGTGGCCGCATCCGGGGTGCCGACACCCTGGTAATCGGTGACGAACACCGAGAATCCACGTGCGAGGAAGTAGTGGACCTGGCCGACCTCGTAGCCCAGACCGACGCTGACTCCCGGGGAGAATTGGGCGTCGAGGACGCTCGGCATCGTCTTGGACGGTGCGCATTGATCGCCGAGGCCTTGGGTGCCGGGCGAGAGCACGACGAGCGGACGCTCGTCGTGGCGCGCGGACGCCGGCGCCTCGTTGCGGACGAAGAGACCGGAGGCGGCGATGGGTGCGCCGTGGGCGTCGGTTGATTCGTAGAGCACGCGCTGCGCATTCGCGTGGAGGCCGGCGCCATCGGCCGATCCTGCGGAGCCGGCGGCGGCGAGCGCATCGCCGGGTGCGGTGGTGAGCAGTTGGGCGTCTTCGGTGCGGATGACTCGGCCGGGCGCGTTTTCGAGCGGTGCGGGATCGGTGTAGAACGCCGAATCGCGCCCATCAGGTGTGCCTTCCCAGATCGATTCGAGCGGGCCGCCGAACTGTCCTCCCCCGCTGCCGGTTCCCGTAGACACCGAGCCCTCCTGTGCGGAGGCAGGAGCGGATAGCGTCGCCGCGACGAGCCCGGCGGCCGCGACGATGACGAGGGCGCGGGAGGTGCGGCGGCGTTGGGAGGGGCGGGCTCCGACGTCATGGGCGGGGGTTTGTGGGCGGTTCCTGGGCGAAGGCGTGCGCACGAGAAGGCTCCCTGGGCTGCGGTTTCTGCGAGTTCGCGGTGTGCAGATCACCGTACGCGGGATGCGAGGGTCGCACGGGCGGTTGGGAAAACCCGTGGACGGGGCGAGGCGCGGCTGGCGGGTTCGGCCCGGGGCGTGCGGCGCTCGCGGCTAGCGGGCGCGAGTGGGCACGGAGTACGCGGCGGCGGCATCGCGCACGTCACGCACGTATTCGGCGCTCGCATTGTACGACATGATGGCGTCGGTCCAGCCCTGCTCGGTCGACAGGTCTCGGCCGTAATCACACAGCTTGAAGCCCGCGGATAGCGCAGCGTCGTCGATGTTATTGGGGTCCGGGTTGCCATCGCCCGACGCGTCGTGCCCGTAGTAGCGCCATGTCTCGGGGATGAACTGCATGGGGCCGACGGCGCGGTCGTGCTCCGGATCGCCGTCGAGCTCGCCGCCGTCGGTGTCCGGGATGGAGGCGAAGCCGGGCGAACCATCGAGCGCGACACCGATGATCGGCGGCATGGCGTTACCGAATTCGTCGATCGCCGAACCGCCGTAGGTACCGTGCCGTGTCTCGACGAATCCTATGCCCGCGAGGGTGTTCCACTGGAGATTGCAGTTCGGATAATGGTAAGCGAGCTGCGCTGCCGCATAGCCATAGGCGTTGAGCGCGGCGACCGAGACGTGGGTGTCGCCGGTAAGCCCCTCCGCCCAGTCGGTGAGCTGCGCACTCGGGCGCTCTCCGCCGGAGACCACGTCGACCATCGGTAGCGCGCGCCCCTCGGGAGGCGGCATACCGGGCGGAATCGGGACAAAGGGCGAGGCGATATCGCCCCCGCCGCACGCGGCCAGCCCTAACACCGCGCCCAGCGCCGCAATGGCGCCTGCGCGGCGTGCCGTGGAGCGTCCTCGCCCGAAGATCCCTTGTCTAGACATTGCCAACCATTGTGCCTATCGCGCCTAAAGAGCAGCTGAACGGGTAACCAGAGATCCCAAGTGCGCGTCGTTTTCGCAGGTCACATCTCATTTTCGAAGGCCGAGCGCCACGCGTCGGCGGGAAATGGGGCATGTCCGGCGTCATTCGCGTTACGGAGCCGTTCTTCGGCGGCCTCGACCCGTCGCGCGAACCTGCGCACCGCTTGCCGGTAGGCGTTCTCCGAACCCGATTCGTGGCCGGTCTCTTCGCCGGTGCCGGAGCCGAAAATCCCATAACCCATGACGTCGGGCGTGGCGATTTCCTTGGGCACGCACTCGGCGGGTACCCCGGCTTTGGCGCAGCGGGCGAGCACCTTATCCCCGAGGGCGAGGGCCGGCAGGTTCCAGGCGATACCGTCGAACAGACTGCGGCGCCCCTCGGTGGCCTTGGCCTGCTCCCACAGCCGGTCTTGTTCGGCGGCATCCAGCTGCGGCGGACCTGATTCAAACCAGTAGGGCGCGCGGCGGCGGAGCTTGTCGAGCATGGCCTGGGCGACATCGTCGATGTCGAAGGGGTCGGTGTCGTGCTCGGCGGTGATCGCCGTGTGGAACAGCACTTGTAGGAGAAGGTCTCCGAGCTCGGAACGCAGTTCCGCGCGGTCGCCGTCCGCGACGGCATCGGCGAGTTCCCACGACTCCTCGATGAGGTACGGGATGAGCGAGTCGTGCGTCTGCGCGGACTCCCACTCCCCTTCCCTGCGGATGCGGGCGAAGAGCTCGACCGCATAGTCGAGCGGGCGCTGCTCGTCGCTCATCGCGCCGAGAGCTCCGGCTGGGCGACGACGACCGAGCCTTCGGGCTTGCCGGCCATCGCCGTGAGGAAATCGGCGACGTACTGCAGCAGCTCATCGTCCCGAGCCTCAGGGGCGCCGCCCGCGCCGGGGCGAGCCGCCGCGGATTTCGGCAGCGGCAACTGCACGACCTGGGAGGTCGCCTTGTACATCGCAGACGGGTACAGCCGCTTGAGCCGCATCTGCTGCGAGTCGAGCAGAGTCAACGGGGCGATCCGGATACGCGAGCCGGCAACCACCACGTCGGACACCCCGTATTCGGCAGCGACGATCCGCAGCCGCGACACCGCCGCGACGCGCCGCGCGGGCTCGGGCAGCGGGCCGTACCGGTCGAAGAGTTCCTCGATGACCGAATCGACGTCGTCGAAGCTCTGCGCCTGGGCGAGCTTGCGGTACGCCTCGAGGCGCAGCCGCTCTGAATCGACGTAATCCGCGGGCAGGTAGGCGTCGACGGGCAGGTCGATCCGCATCTCGCGGGACTCGGTCTCGGCCTGCGGCGTCTCGCCATCGGCGACGGCGCGGAATGCCTCGACCGCCTCGCCGACGAGCCGGACGTACAGGTCGAAGCCGACTCCGGCGATGTGCCCGGACTGTTCGCCGCCGAGCACGTTGCCGGCGCCGCGCTGTTCGAGGTCCTTCATCGCCACGGCCATGCCGGCGCCGAGGTCGTTGTTCTGCGCGATCACCGCGAGGCGGTCGTACGCGGTCTCGGTGAGCGTGCGGTCGGGGGCGTAGAGGAAGTAGGCGTAGCCACGCTCGCGGGAGCGGCCCACGCGTCCGCGCAGCTGATGCATCTGCGACAGGCCGAGGTTTTCGGCCCGGTCGACGATCAACGTATTGGCATTACTGATGTCGAGACCGGTCTCTACAATTGTCGTGCACACGAGGACGTCGAAGTCGCGATTCCAGAATCCGTTGACGGTCTGCTCGAGCTGCTCCTCTCCCATCTGCCCGTGCGCCACGGCAACGCGCGCCTCGGGGACGAGGTCGCGCAGCCGTGCCGCCGTCGCGTCGATCGAGGACACGCGGTTGTGGACGAAGAACACCTGCCCCTCGCGCAGCAACTCGCGCCGGATAGCGGCCGCAACCTGCTTGTCCGAGTAAGCGCCGACGTAGGTGAGCACCGGAAGCCGGTCCTGCGGGGGCGTGAGGATCTGGCTCATCTCGCGGATCCCGGCGAGCGACATCTCGAGCGTGCGTGGGATCGGCGTCGCCGACATCGTGAGCACGTCCACCGCGTTGCGAAGCGCCTTGATGTGCTCCTTGTGCTCGACGCCGAAGCGCTGTTCCTCGTCGACGATCACCAGGCCGAGCTTCTTCCACCGCACGCCGGTGGCGAGCAGACGGTGCGTGCCGATCACCACGTCCACCGTTCCGTCGGCGAGGCCGGCGAGAATTTCCTTCGCCTCGGCGTCAGAGGTGAAGCGCGACAGCCCCCGCACCGTGACCGGGTAACCAGCCATGCGCTCGGCGAACGTTTCGAGGTGCTGCTGGGCGAGCAGAGTCGTGGGCACGAGAACGGAGACCTGCTTGCCGTCCTGCACGGCCTTGAACGCGGCGCGCACCGCGACCTCGGTTTTGCCGTACCCGACATCACCGACGATGACTCGGTCCATCGGCACCGGCTTTTCCATGTCCGCCTTGACGTCCTCGATGGCGGTGGCCTGGTCGATCGTCTCGGTGTACGGGAAGCCTTCTTCCATCTCCTGCTGCCACGGGGTGTCCGGGGCGAAGGCGTGCCCGGGCGCGGACTGCCGCTTGGCATACAGCGCGACGAGCTCGGTCGCGATCTCGCGGACCGCCTTGCGCGCCTTGCGCTTGGTGTTCTGCCAGTCCGCGCCGCCCATCTTCGACAGCGCGGGCGCCTCCCCGCCGACGTAGCGCGAGAGCTGCCCGAGCTGCTCCATCGGCACGAACAGACGGTCCGGCGGCGCGCCCCGCTTGGACGCGGCGTATTCGATGACCAGGTATTCGCGCCGGCCCGAGGCGTTCTTACCGCGGGTGGTGCGTTCGATCATCTCCACGAAGCGGCCGATGCCGTGCTGTTCGTGGACGACGAGATCGCCGGACTTGAGTGCGAGCGGATCGACCTGGTTGCGCCGCTTGGCGTGCTTGGTCTTGCCGCCGGAACGCCCGGCGACGCGGTTACCCGAGAGTTCCGATTCGCACAGGAGCACGAGGCGGCCGCGGGTGCTGCCGGCTCCGCCGTCATCCTCGGTGGTTGTCCCTTGGCCGGCCGCACCCGCGAGCGCGAAGCCGTCGATGAGCGGACCGACGAGCACGGCGAGGTGCCCGGCGGGAAGCTCCTCGCCGCCGTCGACCACTTTCGCAGCGAGCTCCGCCTCGTGGGCGCGTTCGACCAGCCGCGTGGCAGAGCCCTTGGAATTGGTGACGGCGACGTACGTATCCCCCGCGCCCACGCCCTTGCGAGCCTCGGTGAAGAACGCGGCGAACTGGTCCTCCTTGCCACGCGGCGCCAGCGGGTCCTGAGAGGGGAGTTCGATGAGCGCGCCGGCATCCTCCTCGGCGAGGAAGCCCTGCGGCACCAGCTGCCACCACGGGATCTCGGCCTCGATGGACTGCTCGCGCACCTCGGAGAACGTGAGATAACCGGAGCCGGACAGGTCGAGCGATTCGGAATCGATCGGCGCGTCCGAGCCCATGGTCGCCGCGGTCCACGACGCCTCGAGGAACTCGCGCCCGGCGGCGGCGAGGTCTCCGGCGCGGCGGCGCACCTTATCGGGATCGCACACGATAACTCTCGTGCCGGCGCGCATCAGTAGCGGCAGGATCTGCTGCTCGCCGGGCTGGAGCACCGACGCGAGCGCCTCCATCCCGTCCCTCGGCACGCCCGCAGCGAGCGATTCGAGCAGCTCGCGCAGGGTGGGATTATCGGGATGCTCGGTGGCCAGCGCGCCGGCCCGCTCGCGCACCTCCTCGGTGAGAAGCACCTCACGGCACGGGTACAGGTCGATCGCCTCGAGCGCGCCTTCGGTAAGCGAGCGCTGGTCGGCGACGAGGAACTCGCGGATGGAGACGATCTCATCATCATCGAACTCGACGCGCACCGGGTATTCGTGCGTGGTCGGGAAAATGTCGACGATGCCGCCGCGCACGGCCATGTCCCCGCGCCGGGAAACCATGTCCTCCCTCGCATACGCGAACACGCCGAGCCGCGCCACAAGCTCGGTCGGGTCCACATGCCCACCCACGCGCAGCTCGATGGGGTCGCGCCGCGCGGCGGCCGGGGACACGGGCTGGATGACGGCGCGCGCCGACGCCACCACGACACGCGTGCCCTCGCCTCCCCTGGGCCCGGCAAGCATTTCGTGCAGCACCTTGAGCCGCTGGCCCACGGTTTCCTTGCCCGGAGACAGGCGCTCGTGCGGCAGCGTTTCCCAGCTGGGGAACTGGGCAACCTCGTAGCTGGTGAGCGCCGCGACCGCAGCGGCGAGCTCCTCGGACTCCCGCTCGGTGGCGGTGACGACGAGCAGCGGCGCCTCCGCGGCGAGCTCGCCGACGACGAACGGGCGCAGCGCCTCCGCGGCCTGCACGACCGCGCGGTCCTTCCCCGCCGCCTCGCGAAGCATGGCCCCGGGCGCGCGGTGGGAGAACTCCGCGAATACTCCGCGTAGTGCCCCCGCGCCTTCTGCCTGTGCCACTTCTTCGCTCCCCTTGTGCCTCGCCGACTATAAAAACGTCGCTATTCTCGCAGCGTTCGACCCATCACCCAAACACATCAAGTCTAGAGGCGGCTGCCGACATTCGCCCGCCTGGGGACTTCGGGATCGTGCTCGGCTACCGCTAACGCGCCGTAGCGCGGAACTCCCTCGCCGTCACGCCCCACCAGCGGCGCGCGTACTGGCTGAAAGTTGTGACGTCGGACAGCGCGAGCGCGGAAGCGATCTGATAAAGCGGCAGATCGGTCGTGGTGACGAGCCGCGTGGCGACCTCCCTGCGGACGTCGTCGAGAATCGCCGAAAAACTCGTGTGCTCTCGGGCCAGGGTGCGTTGCAGGGTGCGAGGGGACACGGCGAGCAGCTTCGCTGTCTCGGCGATCGTCGATGCCCCTGTGTCGAGGGACTGGCGCAGCATGTCGCGTGTGCGTTCGCTCATGGACTCCCCTGTCGACATGACGCGCCGCTCGATATAACGCAGCGCCAGTTCCTGCGCCGTGTGGCCCCCGCTCTCGATCGGCCTGTCGAGCAGCGCTGCGGGCATCCGCAGTACCGCATCGTCCGAGTCCGGTTCGACCGGGGCGCCGAAGAGCTCCCGATATCGCGTCGGAGACGCCTTCGGCTGGAACGGCAAGAGCACCGAACGCAGACCGTAGTTCGCTCCGAGAAGGCGAGAGATCGAGCGATGGACGAACAATAGCGCCATGTCTGCGGCCTGCGGGGGCATGCGGACGTCGTTGTCGCGGTACCCGTAGCGCACCCCGAGAACGCCGGGCTCTCCTGTGGGATCGTCGATGATGGAGATCTCGAGCGAGCGGGCGTGGAAAAACATGTACTTCGACGTCATCTCCAAGGCCTGGGTCGCGGTGCGGGCGTTCTGGATCGCGACGGCGAGCGGGCCCAGCATGCTGAGATCCTGTTCCAGCGCGACGCGGAGCCCGAAGTCGGGGCAATGGAGCTCTGCCGCCGCCGTTTCGAGCAGGACGCCGATGGCAACGTCCTGGACGAGGATCTCGTCATCGTCGAGCGCCCCTTCGGGCAGGCCCGAGCGGCGCGCGAGCACGTCGGCGTTACCGCCGAGAGATTCGATCACCGACCGCACGCCGCGCACCCCGGCCGACCGCACATATGCCATGCCGCCTACGATCCTCGCGTTTGGCGCGAAATAGCAATTACTTGTCGCGATAGAGCAACTATTTTGACACCAAGGGGTCTATTGTCAAGAACATGACTACGACTTCGACCGGTGCCCCCGACACCGCCGGAACGCAAGACAGCCCCCTCGACCTGCTCATCGTGGGTGCTGGCATCGCGGGGATCGATCTCGCCCATCACGTCGCCGAGGCTTTCCCGGCGTGGCAGTGGGAAATCCACGACGTACAAAGTGATGTCGGCGGCACCTGGCACACCTTCCGCTATCCGGGCATCCGCTCCGACTCCGACATGGCGACCTTCGGCTTCCCCTTCCACCAGTGGCCGCACGCGTCCACGCTCGGCGAGGGCCCGGAGATCAAGGAGTACATCCGCGACGCGGCCCGCGCGAGCGGCGCACTCGATCGACTGCACCTGCGTTCGTATATCGCCAAGGCGGATTGGGATAGCTCCAAAGGACTCTTCCGTGTGACGGCGGAGTCCCGCACCGGCGACGGCGAATCCGAGCGCCCGGCCGAGCGCATCATCTGGGCGCGCCGGGTCCACTTCGGCGCCGGGTACTACTCGCACGACAACGGCTACCGCCCGCGGTATCCGGACGAGGAGGAGTTCGGCGGCCAGATCATCCATCCGCAACAATGGCCGGAAGATCTCGACTGTGCGGGGAAGAAGATCGTCATCATCGGGTCCGGCGCGACCGCCGTCACCCTCCTTCCCGCCCTGGCCGACCTCGGCGCGGACGTGACGATGCTGCAGCGGACCCCGACGTACATCGGCCCGCTCCCCGAGGTCGACATCATCAGCCGCATCTGGAAGACGGTGCTCCCGGAGAAGGCCGCGTACAAGGTCGCCCGGTTCAATCACGGCGCACGCGACATGATGCAGTACGTCGTGGCGCAGCGGGCGCCGTGGCTGTTCAAGGCCGTGCTGCGCTTGATGCAGCGTCGTTTCATCTCGGCAGAGGTGCTGGATAAACACTTCTCGCCGGACTATCGCCCGTGGGACCAGCGCGTGTGCAAGGCTCCGAATGGCGACATCTTCACCGCCATCGCCGGGGGCGCGAAGGTCGTCACCGACCACATCGACGGATTCACCCGTCAAGGGATCCGGGTGAGTTCGGGCGAGGAGATCGAGGCGGACATCGTGATCTCGGCCACGGGCCTCGAGCTGCAGGCCTTCGGCGGCGGCACGCTGGCCATCGACGGCGAGGAACTCGATGCCACGAAGCTGACGGCCTACCGGGGGCTCATGCTCGGCGGGGTGCCGAACTTCAGTTTCACCATCGGCTACGTGAACGCGTCGTGGACCCTGCGCGCGGACATGGTGTCCAAGTACATGGTCAAACTGTGGAAGACGGGCGTGCGCACGTACGCGCCGGTTCCGCCCGAAACACCGAGCACGCGGCCGCTTCTCGACCTCGACGCCGGCTACGTCAAGCGCGGCGGGCACCTGTTGCCGCGGCAAGGTGAGTCGCGCCCCTGGCAGTACATTCAGAACTATCTCGTCGAGATCCCCACGTTCAATTTCGGCGATCAGCACCGCGAGATGGCATTCGACGACGCCGTACCGGGCGTGCTCGCGCGAGGAAACGACCACTCGGGCGCGGTCTCAACCGGTACCCACAAGGCGCCGGCCGAGGCGCTCGCAGAAAGGGCATAGACAGTGGAGATACTCGACAATCTCGTAGGGCTCGTGCGTCGCGGCACCACCGGCGGGCCGCGCAAGGTACTCATCACCGGCGCAGCCTCCGGGCTCGGCCTCGAGCTGGCCCGCGAATTTCTTGCCGTCGGCGACGAGGTGGTGCTCACCGATATCCACGCCGAGGCACCGGAAACTGTGCGCTCGCTTGAGGGGACGTGGAGTTACCGACAGCTCGATGTCACCAGCGGCGCCGACTGGGATTCTGCTGCGTCCGACGTCATCAACCTGGATGTTCTGGTGTGTAATGCCGGGATCGCCGTGGGCGGTTCCATCGAGGCCACCTCGATCGAGTCGTGGCAACGGATTATCGACATCAACCTGCTCGGAGTCGTCCGCGGTTGCCGCACGTTCGTGCCTCACCTGCGGCGCGGCGGGCAGATCGTGATCACCGCGTCCGCGGCGGGTCTCGTCCATGGACCGCAGATGAGTGCATATAACGCGACTAAGGCCGCCGCCGTGGCCATAGGCGAAACGCTCGATGCCGAGCTGCGGCCTCGCGGCATCGCGACGACGGTGATCTGCCCGCAGTTCTTCAAGTCCGGACTCGCCGATTCGCTCTCGGGCGAGGATGCGCGGGCGGACGAGCTCGCGCGGAAGCTGCTCAGCTCGACGCGGCTCACCTCGGAAATCATCGCGAAGCGGGCGATGCGCGGCATTCGGGCGCGGCGCACCGTCGTCACCCCCGATACGTTCGCGACGCTCGCCTGGTACTCGAAGCGCTACACACGCGTGCCGTTCCTTCTGTCCACGCGGCTCATCGGTCGCGCGGTGGACAAGCGCGGCTGAGCCGGTCCGCTTTTCGTCGCGGTGGGATCGGCCCTCGCCGGGCTCCCCGCGACGCGCCCGCGATTCACTAGAGTGAGTACGGAAGCGAAGCGAAGGTGCCGCGCACGCGGCGGAACGGGTTGAGAGATGGCAACTGCAGCTAGTGAGGACGCGTCGACGGACGCCGCGCCGGGACCCGTCCGCGACGAGGCCGCCGGGGCACCCGGGGGCATCTTCTCCCAGCGCACAATCGGAATTCTCCTCGCCATCGGTTCGATCGCCGGGCTCGTCGCCGCGTTCGAGCTGACGATGGACAAGATCCGGATCCTCGAGAATCCGGACTACATCCCCGCGTGCAATTTCTCGATCCTCATGAGCTGCAAGTCGGTGATCGAGTCCGAACAGGGCCAGGCGTTCGGCTTCCCGAACCCCATCGTCGGGCTCGTCGGCTTCGGCATCACGCTCGCCCTCGGCGTCGCGCTCGCGGCCGGCGCTCGGATCCCCCGCTGGTACATGGTCGGCGCGGTCCTCGGGCTCACGTTCGGGATCGGCTGGGTGCAGTGGTTCGCCTACCAGACCATCTTCAACATCGGGGTGCTGTGCCCGTGGTGCATGGTCGTATGGACGGTCATGGCGCCGATGTGGTGGTACACGCTGCTGCACACGATCGGCCGCTTCACCACCGCCGCCTGGGTCCGCACGCTGCGCGCATGGCACCTCATCCCCGTCGTGCTCTGGTACCTGCTGGTCATCGGCACGATCCTCGTCCACTTCTGGGACGTGTACTGGGCGGACTTCTTCGTTCGCACCTTCGGCTAGCTCAAAGCCGCACGAACGGACACATCCTTCGTCCCCTTTCGGTCGATAATTGGTCGTATCCCATTCATTCTCGACGTGAGGAACGATCGTGGCCGCTGATTCGACAACCCCTCCGCACACGCAGCCGCGCCGCTCGCGCGTTCGCGTGCACAACATGTTCGTCTCGCTCGACGGTTATGCCGCCGGAAGTTTCGTTACCCACGACGAGCCGTTCGGCGAGGCCATCGCCCTCGTCCAGGGATTCGATGGCCGGGCGATCGCCGGAATCGACACGCTCGATGGGCCACTGAGCGTCGACCACGCGATGACGAGTCTGTGGGGCCAGGGAATCGGCGTGGAGATCATGGGCAGGCGCAAGTTCGGCCCCCAAAGCGGCCCCTGGACCGACGACGACTGGCGCGGGTGGTGGGGCGAGGAGCCGCCATTCGAGACCCCTGTCATCGTCCTCACCCACCACGAACGCGAGCCGATCGAGTTCGACAACGGCACCGTGTTCCACTTCCTCGATGCCGATCCGGCTGACGCTCTGCAGCGCGCTCGCGACCTCGCTCCCGGCACCGATGTCCGAATCGGCGGCGGACCTCGAACGGTGCAACAATTCCTCGACGCGGACCTCATCGATTTCATGCACCTCGTCATCCAGCCGGTCACGATCGGATCGGGCACTCCGCTGTTCCCGGAGGGCCTCTCCCCTGCCGAGAGGTTCGACATCGACACCGTATCCACCGGCGGGGGCCGCACCCACCAGTTGTGGAACCGAAAGCAAGAACCCCCAACCCGGGAGTGACGTCGGACCTGCCGTTCCCCTCCGACTTTCGGGGCTCACACCAGCGGGTCAAGTAGCCGGGGTCGGCGCCGGTATGCCACACTTATCGCGGACTGTCCGATGGACGGTTCGGCATTCCGCCGTGGTGTAATGGCAACACTCCTGATTTTGGTTCAGGCATTTCAGGTTCGAGTCCTGGCGGCGGAGCAAACAGCATAAACAGCTCATTCAAGGTGTTAGCGGTTCCCTTCGGGGCATTTCGGTACCGCTTTCGACGCGCCCCAAGCGACCCTCCTCACTTTTCCCAGGCCGACTCTTGCAGTCCGCGCCAACGCACGCGAAAAGCCCCCGCGCAACGCACCGGTCCGTGAAGACCAGAGATGCCCAGGGGCTTGTACGAGGAAGGCTCTACGGGTTGACGGTGAACAAATCCCGAAGAGACTTGGGCAACTGCGCCAACGTGTCATCAAGCTGATCGCCCGGAACCCATTCGGCGACCGTCGACAGCACAGCCCGTGCGTGGGGTTCAGCGAGACCCTCATCAGTGAATTCGCTCTCGTCTTGTACCCGCTTGAGAAAGTGCTGGACGTCGATTTGATCAGGATTGCCGGCAACCGACTTCCCCGAGGGAGTAAGCAGATCAGGAACCGACTTCAAGAGTTCCGCCATCTGCTCTACGCTCACAGCATCGGCAAGCACTTCAAGCACTACATTCGTCACAGTTTCGGCTTCAGTGTTCGAAGAAAGCTGCGACGCCTTCTCTCGCACCTGTGTGAGAAAGTCGTCGACGCCGTCGCCTCGTTGAGTATCTGTCAGAGCCATATATCTCCCTTCGTTGTCGACTCTGCGCCTGGTGGCGCAAGCCGTGAGGCTTGACCCTAAGTCCCAAGACAATGAAGCGATTCACCCTTTGGGGTGAAAGATTCACCCCAATGGTTGGTGCTCTACCGACCCAATTGACGAACGGCGGCCCCGAGGAATCCCCGGGACCGCCGTCACATGGCCGTTTTCAGGCGTCAGTCGCGTCGTGGTGGCGCGGTGCACGCAAGTGCAGTTAAGCCACGCAGTTGTGAGCGAGTGCGCCCACGGCTAGAAGCGCGAGCGCGGTGCCGCCGATCGCCGTGGCCGGCCCCTGAACGTCGGCCCCGATGCTTGCCAGTTGGGCATTGATCTCGGCGATGCGTCGAACACTGTCCTCGTTGTAGATGCCGAGGCGGTGCTGGATGTCGTCGTTGGACTGACTGAGGAAGCGGTCGATTTGTGCCTGTGCTTCTGCAACGCCCGGGAAGTTTGCCCCGGCTGCTGCGATCGGCCCGATGACGAGCAACGGCAATACGATCGCGGCACCGGTGAGGATGCACTGAGGGCTGAGCGTCACGCTTCCCGCGGAGCTTCCGCCCTCCGCACTGCCGAGGGACCCATTTGCCGAAGTGCTTCCGTCGGCGCTTGCAGAGTTCCCCACGCTGCCGAGTGAACCGGAGGTCGACGATGTGCCGTCCCCGCTTCCGGAACCCGAGGACGAACCACCGTCCGAAAGGCTTCCGCCCAGACTGCCACCACCTAGGCTTCCCGAGCCGGAGCCAGGGGTTCCCGCGGTATTGCCGATGCGGATGGGAGCCACGTGCCGGTCGCAGAGATCGTCGCTACTGCTTACGTAATTCACCGCCGGATTGTCGTGAAGCCGGAACACGGCGGTGTAGTCGAAGCCATTGGTCCCATGGTCCAGGTCGGTGCCGATCCGGAACGGATCTCCGGTCTCGTGGGTCACCGAACACTTGGCATCACCGTAAAGCCCGTTGATGTCAAAATCTTTCGAAGTGATGTAGGGACGTCCGTCCGCGGCGACGGAATCGTAGAGCCCGCTGGTCCTCGTAGCACGATATTCGAGGAGCGACTGACAGCCATCGTCGTAGCCGCCGGAGCCTCCGCCTTCGTCGAAACAGCGCCAAGCATTCTCGACGCGAACAGGAACATAGTAATCCGCAGGTACCTGCCCCTCCGGGAACGCGGACGTATCGACGTCCGCTTCGATCCGGAAGGTTGTGACACCACCGTGAGCCGCATCAAGCATGTAGTAGTGCAGCGGCGTAAACGGTCGCGTCGTCTTGAACAGCTCTTGTTCTGTGCCTTGGTCCTCGTACGTGAAGCCGGCCTCTCCCTCTTCGGACTCTTCGCCAGAAGGGATGATCGCATGATCGCCGACAACAGCCTTGGTCTCTGAGATTCGCTCCGACCCCGAACCGTCGGCCTTGGGCATTCCGGTGTAGGTGAACGACACGTTGTCCGTGTACTTCTCGGGAAGTGAAACCAGGAAACCCCTAGAAGCCTGAATATGGTTGCTGGATTCGACCCCTCGAACGGATACGTCCCACGCAACGCGGACGGTGTCGCCATGCTTTACCGTCGGCGGCGTAAACAGAGTGGACGTGACTGGTGAGCCGTTGACGGCGATCGCCCGACCCGGCTCGACGTTGACCCCCGCGAGGTATTCAACGTTGTCTTCATAGGCTTGCGCCTGCGCAGCCGGTGGAGCTGCGATCGCAAGAGACGCGGCAATACAGACCGCCGAAAAACCGGCGGTCACCTTTGTGAACAGTGACACTTATCCCCCTTGTTAACGGGCGACCCCCTCAGATACGCCCGATCACTACTGATCAGAATAAGCTTAAGTCACATTCAGGCAACAACCGCAGAGTGACGCGTGTCACTGGGGGTTAGCGACTACCCCCGCGCGCACCGGGGCGGCACTTTAGCAGCACCCCTCCCGAACCAAAGGGACCACGGATCAAAGGTAAAACACCTGGCCCACACAGATGCCCCGCCCCGAGACAGCGACGTGCCCCGGCGAACATCTACTTCAACCTAAAAGGCGAATTAGAAGACGATAGGCAACACGGCGGCCGCAGCGGAAATGACGAGAAGGAAGATCACCGTCCACCAGAGTTCGCGAACCTTGGACACGAGGGCAGGGTCGTGCTCGAAACGATCAACCTTTTTGGACATTTGAACCTCATTTGTAAAGCGGAAGTGTTGAAAGACACAGTACATCAATTCCGCGTGAACGCAATTGCAGACGATCCTTCGATCCCAACAGCACAGATCGCGATCCGATCCACCCCGAGGACGACGCGGAAATCGCCGTATCCGGCACTTTTCGGGCCGCTTAAGGGCGTTCGCGATTAGCTTGTCGCAGCAACCAGAGCTATGGTTCTTAGGTCGATCTAAGGGATGTCGTAGGCAATTCCCGCCTTTGAGCGCGCACGTCGGCATCCCCTTTCGCAGTCACTTGAAAGGAGACCGGGTGCAAGAAAGTCCTGACCCCAGCGGCAACGAGAAGAGGCCCACTCAGCCAATCGAGCGGAGCAAATTCGGCGGCACCGACCATGCCCACGACACGCGCCGACACAAGCGAGGTGAAGAACTTCTTCCCCCGGTCTCGAGCCGCGAACTCGGCGAGGCGCAGCGCGAGCTGGAGAAGGATTTTCAAGGTCGGCCGACGCGTAAGTCCCACGTCAACTGGCCTGTCTTCATCATCTCCTCAATCGTGATCCTAGCCTTCTCGCTGTGGGCGATTTTCAAGCCCGATGCGGCATCGAACACCATGGCTGATGTCGTCGCATGGGGCTCGGCGAACCTCGGCTGGATCTTCGTGGTGACCACCACCGCCGTCATCCTGTTCGTCTTGTGGGTCGCGTTCTCCAAGGAGGGCCAGGTCCGGTTGGGACCTGATCACTCGAGACCGCAATACAAGCTCTTCACCTGGGTGGCGATGCTGTTTGCCGCCGGCGTGGGCATCGACATGCTGTTCTACTCGGTCACCGGGCCGATTTCGCAGTACTACAGCCCGCCGATGGAGGTCCCCGAGAGCCCGGCGGCCGCGCGCGACGCCGTCATCTGGACCATGTTCCACTACGGCATCGCCGGCTGGAGCATGTACGCGCTGCTCGGCATGGCGATGGGCTACTTCGCCTACCGCTGGGGCATGCCGCTGTCGATTCGCGCCGCCCTGTACCCCTTGATCGGTAAGCGCATCAAGGGTGCGCCCGGCGACGTCATCGACATCTTCGCCCTCGTCGGCACGGTGATGGGCGTGGCCACCTCGATGGGCATCGGCGTGGTGCTGCTCGCGATCGGCTTCGCGACGTTGTTCGGCCTCGAGGCCGGACTCGCCCTGCAGATCGGGCTCGTTCTCGTCGCGGTGCTCGTGACGATCGCCGCGACCTCCTCCGGCGTGGACAAGGGCGTGCGCATCATTTCCGAGCTCAACCTGTGGGCGGCCGCCGCGCTGGTGCTGTACATCGTCGTCACCGGCAAGACGTCTTTCCTCCTGCATGCGCTGGTGGAGAATGTCGGCGAGTTCGTGTGGACGCTGCCCGAGCGGCACCTACAAACCATGGCCTACGAGCAAGACGGCTCCGAGTGGATGGCGTCGTGGACGCTGTTCTTCTGGGCATTTTGGCTCGCGTGGGGCCCGTTCGTCGGGGTGTTCCTAGCACGGATCTCCCGCGGCCGCACAATCCGCGAATTCGTCATCGCCGCGATCACCGTGCCCGTTCTCTGCGACATCGTCATCATCTCCGTGTTCGGCAACAGCGGCCTCGCCGAGGTCTTCGCCGGCAACACCGAGTTCGCCGAGCTCGCTCAGGACTCGCCCGAGCAGGGCTTCTATTCGCTGCTCGAGATGTTCCCCGGCTCGACGTTCCTCATCGCCCTGGCGACTTTCTCCGGCCTGCTTTTCTACCTGACGTCGGCCAATTCTGGCGCCATGGTGATGTCGAACTTCTCCTCGTTTATCCCCGACCCGGCGGAGGACGGCGCGAAGTGGCTACGCGTGTTCTGGTCCCTACTCACCGCGGTGCTCACCATCGCGATGCTCATCGCCGGTGGTGTGACCACGATGGAATACGCGACGCTCATCTTCGCCCTCCCGGTGACGGTGATCGCGTGGCTCGTGATGGCCTCGTTCCTCAAGGCTCTACGAATGGAGAGGGCCGAGCGCGAGGGCCGGAATAAATACCGTCGCAGCCAGGCTGCGGGCGGCGGCTACGCTCCCGAAAGATCCTGGCGCCAGAGGGTGTCCGGTTTGCGCTCGTACCCGTCCAAGAAGAGCGTGACGTCGTACATCGAACGCACCGTGGTGCCTGCACTCACCGACGTCACGAACGAATTTCGCGAGCAGGGTTACGCAGCGGAATTGTCGTATGTTCCGGACACGGACAGCGGGGTCGAACGACCGACCTTCACCGTGCACGTATCCGGCGAGCGTAACTTCCTCTACCAGGTGGTCGCGGTGTCGACGCCGATCCCGACGTTTGGCGGCCGCACGCCCACCGACGAGACGAACACCTATTTCCGTCTCGAGGTGTTCACCCACACCGGTTCCGAGGGGTACAACCTCATGGGCATCACCAAGCAACAGCTCATCGACGACGTGCTCGACCGCTACGAGGCCCACCTGATGTTCCTCGGGCATTCGAGCGACGCCGACGCCTCGAGCTTTGTGACGCCTGCGGTCGACCCCGACACAACGACCTAGGTTCCGGGGTTCTGTCGACGCATTCCGTCGGCAACACGCGAAGGGAGCAGGCCTGAAAGGCCTGCTCCCTTTTTTGCGCCGTGCCGGAGTACTAGGAGATTCCCCAGTAGAGGGAGCCGATCCCCTGGCGCAGAACGAAGCCGCCGAGGATGGCGCCGACGACCATCGCGCCGATTCCCTTGTACAACGGATCGACGGCGGGCAATCCGGGAACATCCGGGATTCCCTGACCGATTTGTACTGAGAGGTCCATGAGCGTCGCCTTTCGAAGAGGGAGAGATTAACTGTGATCCTATACAGAGTTTCTGCACTTATAAACGCTTTTTAGGCGCTGTAATTTATCCCGATTGATTCGGGAATTAAACATGAGTATTTAATTATTCTCTTCGCTAAATGCGTCCGAGCGGGCGTGGAAACGAACCCCGCAGCGACACTCGTAGCGCCGCTTGGACCCTCGTTATCGCGGCTGCCGGGAGGCTCGCTCGCGCTCTCGCCGAAGCGCCTCGGTGTGGGTTAGCCGGGATTCACACGGGAACACAGGCAGCTACCCCGCGCCGTCAATTCGGGGCTACCGTTACTCGGTATGAAGCTCTCGCCGACGCTCGCCGTAGCCACCGCGATCTCCTTCGCGCTCGGCTTCCCCTTCGGCACGCTCGCCGTTCCCGCGTCGACGCCCGCGACAGTGATGCTGGTGCGATTCACTGTCTCCGCCGTCATTATCGGGGCCATCGCCGCGGCGATGAAGCTCCCCTGGCCGCGCGGATGGCAGATGTACCACGCGGCGATCGTCGGGATCGTGAGCCAGGGATTCCAGTTCCTTGGCGTGTACATCGCTCTCGATCATGGGGTGCCGCCGGCGATCGCCGCGCTTATCGTCGCGATGAACCCGGTACTCACCGCGGTCGTCGCGACGAAGATCCTCGGCGAGGCGCTGAGCTCGCGGCGGGTACTGGCACTGGGGATCGGTATCGCCGCGATTTTCTGCGCATTCGCCGAGCGGTTGTTCGGGGTGGGCGCCGTCCCGATCGCCGCGCTGTGGGCGATCGTCGGGCTCGCCGGGATTTCATTGGGCGGGATCTACCAGCAGCGCTACCTGCATTCCGGACATTCGATGACGAACTATTCGATCGGTGTCGCCGCGGCACTCGTACCGGCCGGCGCGCTCGCGCTGTTCACGGGTGTCGAGGTGAGCGATTGGCACACCTTCGGGATCAATACCGCGCTCATCGTGCTGTTCAACGGGCTCATCTCGTCGGTGCTGTACATGATGTGCATCAAGCAGGGCGGGGCTGCGGCGACATCGATGCTGTTCGGCGTTATCCCATCGATCGCGGCGGTCGCGTCGTGGATCATGCTCGGCCAGCGGTTGGATGTGGGCATCGTGGCCGGTCTCGTACTCGGCGCCCTGTCCTGCTACCTCGGGTATACGCAGTCGAGGCGGAAACGGGCGTCCGCCGTCACGGGCGAAAAGCCGGTGCCGCCGGAGAACGACGCCGTAAAAGACGGATAGGACCGCAGGCGGGCTCGGTGGGAGGCGGGTGTTGGCAAAAGCACCGCGATTCCCTGTCACAATGAAGCAAAATCCGGCCAGGGCGGCGCGAGTGGACCATTTGCCTCGCCCTGGGTCGTATTGTCGAAGGGCACGGTTTTGAGCTTTTCGTTCCCTCACCACTCACCCTCGCCACGTCAGGAGGCATCACGACCTTGACTTCTCCCGCGTCGTCCACCCCCTCGCCCACCTCTGCAAGAGGTGACGGAACCGCCGTCATCGTCCTCGCCGCAGGCGCGGGCACGAGGATGAAGAGCGCGATTCCGAAAATGCTGCACCCCGTCGGCGGGCGAACCATGCTTGCCCACGCGATGCACGCCGCGGCAGGAACCGGGGCCGGGCGGATCGTCGTCGTCGTCGGGCATCAGCGCGAGAAGGTCGAACCTGCCGCCCTCGCCGAGGCCGATGCGCTGGGAATCCCCGTGGAGACCGCGGTCCAGGTGGAGCAGAACGGCACCGGTGATGCGGTGCGCGCGGGCCTCGATGCGCTGCCCGAGGACTTCCATGGCGACATCGTGGTGACCACGTCCGACGTTCCGCTGCTCGACGCGCACACCTTGGCGAACCTGATCGAGGTGCACAGCGAGGAGCCCCCGGCCGCCGTGACGGTCCTGTCTTCCACCGCCGACGACCCGACCGGGTACGGCCGGATCGTGCGGGATGACGACGGCGGGGTGCAGCGCATCGTGGAGCACAAGGATGCGACCGAGCTCGAACGACAGATCGACGAAGTGAATTCCGGTGTGTACGCGTTCTCCGCGGACTTGTTGCGCACCGCGCTCGGCCAGCTGACGATGAACAATTCACAGGGCGAGCTCTACCTCACCGATGTCATCGAGATCGCCCGCGAATCCGGCCGGCTCGTGCGCGGACACCGCGCCCAGGATGCGGCCGTCGTCGCCGGGGTCAACGACCGCGTGCAGCTCTCCGCGCTCGGTGCCGAACTCAACCGGCGGGTGTGCGAGAAGTGGATGAGGGCGGGCGCGACCATCGTCGACCCGAGCTCCACGTGGATCGACGTCACATGTGAGCTGACCGGGCAGGACGTGACCGTGCTCCCCGGCGTGCAGCTGCACGGCACCACCTCGGTCGCGGGAGACGCGGTGATCGGCCCGGATTCGACCCTGCGGGACACCTCCGTTGGAGAGGGCGCGGTCGTCGAGCGCACGCACGCGCACGAGGCCGCTATCGGCCCCGGCGCCCACGTCGGTCCATTCGCCTACCTGCGGCCGGAGGCCGAGCTCGGCGAGGGGGCGAAGGTCGGCACGTTCGTCGAGATCAAGAAATCGCAGATCGGCAACGGTTCGAAGGTGCCGCACCTCACCTACGTCGGCGACGCCACGATCGGTGAGAATTCCAACATCGGTGCCTCGAGCGTGTTCGTCAATTATGACGGCGTGAGCAAGCACCGTACCGTGATCGGAAGTCACGTTCGCACGGGCTCGGACACGATGTTCATCGCGCCCGTGCAGGTGGGTGACGGCGCCTATTCGGGCGCCGGTACGGTAATCAAGGATGATGTTCCTCCGGGGGCCCTCGCGGTGTCCGGCGGCAAGCAACGCAACATCGAGGGCTGGGTCACGGCGCGCCGAGCAGGGACGCCGGCGGCCGAGGCTGCCGAAAAAGCACAAAGAGATTCCGACAAGGACGGTTCGGGCCAGTGAGTGATTGGATCGACAACCAAAAGAACCTGATGCTTTTCTCCGGGCGTGCGCACCCGGAGCTGGCACAGGAAGTGTCTGCGGCGCTCGGCGTCGAGGTCACGCCGCAGACCGCGAGGGACTTCGCCAACGGCGAGATCTTCGTTCGCTTCGAGCAGTCGGTGCGCGGCTGCGACGCGTTCGTGCTGCAGAGCCACCCGGCGCCGCTGAACAAGTGGCTCATGGAGCAGCTGATCATGATCGATGCGCTCAAGCGCGGTTCCGCGAAGCGGATCACGGCGGTGCTCCCCTTCTACCCGTATGCCCGCCAGGACAAGAAGCATCGCGGTCGCGAGCCGATTTCGGCCCGCCTCATCGCCGATCTGCTCAAGACGGCAGGCGCCGACCGCATCATCACGGTCGACCTGCACACCGACCAGATCCAGGGCTACTTCGACGGCCCGGTCGACCACATGCACGCACAGGGCCAGCTCGCCGACTACGTTCGCGAGAACTACGGAACCGAGAACACGTGTGTGGTCTCCCCCGACGCCGGCCGCGTCAAGGTCGCCGAGAAGTGGGCGGACGCGCTCGACGGCTCCCCGCTCGCGTTCGTGCACAAGACCCGCGATCCCAACGTCCCGAACCAGGTCAAGTCCAATCGCGTGGTCGGTGATGTCGAGGGCATGACCTGTGTGCTCATCGACGACATGATCGACACCGGCGGCACCATCGCCGGCGCGGTGCAGGTCCTCAAGGCTGCTGGCGCAAAGGACGTCATCATCGCGACCACGCACGGCGTGTTCTCCGATCCGGCCGCCGAGCGCCTCGCCAACTGCGGCGCGCGCGAGGTCATCGCGACGAACACCCTGCCGATCCCGCCGGAGAAGCAGTTCGACAACCTCACCGTCCTCTCGATCGCGCCGCTGCTCGCGCGCACGATTCGCGAGGTGTTCCTCAACGGTTCGGTGACCTCGCTGTTCAACGGCTCGGCGTAGCCCGAACTTTTCACTGCTCGCGAAGGGCGCCCGGGGAACTTGCCCCGGGCGCCCTTCTTCTCTCCCACGGACTATCCTCGGGTCCGAATGCACCGCGCCGAAAGGACCCGCCATGGACGCCACGATCTACCACAATCCCCGCTGCTCCACCTCCCGTAAGGCGCTCGATCGCCTGCGCGAGGAGGGCATCGAGCCGTCCGTCGTCAAATATCTCGACGAGATCCCGTCCCGCGCACAACTGAAAACGCTCATCTCTGACGCCGGACTTACCGTCCACGAAGCCGTCCGCACCCGCGAGGCGGCGTACGCCGAACTCGGCCTCGCCGATGCCTCGGACGACGAACTCCTCGACGCGATGGTCGAACACCCGAAGCTCATCCAGCGCCCCTTCGTGGTCACCGCGAAGGGCACCCGCATGGCGCGCCCGCTCGAGAGCCTCGACGAGATCCTCTAACCGCCTGGCGGCGCCCATTTGGGCCTTGCCGCGCAGGCCCGGTATGCTGAACTGGTTATCTCGGCGAGGGAGCCGGCCGCATGCGCGAGAGCGCACCCGGACTCCGTTATCGACGCGATCTCCTGCTCGGCCGCGCGGCGTGTCCCGCGGTGGGATGGTAGGGCTCGCCTCGCGCCGAGCCACCACACGAACAGCAGGAGATCTCTCATGGCAGATGCCAACAAGATCAAGGCCATCGCACGTACCGATTTCGGTAAGGGCGCCTCGCGCCGCGACCGCCGCGAGGGCTTCGTGCCCGTCGTGCTCTACGGCCACGGCACGGACCCGCGCCACCTCAAGCTCGACACGCTCGAGTTCGCGGCCATCCTCCGTAACAGCGGCGCAAACTCGATTCTCACCCTCGACATCGACGGCGAAGAGCAGCTCGCGCTCACCAAGCAGGTCGACGTCGAGCCGATCAAGCGCTTCATCGAGCACGCCGACCTCCTCGTCGTGAAGAAGGGCGAGAAGGTCGAGGTCAACGTCTACGTCACGACCGTCGGCGAAGCCGCCCCGGGCACCCTTGTCACCCAGGACCTGTCCGAGATCACCATTGAGGCCGACGCCCTCAAGATCCCCGAGGACTTCGAGATCGACATCGAGGGCGCCGAGGTCGGCACCCAGGTCACCGCCGGAGACATCAAGCTCCCCGCCGGTGTCACCCTCATCACCGACCCGGAGATCCTCATCATCAACGTCGGCGAGGCGCCGACCGAGGACGACCTCGAGGCAGAGCTCGACCAGGATGTCCTGGCCGAGGTCGACGCCGAGGCCGAAGAAGCTGCCGAGGCTTCCGAGGAAGAGTCCGAGTCCGGCGAGGAGTCCTCCGAGGAGGGCAAGTCCGAGGAGGAGTAAGACTCTCCTCCCACCGCCCGGACACAGTCAAAGGGCCGGAAGTTCACTTCGAACTTCCGGCCCTTCGGCCATTTATGACGTCGGACGGCCTGCTCCCCTTCGCCGCCCGAACACGCCGAACTAGTGCAGCGCGAGCATCGCCGCCATCGCGAACATCACCACAGCGATGATCACGTCGAGCACCCGCCACGCGACCGGGTTGGCGAACAGCCCGCGCAGCGCCTTCCCGCCGAAGCCGACGAGGCAGAACCACGTGATCCCGGCGAGGAAGCAGCCGAGCGCGAACGCCCAACGCAGGTCGCCATGGCCATTGGCGACGGAGCCAAGAACAACCACCGAATCGATGTAGGCGTGCGGGTTGAGCCAGGTGAAGGCGAGCATCCCGCCGATCGCAGCGAGCAGCGGCCCGCCGATGCGCGGACGGCCGCGCCCTTCCGAACTCTCGCCCGAGCGAGCGGGCTCGTCGGCGGCGACATTCCCGCCGCCCAGTGTCAGTCCGTCAGAATTACCTGAACCGCCTGCAGGAACCATCGCGGCACCGGCCGCCACGGTCTTGCGCTCGCGTTCCATCGCCACCGCCTTCTCTGTGTCGGCGGGCACTTCGAGCGCGGATCCGCCAACCCAGGCCCGCCGGAGCGCGAAGATCCCGTAGCTCACCAGGAACACGACTCCGAACCAGGTGATCAGCGTCATCGCCCACGGCGCGGACGCCATCACGGCGCCGGCTCCGGTCACCCCGAGGGTGATCAGGCCCATCTCGCTGACAATGCACACCACGACGAGCGGCCACACGGGTATCGCGCCGCGCAGCGCGTGACGCAGGAGGAAGGCATTCTGCGCGCCGACCGCCGCGATAAGCGCGATCGCCGTCACAAAGCCCAGGCCGAGAACTGAAAATGAGAAGGTCACGAGGGCAAAGTTAGGACCCCCGTCCAGAAAACTCAAACTAATTATTTTTCTGTACCGTAAACTCTCCTTATGGCCACGCTCAATCTCGATCAACTCCGCACGCTCGTCGCCGTCGTCGATCACGGCACCTTCGACCAGGCGGCGGCGTCCCTTGGTGTCACCGCGCCCGCCATCTCCCAGCGCATCCGCGCGCTCGAAGACGCGGCCGGGCGCGTTCTCGTGCGCCGCGATAAGCCCGTCCTGCCCACCGAGGCGGGCGAAACCCTGCTGCGAACCGCCCGCCAGATGCTGCACCTCGAGCAGGTCCTCGCCGTCGAACTCGATTCCCGCGAATCAGTGCTGTATGACGGCGAAGGCGCCGATTCCACGGGCGCTCCGCTCCCCCATCTCTCCGTACCCATCGCCGTCAACGCCGACTCGCTGTCGTCCTGGTTCCTCGACGCCCTCGTGTCTGCGGAATTCGGACCACGCATCGCTTTCGACATCCGTAGAGAGGACGAGGCGCATTCGACCGAGCTCCTCCGCCGGGGCGAGGTGATGGCCGCCGTCACCTCCGATAAGACCCCGGTGCAGGGCTGCCGAGTCGTCCCGCTCGGCACGATGCGCTATTTCGCCTGTGCATCACCCGAGCTCGTCTCCCGCTACGGCATCGGCGATGACGTCGACGTCCGCACCCGCAATAAAGTCCTCAAGACCGTGCCCGTCGTCGACTTCGACGATCGCGACGACATGCAGTCCGCCTTCTTCCGCAGCCTCGTCGGAGCGAATTCCGAGGCACCGCGCCACGCCATCCCCGCCACCAGTGAGTACATCCGCGCAGTGCGCATGTCGCTGGGCTGGGGATTGCTCACCGAGCAACAAGCCGAGCCCTATCTCGCCGATGGCTCACTACTCTCGGTCGCCCCAGACAACCCGCACCACGTGCCGCTGTATTGGCAGCACTGGCGCGTTCGTTCGATGGTGCTCGACAGGATCACCGATGCCGTCGTCGCCACGGCCGGTGAGGTCCTGCTACGCAGGAAGTAGGCAATCTGGGAAGATGGCAGCCGTGTCCGATCAGACCGCTCCTCGCCTTATCGTCGGCCTGGGTAACCCCGGCCCTGCCTACGCCGCTACCCGCCACAACATCGGCGCGATGGTGTGCGACGAACTCGCCGACGCGGCCTCGCCGATGCCGGCGTCGTTCTCTGTGCATAAACGCACCAACAGCGAGATCGCCCAGACCCGCATCGACGGCCACCAGGTGATCCTCGCCAAGCCTCGGTCGTTTATGAACGTCTCCGGCGGGCCCGTTGCGGCGTTGTGCAAGTATTTCAAGGTCGCGCCGGCCGATCTCATCGTGATCCACGACGAGCTCGACATCGATTTCGGCACCGTCCGCCTCAAGCGTGGCGGCGGAGAGGGAGGGCACAACGGCCTCCGCTCGATCTCCCAGGCGCTCGGCACCAAGGACTACATCCGCGTGCGCGCAGGCATCGGCCGCCCGCCCGGGCGTATGGGCGTTGCGGATTTCGTGCTCAAGCCCTTCGCCAAGCACGAGATCGCCGACGTGCCGATCCTCATGGCGGACAGCTCCGACGCCGTCAGAAAGATTCTCGACGCGGGGCTCGAGGCGGCGCAGAACGCCGTGCACTAAAGGTGTAGAGGGAGGCCGGTGGCGCCCGTGGTCTCCCCCTGAATCGACGGGAAATTCGGGGCGCTTTGTAACAAGTAGGAGAAATACTCACCACCTGCCACCATGGTGGTCTCAGACGCACTAATGTGCCCCTCATGAGTTCTTCAGACCCCAAAGCCACGGGCGCCGCGGGAACCCCGATGATTTCCATCCAAAAGGTGGACAAATACTTCGGCGATTACCACGCCCTCTGCGACATCAACATCGACGTGCCGCAAGGCCAGGTCGTCATCGTGCTGGGCCCCTCGGGTTCCGGCAAGTCGACCCTGTGTCGCACCATCAACCGCCTCGAGACCATCGACTCCGGCGAAATCCACATCGACGGCCATCTCCTGCCCGAAGAAGGCAAGCACCTCGCCAAACTCCGCGAGGAGGTCGGCATGGTGTTCCAGCAGTTCAACCTCTTCGCCCACAAGACGATCCTCGAGAATGTCGCCCTCGCGCCGAAGAAGGTGAAGAAGAAGTCGAAGGCGGAAGCCGAGAAGCGGGCCATGGAATTGCTCGACCGAGTCGGCATCGCCAACCAGGCCCAGAAGTACCCGGCCCAGCTGTCCGGTGGACAGCAACAGCGCGTGGCGATCGCCCGCGCGCTCGCGATGGAGCCGAAGGTCATGCTCTTCGACGAGCCTACGTCCGCGCTCGACCCCGAGATGGTCCAGGAAGTGCTCGACGTGATGAGCTCGCTCGCCAAGGAAGGCATGACCATGCTCGTGGTGACGCACGAGATGGGCTTCGCCAAGAAGGTCGGCGACCGCGTCCTGTTCATGGCCGAGGGCGCCATCGTCGAGGACACCGATCCGGAGACCTTCTTCTCGAACCCCGAGTCCGATCGCGCCAAGGACTTCCTCGGCAAGATCCTCGGACACTAGGGCGGTGTCGATCATGAATCACGCCACCCGCCCCTCCTCAGCAGTGAAACGCCCGTTCGCGGCGCTCCTGGCCGCGGTGCTCGCCTCCGGACTGCTCGCCGCGTGTGGCAGCTCCGAGCCGCGCAGCGTGGTCAATTCGATCAAGAGCGGCCACGTCGTCCTCGGCGAGAAGTATGACCAGCCGGGGCTCGGCGTCCGCGAACCGGACAAAGAGATCACCGGCTTTGACGCCGATGTGTCCCGCTATGTCGTCAACTCGATCGCCCGCTCCCTCGGCGTCGAAGAGCCCGAGATCAGCTGGAAGGAAGCCCCGTCCGCGCAGCGTGAGAATCTCATCGCCAACGGTGAGGTCGACTTCATCGCGGCAACGTACTCGATCAACGACTCCCGCGCCGAGCGTGTGTCCTTCGGCGGTCCGTATTTGACGACCTACCAGGCGCTCCTGGTCCGCAAGGATGACACAGGACTCGAGACCCTCGAGGATCTCAACGCCGGCCGGAAGCTGTGCTCGGTCACCGGCTCCACTTCCGCGCAGAACGTGCAGAAGCAGCTCCCGGCCGTGCAGCTCCAGCAGTTCGACTCGTATTCGTCGTGCGTCGAGGCCGTCTATCGCGAGAAGGTCGACGCGCTCACCACGGACGCCACGATCCTGGCCGGCTTCGCCGACCAGTACCCGGGCGAATTCGAGCTCGTCGAGATGAACAACCTCGAAGACGTCCTCGACGACGATGGCTCGGTCAAGTCCGAAGCCGGCTCCCCGTTCTCCACCGAGCGCTATGGCATCGGCGTGACCAAGGGCGATCAGGAATCCGTCGACGCTATCAACGCGGCGCTGGAGGAAATGATCGAATCCGGCGCGTGGGAGGAAGCGTTCATGCGCAACGTCGGTAACGCCATGGAGGCGTCCGGCTACCCGATCCCCGAACCGCCGACCCCCGGCGACCTCTCGTTCCTCAGTTAGGAGGTGCATTAATCCATGTGGGAAGAATTTGGACCTGCTCTGTGGCCGGCCTTTTGGATGACCATCAAGCTCACATTTTTCTCGGCCATCGGCTCGCTCATCTGGGGCACCATCCTCACTGCGCTTCGAGTGTGCCCGGTGCCGATCCTCCGCGGTTTCTCGGCCGCCTATGTCAACATCGTGCGAAACACCCCACTCACGCTCGTGGTGCTGTTCTGCTCGATGGGCCTGTACCAGAACCTCGGCCTCGCCCTGGCTCCGGAAAACGATCACTTCATCGAGAACAACAACTTCAACCTCGCGGTCCTCGCGTTCATCCTCTACACGTCGACGTTCGTGTGTGAGACGCTGCGCTCCGGCATCAACACGGTGCCCATGGGCCAGGCGGAAGCGGCACGTTCGCTGGGGCTTGGCTTCGGCCAGATCCTCGGGCTCATCGTCCTGCCGCAGGCGTTCCGCTCGGTCATCAACCCGCTCGCCTCGGTGCTCATCGCGCTGATCAAGAACACGACGATCGCCTCGGTGATCGGTGTCGCCGAAGCATCGTTGTTGATGAAGTCGACCATCGAGTCCTACGCCGGCGATCTCTACGTCATCTTCGCGGTGATCGCGCTCGGCTTCGTAATTCTCACACTCCCGGTCGGCCTGTTGTTGGGCAAGGTCAGCGAGAAGGTGGCGGTTAAGCGATGAGTACAAACGCAACGGTTCTCTACGACGCTCCGGGCCCCAAGGCCCGCAAGCTCTACGGCGGCATCGCCGTCGCCTCGATCATCATCTTCATCGCGATCGTCGCGTATGTGCTCGTCATCCTCGGCCAGAACGGTCAGCTCGAGGGCGAGAAGTGGTCGCCTTTCCTCAAGGGAACGACCTGGACCACTTACATCCTCCCCGGGCTGGTCGGCACGATCGTCGCTGCTGTGTTGTCGATCGTGCTCGCCATGGTCCTCGGCCTGGTCCTCGCGGTGGGACGCATGTCGCAGAACGCCGCGCTGCGGTGGATCTCGGCGATCATCGTCGAGCTCTTCCGCGCTATCCCGGTGCTGCTGCTGATGATCTTCGCCTACCAGCTGTTCTCGCTGTACCAGGTGTTCCCGTCGACCTACCTCGCACTCGCCGCGGTGGTCTTCGGTCTGACCTTCTACAACGGTTCGGTGATCGCCGAGATCATCCGGTCCGGCGTGCACTCGCTGCCGAAGGGCCAGAACGAGGCTGCGGTCGCCCTCGGGCTTCGCCCCGGTCAGACCATGCGGATGATCCTGCTCCCGCAGGCCATCACCGCCATGCTCCCGGCGATCGTGGCGCAGATGGTCATCGCGCTCAAGGACTCCGCCCTCGGTTACATCATCGGCTACGTCGAGGTCGTGCGTTCGGGCATCCAGTCCGCCTCGTACTACCGCAATTACCTCGCCGCGCTGTTCGTGGTTGCCGTCATCATGATCATCCTCAACTACTCGTTGACGAAGTTCGCCGGCTGGCTCGAGCGCCGCGTGCGCGAGGGCCGCAAGAGCAAGACGCCTTTTGCCCGGCCGAAGGAAGTGGAGAAGGTCGACGCCGGGGCCTGACCCTGGCACAACCACGCCAACACCACCACGCCAACATCTCCACACGACCAATGGAGCGGGGCCGCGATCATGCGGCCCCGCTCCTTCGTCTCTATCCCCGCTTACACGGCCGGACCTATTGCACGGCCTTGGGCCGTCTGGTTATTCGACGACGGTGTCCACCCACTGTGACGGCGTGGGGCCGAGGATTTCTGCGCCCTTCGGGGCGAGCAGCACCCCGGTCGCCAGCTGCGCGATCGGCGGCTCCTCGGACCGCACCGGGCGCTCGTCTCCTCGCGCACGGAGAAGGCGCTCGGTGAGCTCTGGCAGGCGGATCTGTTCCGGGCCTGCGACGTCATAATTGGTGGGGTCGCCCTCTGCGGTGCGCACGAGCGAACCGGCGACCTCCGACACCGCGATCGGCTGGATCAGCCAGTCGGAGACGACGACATCGCGATCGGAGAACTGCACCGCCGCGGGGTTGGTTGCGAACTCCATCCACTGCGCCGAACGGACGATGCTCGTCGCGAGCGGCGAGGCCGAGTACACGTCCTCCTGCTCGCGCTTGGCGACGTAGTAGTCGAACTCGTCGAAGCAGGCATCGCCGATGTTGCAGATCGACAGGTACACGAGGTGGCCGACGCCGGCTTCCTGCGCCGCCTTCGAAATATGCTGCGCCGCGGCCTTGTGGACTGCGACGACATCGCTGTTGCTTCCACCCTGCGGGGCGGACGCGTCGATGACGACGTCGCTTCCGGCGAATGCCTCGACAAGCCCGGTTCCGGCGGCGAGATCGATGCCGGCGCTGCGGCTGAGCTCGGCGACGTCATGTCCGTTGGCTCGGGCGTGGCGGACGACTTCGCGCCCGGCCGTCCCGGTTGCTCCCAATACTGCGATCTTCACGCCTTATCCCCTCTTTGCATCTTCGGATCGTCGGTTCCTGTGACGTCGTTCGTCCTTCATTGTCGGCCCTTGCGAGACTGCGTCGCCACCGTGGGGCGCAGAGCACGACTGGGGTCCTCCCCCGCCTTTCACTTTGATACCGTCCGAAAAGTATTTCCAGCCGACCGTCGAATTGGATCGTTCCTCCAACATGCGGCACCGCCGGCGCTACATTTCTTGCATGGCCACCGAGAATCCCACTACTGAACGCGAGCAGATCATCGACGCCCTCACCGGCGAGTGGACGGCAATCCGCGAGCTCACCTCTACATTCGACGAGGATGACTGGGGCGCCCAGACGCCGTGCCCCGGCTGGAGTTCGCGCGACATCATCTCCCACATCATCGGCACCGAATCGATGCTTGCCGGCGAGCAGACCCCGTCGTCCGGCGACGAGATGCCCTCGTTCGTGCGCAACGAGATCGGCGAGCTCAACCAGGCGTGGATCGAGCACTTTCGCGGCGTGGACACGGCAGAACTGCTCGACCGGTTCGACGCGATCTCCGGCTCGCGGGCGGAGACGTTGCGCGCGATGTCGGACGCGGACTTCTTCGCCGAGTCGTGGACACCGAAGGGTAAGGGTTCCTACGCAAAGTTCATGCGCATACGCATCTTCGACTGCTGGATGCACGAGCAGGATCTGCGCGACGCTGCCTCGGCGCCGGGAGGGATGGAGTCGCCGGCAGCGTCCATCGCGGTCGAGGAGATGATCGGCAAGCTCGGCTACGTCGTCGGCAAACGCGCGTCCGCGCCCGAGGGGTCCACCCTCACACTGCGACTTACCGGCCCTGCGGGCCGCACTGTGTCCGTGTCCGTCGAAGGACGGGCACGGCTCCTCGATGAGGCACCCATCGACCCCACCGTCGCACTTGAAATGCCGGCGGGCGTGTTCGCGCGGCTCTACGGCGGAAGAGTCGGGCCAGCCGACGTGTCGAATGACATCCGGATAGACGGAGACGGCGAGCTCGCCCAGCGGGTGCTGAGAGAGCTCGCCGTCACTATGTAGAGGCCGCGAGCGGCCGGGGCCGCCCTCTCCTGGCTAGCTGCCGATGGTCTGGGCCTCGAGGCTGCCCTCGGCGTTCGCGCCCTCGAAGCCGAGGACATGGAGCAACGCGACCGAAGAACCGAAGACCGGGGCCAGGCTCGCAAGACTTCCGGCGCCCGGGGCGTCGGTGTCGTCGTCACCATCATCCTCACCCGCACCGACGGTGACCGGAATCGACACGACCGTGCCGTTGTCGAGTTCGACAGTGAGGATCTGCGCCCCCGCCGGCGCATCGGCGGGGATTTCGACGTCGATGTCTACCTTGCCGTCGAGCGGCGCGGCGAAGGCGCCTGCCCCGAACGTCGACTCATCGACCTCGGACGTGGCATCGAAGGTGCCGAGCTCGACCTCGCCGAGCTTCACGGTCGCCTTGGTGGCCTTCGTTGCGCCGAGCGAGGTGAGGTTGAGGTCCGACAGCGTGAAGCTCGCGGTCTCCCCCGCGGCGACGGTGTCGGGAAGGTCCTTCGCAGCGATCGCGCGGCGCGAGAAGTCCGGCTCGAGCGGCGAGTTCTCGCTGATGTAGTCCATCCACGTGTCCGAGTCGATGAGGCCGGTGTCGGACTTGTCAGAGGCCTCCGCGAATTCGGTGAAGTTGTCGCCGCCGCCGGCGAGGAAGCTCTGCGAGACGACCGAGTAGCTTTCGCTTTCGTCGATGGGTTGGCCCTCGAAGCTCACCGAGGTGATGCGGTCACCACGCTCGCGCGTGGGATCGAACGTCCAGGTGAGCGCATCGTTCGTGCCGAGTGCCAGGAACGGGCGCGAGCTGCCGTCGGGCTGCCACTGCTGTTCGAGGACGCTCTTGATCTGCGCTCCTGTCATCTTCATCGTGACGATGGTGTTCGCGAACGGAAGGACACCGTTAGCCTCGGCCTTGTTGATGTTGTCCTCGGCGCCCTCGGGGTCGTTACGCAACTCGTCGCGGAGCCCGCCCGGGTTCATGAAACCGATCTGCGCTCCGCCGCGGTCGGCGACGGCATCGACCATGAACTCCGCCACGAGATTGCCGAGCGCCGACTCGGAGGAGCGATCGTCGCGCTTGCCACCGGCATGCGCCGTCGTGATATCGCCCGACACCGCGCCGACAGGCTTCTCTCCCTCGACTTTCGCACGCTGCAGCGTTCCGTCGACGATCTCCTTGACCTCGGCGACAACCGGATCACTTAGATTCGCGGCGTCCGCCTTCGACGGAACCGGTACGTTTTCCTGCTCATACCCGGTGACGTCGTGGGTTTCGGGATCCACCGTGAGGGTGACACGCCCGATGTTCGACGCATAGGAGCCGGTCTGGATCACCGGCCGGTCCTCGCCGTCGGGGCCCGGCGCTTCGAAGGTATAGGTCTGATGGGTGTGCCCGGTGTAGATGGCCGAGACATCCGCAGAGGTCTCGTCGACGATCTTGGAGAAGACACCGCCATCGCGAGCGGCCTCGAGCGAGGCGCCGGTCGCGGCGCCTTCGTGGTAGGACGCGAC
Organism: Dietzia timorensis; assembly: GCF_001659785.1. Lineage (NCBI taxonomy): Bacteria > Bacillati > Actinomycetota > Actinomycetes > Mycobacteriales > Dietziaceae > Dietzia > Dietzia timorensis. The sequence continues at coordinate 2,392,399 of NZ_CP015961.1, forward strand.
GATGACGTCGGCCTCGCCGTTGTCCTCGTTGCCGTCCTTGAGATCCTTTGCCGCCTCGTTGACGGCGTCCACCGGATCCGAGAACTCGACGCCCTCGATGCCGGTCGGCGACACCAGCGCCGGGGTCTCTTCGGTGACGGCGCCGATAACGCCCACCTTGACGCCATTGATGTCGAGTACCTCGTACGGCTGCATCTGCTCGCCGTCTACGGTGACGTTCGCCGCGAGATGACTCCAGTCGGCAGAGTCGGACACGCGGCCGCCCAGGTCGTCGATACCACGGTCGAATTCGTGGTTTCCGACGGCCGAAGTCTCCAGACCGAGCGCATTGAGCACATCGATCGTCGGCTCATCCTGCTCGAAGGAGGACGCAAACAGCGAGGCACCGATGTTGTCTCCCGAGGAGATCAGGGCCGTCGAGTCCTCGCCGTACTCACTGCGCAGCGTCTGGATCGTGTCCGCGAAGGCCACGGTCGACGGCCCCTCGGCGTTGATCCGGCCGTGGAAGTCGTTGATGCCGAGCAAGGTGATCTCGTTACCGCCTGCGGCCTGATCCTCCTGGGCGCCCGCGGAGGAGGGCACGACGACGAGGGTGCCGCCGACGAGGGTCACGACGGCGACCGCCGAGGCCGCGAAGCGGCACTGATTTTTGGGAGACACGAAAGGAGCCTTTCAACTGAGCATTGTCGATATCGACGCAGGATCGTGGGCAAGAAGTCGGCCCACGCACTGCGACATTCTCAGAAGATTCTTGCGTTCCTCACGGCCTTCGGGAAGGGGTCAAAGGAAACGTTCATGAGCACTTCCCCTGGGTGAAACCAGCACCTCCGACGTCATAAATGTGTTGGCCACCCTCTCGTAACCGTGCGCGGAGGTTGGGGCGAATGCGGTGCGAGGACGTAACCTATATAGCTGTACGTTTTTCGGAGCAACCGCCCGCGCGGGCGGGACAGGGGCGATTCGGTGACTGAGGCGGAGGACAAGGCGAACGCCGGCGCGATCGGCGCCGAGGGCGAGGGCTCTGGCGAGGGATCGGGCGATCTCGCGACAGAGGTCGCCCGGCGGCGCACCTTCGCGGTGATCTCGCACCCGGACGCCGGTAAATCGACACTCACCGAGGCGCTCGCGCTGCACGCGCGCGTGATCAACGAGGCCGGCGCCGTGCACGGAAAGTCCGGCCGCAAGTCCACGGTCTCGGACTGGATGGAGATGGAGAAGGCGCGCGGGATCTCGGTGTCCTCGACCGCGCTGCAGTTCACCTACCGCCGCGGCGAAGACCCCGTTCCCTCCGCGTCGGGCACGGAGTTCGACGAGGACGCGCGCGCCGAGGCGAACCGGGCCGCAGCCGCCGCGGGGGCGAAGGCGGAGCCACCGAACGTCATCAACCTCGTCGACACCCCCGGCCACGCCGACTTCTCCGAGGACACCTACCGGGTGCTCACCGCGGTCGACGCGGCGGTCATGCTCATCGACGCGGCCAAGGGGCTCGAGCCACAGACGCTCAAGCTGTTCCGCGTGTGTAAACAGCGGGGCATCCCGATCATCACGGTCGTGAACAAGTGGGACCGGCCGGGACAATCGCCGCTGGAGCTCATGGACGAGATCTCCGACGAGATCGGGCTCGTGCCCACTCCCCTGTACATGCCCGTCGGTATCGCCGGCGACTACCGCGGATTGCTGCGGCGCGGCGAGGACGGCGAGCCGTCCGAGTACATCAAGTTCACGCGCACCGCAGGCGGTTCTACGATCGCGCCAGAAACGCACTACACCCCGGACGCGGCGGCTTCTCTCGAGGGCGAGGCGTGGACTACAGCTGTAGAGGAATCCGAGCTGCTCTCGGCGATGGGCCAGGACCACGACTCCGAGCTGTACCTCGCCGGCGAGACCTCTCCGGTGATCTTCGCTTCCGCGATGCTCAACTTCGGTGTCCACCAGATCCTCGACGCGCTGGTCGATCTCGCGCCGCCGCCTCGCGCCCGGGAGACGGTCGCCGAGACCGAGCGCGACGTGACGGATGAGTTCTCCGCCGTCATCTTCAAAGTGCAAGCGGGCATGGATGCCGCGCACCGCGACCGGCTGGCATTCATGCGGGTCGTCTCCGGCGAATTCGACCGCGGGATGGTGGTGACCCACGCGCAGACGGGCAAGCCGTTCGCCACCAAATATGCGCTGACGGTGTTCGGCCGCGATCGCACAACGGTCGAGACCGCCTACCCCGGCGACGTGGTCGGACTCGTCAACGCGACGGCGCTCGCGCCCGGTGACACCCTGTACTCGGGCAAGAAGGTGCAGTTCAAGCCGATCCCACAGTTCGCGCCCGAACATTTTGCGGTGCTGCGCGCGAAGTCCCTCGGCCAGTACAAGCAGTTCCGCAAGGCCGTCGACCAACTCGCCGCCGAGGGTGTCGTGCAGATCCTGCGCAACGACCTGCGCGGCGAGGCGAATCCGGTGATGGCCGCGGTGGGGCCGATGCAGTTCGAGGTCGTCACCGCGCGGATGATGGCCGAGTTCAAGATCGAGGTCGTCGTCGAGAACCTGCCCTACACGATCGCCCGCGGCACGGACTCGGAGTCCGCGGCCGAGCTCGGCCGGCAGCGAGGCGTCGAGGTCTTCACCAGGTCTGACGGCGAGCTGCTGGCGCTCTTCGGCGACAAGTGGCGCCTGGCGTACATCGAGAAGGAACTCGACCACCTCACCATCGAGCCGCTGGTGGCCGACGCGTAGGTTTGCTTCGGGCATTCTCACGTAATCTCGATAGCGTGAGCAACGATGACACGAACGGCGATGCGCCTTCTAGCGAATCCGCACAGATCGCCGCCGCGGAAGTCCGCGCCGACCAGGCGGAGCCGTCCTCTGGCGACGGTGCTAGTGCCGGCGAGAATTCGGAGTCTTCTTCGTCTCCCTGGGGCGTGACAGCGATCGCTTTGGTCGGGGTCGCGGCGCTGGTGATCGCCGTGTTCGGTCTTCGCGAAACCGCAAGCATCTTGATGCCCGCGTTCCTCGCCGTCAACCTGGTAATTGCGGGGATGCCACTGCAACGGTTGCTGGCGAAGTTCATGCCAGGCGTGCTTGCCTCTGTCGGGTTGCTGCTTGTGTTGTACGCTCTGCTCGCTGCATTTGTGGCCTCGCTCGTGTGGTCGGTCTGGGTAGCCGCGGAAGAGATTCCGCTTTATCAGGACCGATTCACGCAGCTCTATGACGACACCATCATGTGGCTCGGCGATTTCGGCCTATCCGAGGATCAGATCCGCGAATCGTTCGGTAACGTGCAGCCCGACCAGATCGTCGGCTACGTGCAGACGGCCGCGGGTTCGCTCTCTTCGCTCGGCACCATGCTCGCGATCCTTGTCGTGACGATCTTCTTCTTGTGCTTCGACGTTCCCGGCCTCGGCTCGCGATGGGACCGGGTCACCTCGTTGCGCCCCCGCGTCGCCGAATCACTCGAGGAGTTCTCGCATGGCATCCGGCGCTACTGGATCGTTTCCACCGCATTCGGTCTCATCGTGGCGGCGATGGACTGGGTCGCTCTGATCATCCTTGGTGTTCCGCTCGCCGGGGTGTGGGCCGTACTCGCGTTCATCACGAACTACATCCCGAATATCGGTTTCGTTCTCGGGCTCGTCCCGCCGGCATTGTTCGCGCTGCTCATAGGCGGGCCCTCGACGGCGCTCTGGGTCGTGGTCATCTATTCGGTGATCAACCTGGTGATGCAGAGTTTTATCCAGCCGAAGTTCACCGGCGATGCCGTGGGCCTGACACCGACGATGACATTCCTCTCGCTCGCGTTCTGGTCACTCGTCGCCGGACCGCTCGGCGCGATTCTCGCGGTGCCGCTGACTCTCGCCTTCAAGGCATTGTTTATCGACACCGATCCCCGCATGGGTTGGTTCTCCACATTCATGGTGTCGACGGGAAGCGAGAAGAAGCGCGAGCGACGCCGGGAAAAAAGGCACACTAGGCGCACCGCCCGGCGAAGTTAGCCACGGATTCGTCCTGCAGCGGATTAAACTCGGAAGTTAATGTCCACTGCAATAGCCCCTTCTACCTCGGCCCCGATCTCATGAGTTCGCAACACAAGCTTCCCGGCTACGTCCAGTTCGGCTTGTACGCGATGATCGGCGGATCGGGTTTCGTCGTAAACACGGTGTCGCTGTTTCTCATCAAGTCGGCGGTCGTGGACATTTGGGGCGCCGCAAGCGTAAACGAAGTCGTTCTTCCGCTGCCGCTCACAGACTTCAACATTCGTCTCTACCACGTGTTTATCGCCGTGAGTTTCCTCATCGCGAACCTGTGGAATTTCTTCCTCAACAAACGGTTCACGTTCTCGAAGAAGGATCTCGAGCATCTCGAAGGGGTGCGGACGAAGTACACGCCGTTCCTCGTAGTCGGGCTTTTCGGTCTCGCGGTGACCGCCGCAGTAACGACGCTGCTGATGAACCCGACGTCTCCCCTGCACCTGCCCGATAGCATCTTCGACGACTCCTCGTTCCTCCGCGACAGGCTGTACTGGGCCAACGGCGTCGGCATTATCGTCTCGACACCGGTGACGTTCCTCGTGAACAAGTACTGGACATTTACGCATCGTCCGAAGCCGCGGGATGCCGTGAAGGACGAGCACCCCGTCGAGCTGCCGTAGCTGCGGGTGCCGACTGGGGCCACGACGTAAAGAGACCGCAGGCGCAGTCACGTTTCACCGCGTCATGACAACGGTGAAAGGTGACTGCACTTGCGGTTTGTGTGTGGGGCGAGATTTTCGCCGGGGCCGCCGGCTAGTTCGTGGTCAAGGCTTGGCGGATGGCCTCGACGTCGACGTCGGCGAACGACGAAGGCTGCCACGCGGCATCGCGCGATTTGTCGACGAGGACTGCGCGCACGCCCTCCGGGAAGTCGGGGCCCTGGCACACGAGCGCGCCGAGCTCGAGTTCGTTGCGCAGCGCCTGCTCGACCGAGGAAACCTGCGATCCGGCGCGCATCAATTCCAGCGTGGCCACGACCGACGTCGGCGAGTGCGACTGCAACGCCTCGCGGGCCGAGGTTGCCCAGTCCGCGGCCGCGCCGGACGAAGAAGCCATCGAATCGAGCTCGCCGAGGATCTCCTCGATCGTGTCGCGGGAGAACGCGCGGGCGATGAACTCCTCCTGAGCGCGGATCGGCGAATCCCCGGCCTCGGCCGGGTCGCTGCAGTGCTCGTCGAGCGCCTGGTCCAAGCCGGATTCGAGGGCAGTGTCCTGGAAATCGGGACGTACGGCGTCATAAATGAAGTGGGTGCCGAAGCCGAGGTAGAGGGCATCAGCGGCGCCCATGCGCGCGCCGGTTGTGCCCAGGTACTTGGCCATGGCGAGGCCGAGGTCGCCGCCGCCGGCGAAGCGCGGCAGGAGCCAGGAGGCGCCGACGTCGGGGATGAAACCGATGGCGGTTTCCGGCATCGACGACATGAGGGTTTCGGTGACGATGCGGTGCGAGCCGTGGCCCGAGACGCCGATGCCGCCGCCCATGGTCGCGCCGAACAGGACGGAAGCGTACGGCACGGGGAAGTTCGCGATGCGTGCGTTCATCGCGTACTCGACTTCGAAGAACTTGCGCCCCTCCGCGGGGTCGCCGGAGACGACCGCCTCGCGGACCGCCTTGATGTCTCCTCCGGCGCAGAATGCCTTCGGCGAGGTCGAGGTGAGCAGGACGGAGTCGACCGCCCCGGCATCGGACCATTCGACGAGCGCGGCGTCGATCGCCTCGATCATCTCCACGGTGAGCGCATTGAGCGCCTTCGGCCGGTCGAGCTGAATGTGGCCCACGCGGCCCGTGCGAGCAGAAATTATCGAATCACTCATGGGCCCAAGCTTACGTTTTCCGCCCACTGCGTGAGGCGCGATTCACTCAATCCTCGCCCCGCGGTTCCGTTACTTGAGCACGGGGAGCATCGAGTCGAACGCCGCGTTCATTCCCGGGCCGAAGGCGGTCCAGTTGTGGATTCCGGTCGGCATATAGAACGTGTCGTGCTCGACGCCCGCACGATTGAGCGCGCGCGACATCTGATTCGTGCACTCGCGGGCGCCCGCTTCGAGGATGTAACCGGAGAACAGCACGCCCGGCTCGGCGCCGTACTGCTGAATGTCCTGGGGCCCGAGCGCACCGGTTGCCGCGGACATGAACACGTGCGTCCCGGCGAGCTTGTCCGCGTTCGCCGGAAGGTGGTTCTGCTGCCACAGCTCGCTGCCTCGCGGACCCCACATGTTGTCGAGGTTGCCGCCGCGGGTTTCGACGTTGAGGCGGATGGTTTCGTAGCCGAGATCGTCGGTGGCGTTGTAGCAGCCGGAGACGCCTCCCGCCGCGGCGAAGTGGCCGGGGTGGTTCGCGGCGATACGCAACGCGGACCCGGCGCCCATGGACAACCCGAGTACGCCGCTCTTTCCGTTGAGGTCGATATCGGACTCGGCGCCGATGATCGACGGGAACTCCTCGGCGATAAAGGTTTCCCAGTTATTTCGGCCGAGGCGCGGATCGTCCTTGATCCACTCGGCCCAGTTCGCACCCGGCGCGCCGGACGGAGCAACCGCGATTACGTTCTCATCCTCAACTCGTTGCGCGACGTTGGTGCGCGTCCGGAAGGGGGTCGGCAGGACCGTGTCCACGCCCTCGAGAAGATAGAGCACCGGAGCGGGGCCCTTGTCCTCGGAAGGCAGGAAGACTTCGAGAACGACCTCGCGCTGCATCTTCGCCGACGACACGGTCCAATGCTCGAGGCGACCCGGCCCCTGGTGGTCTTCCTGGACCTCTCGGCTGACCAAACGGGTCTCGTTGATTTCCGGGTCCGGTTGCGGCGCCGGGTATCCCTCGCCGGTGAACGAACCGGCCGCCGCCGTCAGCGTGTCCGCGCCGAGGGAGAGCGCCGCCAGTTGGCCGCCGTTGGCGAGCGAACCGACCGGGATCAGCGACATCAGGAACGTCGCACCCACGAGCGCAGGTGCGGTCGCCGATCTCCCACCGTCCCCTGACGAGGCCGCGCTCAGCGGTTCGACACCCGCCGAAAGCGGCGCCAACGTAGGCGCATTGCTGTTGAAGGCGGAGCCGTTGGCGATGAGCCCGAGGCTCGAGCGGATGCCGTCCTGGATGGTCTCGGCCGAACCCGATGGGTTAGCAATGACCTCGGACTGTGCCCCGGCGACCGGCGTGGACACCACCGCCGGTGTCGACACCACGAGAACACCTGCCACCATTGCCGACATCCATGCCCGAAGTTTCCGAGTTCCCCTGATTTTCCGCGCCACTGCCGCGCCCCCGCTCTTGCGACTAAAAGAATTTTGTACGAACTCTAATAGATCGCAAACGCGCGGAAATCGTTAACCGATACCCCCGTGAACTTACCCCTTTTCGAGCAGCTTTGCCGCGACGTCAGGGACGTACTTGAACTCCTCCCGGGGCGGTCGCTCGTACGTTCCCGTAGACGTACGCTCAGGAATCTCCAGGTTCGGAGGATCGAGCCGCTCCCACGGAACGGTCGACAGTAGGTGGCTCATCACGTTGATCCGGGAGCGCTTTTTGTCCTCGGATTCCACCGTGTACCAGGGAGCTTCCGGGATGTCGGTGTGCACGAACATCTCGTCTTTCGCCCGTGAATATTCTTCCCAGCGGTTGATCGACTCGATGTCCATCGGCGACAGCTTCCACCGCCGCATCGGGTCGGACGCGCGGTCACGGAAGCGGCGCTCTTGCTCCTCGTCGGACACCGAGAACCAGTACTTGCGCAGCATGATCCCGTCCTCGACGAGCAGCCGCTCGAAGATCGGCGCCTGGTGCAGGAAGCGTCGGTACTCGTCGGTGGTGCAGAAACCCATGACACGCTCGACGCCGGCGCGGTTGTACCAGGACCGGTCCATGATCACGATCTCCCCTGCCGCCGGGAGGTGCTCGATGTAGCGCTGGAAGTACCACTGCGTCGTCTGCCTCTCGGTTGGCGCGGGAAGCGCCACGACCTTCGCGTGCCGCGGGTTGAGGTACTGCGTGATCCGCTTGATCGCCGAGCCCTTGCCCGCCGCGTCGCGCCCCTCGAAGATCACGACCATCCGGCTACCGGTGTCCTTGACCCATGCCTGCATCTCGACGAGCTCCGCCTGCAGTCGCTTGACTTCCTTCTTGTAGGCCTTCTTCGGCAGCTTCTCCAGCCCGCTGGGCAGCGTGTCCTTCTTCGTCTTCTTGTTTGCCTTGGCGCCCGACTTCTTAGCGCTCGACTTCGCATCTGCCTTACCCGCGGCCTTGGCCCCGCCCTTGCCCGCAGCCTTTGCCGGCTTCTTCGCCGAAGCCTTCTTGTCGTCGTCCTTCTTCTTCTCGCTCATGCAAAGAGCTTATGTTTATGACGTCGGACGCGCCGCGTTTGCCACGAGATTCGTGTAGATCCGCCGTCTTTCGTTCAGCGGTTCCTCAGCGACGTTGCGCGCTCCTGGGTATCGTGTCATTCGCCGAATGTGAAAGTCGCCCACATGCCTCATCGATTCTGGAGCTATATGTACTCGTACCGGCGGGACGCCCTCCGAGCCACCGCTGCCGCACTCGGAGCATCGGCGCTCCTTGTTGCTGCAGGCTGTTCGACCGATTCCGACGACGCAGCTGCGCCGATGACAACCGCGTCCCCGTCGTCGCAAGGCGAGACGTCGACTTCGGCGAGCCAGACATCATTTACATCGACTTCCACTAGCTCAAGCGCATCTGATTCCGATAGCCACGTCGACAAGGAGCAATACAGGGTCTACGGCTCTACGTTCGGATTTCGACTGAAGGACTCGGGCGACGGATGTTGGATCGGATCCGATTTGAATAACAGCTTCTCCTGCAACGTAACCCTCAATGTTCCTCCGAAGATTAACGATGAGAATATCTCGGACAAACCTCTTCCTGCGAATATCGTCAAGCTTTCGGACGCCGACTCGCAGCTGGAATTCGGGTATAGCCCGCTCGAAGGAGGGCACAATTCGGATCTTAGGGTCCTAGAGCCTGGCAAGACTCTGGTTGTCGATGGCATCTCGTGCAAGGCGGAGAGCGCCACTTCGCTGAGTTGCAAGACCAAAACAGAGTCCTTCGAATACGCCGACGGCGCCGTGCGCTCGGAGGCACCCGGACTCAATAGAGCGAGCGCCACCACCTCGAGCGCCGCGAAAGACACGTCGTGCCCGGGGATCCAAATGGCCTACGGAGACCCACTCACGATGCAGGTCACAGGCTCGTCGCCGATGGATTGCGACGAAGTTCGCGAGGTGTCATCTGAATACACCGAGATCATCACGAACATGACCCAAGAGGATGTCGCTCAGTACGGGAACTCAGGCATCCGCGAATTCGACGGCTGGTCGTGCAGTGCGCCGTCTGCGGGCATGGCACAGACGATGGGCTACACGTTCAAGTGCACAAGTCAGTCCGAAGGCAAGGAATTCCTCTCGCCAAGCTAACCGCTACTTCGCGTTCTGCTCGTCCCTCCAGGCGATCCATTTGCGTACCGCGTCGACGTCATAATCCGGCCCCGAAAGCCCGACCGTAAACAGCGACGCGCCGAGCGCGCGGACCTGCTCGACCTCTTCCACCTCGCGCCTTCCGACCTCGGTGGAGATCTCGATCTCGGAGGTGTCGCGCCCGACGGCCTTGCCGTGCTCGGCAAGGATTCCGAGCTTGCGCTCGAGCGTTTCGGGGTCGGAGAAGCTGTGCCAGATGTCGGCATGCTGAGCCACGATCCGCAGCGTCTTCTTCTCCCCGCCACCGCCGATGAGCACGGGAATCTTCCGAGTCGGCGCCGGGTTGAGCTTCCCCCAACGCGATTCGATGATCGGCATGTCGCGGGCGAGCGCGTTCAACCGCGAACCGGCCGTCCCGAACTCGTAGCCGTACTCGTCGTAGTCCCTCTCGAACCAGCCGGCGCCGGTGCCGAAGATGAACCGGCCCTCCCCGCCCTTGGCACTGATGTGGTCGATGGTGCGGGCCATATCGGCCTGCAGGTTCGCATTGCGGTAGCTGTTGCAGTTCACCAGCGCGCCGATCTGCACACGGGAGGTCTGCTCCGCGAGCGCCGCGAGCATCGTCCACGATTCGAAGTGCAGGCCGTCTGGCTCGCCGCTCAGCGGATAGAAGTGATCCCAGTTGAAGATCACATCAACACCGATCGCCTCCAATTCGGCGGCGGTCTCGCGGATGTTCTCGTAGCTCGAATGTTGCGGCGCCATCTGCGCGGCGATGCGGACGGGACGTAAAGCAGAAGTCACAGGGGTCTCCCAACGGTCGTGCGTTCCACCCACACAGTAGGCGCTTTCGCTCCTCGCCCGCCGGTAGCATCAGCACATGGCCATATCCTTGGAGAACGTCGGCATTGCGGTCCGCGACCTTGACGCCACTATCGCCTTTTTCACCGACCTCGGTCTCACTGTGATCGGCCGCGACACAGTTAGCGGCGAGTGGGCTGACACGGCCGTGGGTCTCGACGGAAACCACGCGAGAATTGCAATGCTGCAGACACCCGACGGCAACGGCCGGCTGGAGCTGTTCGAATACATCCACCCCGACGCCATCGATACCGAGCCCACTCTTCCCAACGAGATCGGCATGCATCGCGTCGCATTCAAGGTCGACGACATCGACGCCGCCCTCGCCATAGCCGCGAAGCACGACTGCCACCCCCTACGCGGGGTCGCCAACTATAACGACGTGTTCAAGCTCTCCTACCTACGCGGACCGAGCGGGATTATCGTCATGCTCGCTCAGGAGCTCCGCGGCTGACGAGCGCGCGCCACACCTCCGACGTCATTGTCGAACCGCCCCTTCCCCGGCGATGAGCGGAACCAATTGCTCGTCCGCGGTCCACGCCCCGTGGTGGCCGACCATCGTCGATTCGTCGGGCTCGCCCGCGGGGCGCAGCAGCACGCTCGTCCCCTCGGCCACCGCGAGCACGTCCCCGATCCGCCGCTCGATGTCCGCGCTCGGCGGTGTCGGCCCGAACCACTGTTCGTCGAGCGCCTGCTCCTTCGTCACGACATGGGCATGCTCGCCCAGCGTCTCGGCCCACCGCTCGCGCACATCCTCCGTCGCGGCAGGCGATTCGGTGTAGACGTGCCGCACCCGCGCTTCCCCTGCCACGAGTATGACGCCGGACGCCAGCTCCTTCTCCGCGTCGAGATTCACCGCGTGTCCTGCCGCGATCATCCCGTGGTCGCCGGTGACGAGCAGTGTCGTCGTCGATGGCAGTGCAGACAGCAGGTCCCCGACGAGCGTGTCGACCTTGATGAGTTCGCCCTTCCACTCCGGTGACCCGGGGCCGAAGATATGCCCGGCTGCATCGAGGTCGGGGTAGTAGGCGTAGACGAAGTGGCGCTGGGTTCCCGGGAGCGCCGCGACCTCGAGCACGCCGTTCCGAACCTCGTCAATTGTAGAGGCGTCGTGGAACGTGCCGCCTGCGCGGAACGAGGCGCGAGTGAGACCCGAATGCTCCTGGTAGCCGGGCGCGACATAGTGCACCTCGATGCCCGCTCCTGCGAGTTGTTCCAGGCGACTGGTACGTCGTTGAGCCTCGCGGGGAGGTAGATCGGCGCGGGCGTCCTCGCCGCGCGCGGAGTCGAAGCGCCAGCGCAGCGAGTTGAACAGCCTCCTGCCGCTCCCTTGCTCCGGTAGCCCGAAGCTGTAGCCGATGATGCCGTGGGCACCGCATGGAGCCCCGATCGCGAGCGTCGACAACGAGGTCGCAGTGGTGGCGGGAAATCCTGCGGCGATGGTGTGGGCGATGCGGGAGTGCAGGGTGGGCGCGAGTTCGCGATGCTGCTCGAGGAGAGTGGCTCCGAGACCGTCGATGAGCAGCACCACGACGTCACGATTCGGGGTGAGCGAGAACGGGGCTGTGGCAGAGTCGTCCCCGCCGATCCCGTATGAGGCGGCGACGGCGGGGAGAATGTCGGCCAGACCGCCCTGGGTGGCCAGATCAAGGTGGTGCGCCGGCATGGGTCCGTCCTTTCGCGATCCTGTCTAGGCGCGATTGTCTCAGCGCGCCGCCGGGCTGTGTCCCTTTCGGCGGAATGCGGTGATGACGAGGGCGGCGATGCCCGCGACCATCGCGAGCGCGACGTAGCCGGTACCGACATCGGGGAGCGAGATCGATTTCGACGCCTGCCCTGCGGCGAGCCCCGGTATGGCGGCGCCGCTGTAGGAGATGAGGTACATCGTCGCGAGGGTGCCCGCCCGTTCGGAGGCGTCGACATTGCCGAGCACGGCGCGCATGCCGCTGCTGTTCGCAGCGCCCTGAGCGAGCCCGGCGACAAGGCTGATGGCGAGGAAGGGGCCGAGGGCACCGGCGTGGAGCGATGCCATGATCGCCACCGAGAGCACCAGGAAGGAGCAGAGGCCGAGGCGAAAGGCGTGCACGGGTTGCATGCGCCCCGACAGGCTCCCGCCGAGCGGGGCGAGGATCACCGCGGAGGCGAAGACCACGGAGATCACCAGCGCGCTGCTCGAATGGAAATAGTCCGCCGTCATACCCGGGGCAAAGGACTGGTAGAAACCCGAGAACGACCAGGTGGCCACAAGTGCGCAGCCCGCGGCGGCGAGGATCCGCCCCGAGCCCTGCGGCACGTGGACTCGCGGGACGAGGGAGCCGAGAGCGCCGCCTCGCCGAGGCATGGTCTCAGGACACAACGCGACGAGAACCGCGATGAGGGCGAGCACGACCACCGCGAGGATGAGGGTGAGTGTGCGCGGGAACGGGGCGAACTCGGACAGCGTCCCGGAGATCAACGCGCCGACGGGAATGGCGAACGGTGGGGCGCTGCTCGTGACCACGGCGGGCAGCCACAGGAGGCGGCCCCGCGGAGCGGTGTCGATGACGAACGCGCCCGCCGCGGTCG